>JAXDRC010000033.1:0-202575 GCA_034091205.1 Parabacteroides sp. | reverse complement strand
GCATTTGAATGTCTTTCGGTTGTCCACCGGATAAATAGAAAAAGTCCCGTAAAACGTTGATTTTACGGGACTTGTCTTAATTTGACTACCTAATGTCTTAGGTTTCAGCGGAGAGAGAGGGATTCGAACCCCCGGAACCTCTCAGTTCAACGGTTTTCAAGACCGCCGCAATCGACCACTCTGCCATCTCTCCAAAATTTCTTATTTCGTTAACCAATCGTTCTCTCTCGATTGCGGTGCAAAGGTAGGTATTATTTTTGAATATGCAATAGTTTTGAAGAAAAAATTTTCATTTGAGGGTATTTTTTTTCTAATCTCAAAAATATTAGTATATTTGAAAAACTAAAAAACAAAAGACAATCAATTAATTATTCAGACAATGAGAAAAGTTAGAAACCTATTATTATTTGCTATTTCTTTTTTAGCTTTAAGTTGTAGCATGTCTGCCAAAACAGAAAATCCAGGAAAAGAAAAGGCAACAATAAACAGCGAAAAGGCAGGTGAAGTCATCGTTTTAAACAAAGCCGACTTTATTACAAAAGTTTTCAATTATGAAAAGAATCCGAACCAGTGGGTTTACGAAGGTGATAAACCTTGTATCATTGATTTCTATGCAGACTGGTGTGGACCTTGTAAGGCTGTGGCTCCGATTCTTAAAGATTTGGCTGAACAATATAAGGACGACATCGTTATTTATAAAATAAATGTTGATAACGAGCAGGAACTTGCCTCTGTTTTCGGTGTAAGAAGTATCCCGACCATTTTATTTGTTCCTAAAGAAGGAAAGCCTATGGTTTCGCAAGGTGCTCTTCCTAAAGATGAGTTTATCAAACAAATCAACGAGTTTTTACTTGACAAAAAATAATATAATTCAAGTTTCGCAAGCTCAACTTGCAGGTAACAAGTTGACAAGAAAACAAGTCAACAAGGTTTTTAGATGATAAATGTAAAGTTTCAGTTGTTTTGGCCTTGTCAACTTGTATCTGAGGCCTTGTTAACTATTAAGTTGAGCAACTTGCGAAACTTAAATAATATAATTTCAAAGACCTACTAAAAAATGCGCTTTATCAATAAAGAAAATGCAATTTCTTTAATGAACAGTTTTGGGGCGAGAAAACGTCCTTTTATTTTTATCATTGACTATCTGCAAGAAAACATAATTGTTGAAGAAGCTAATTCTGTAGACAGCTCTTCTATATTATACGACTTCAGCGGATTCTCCAACTTTAAAACCAAATACACGTCTTCAGATAATCCCCAAATTGAGATTTTTCCTCAGAGCATCGAGGATTATGAGAAATCTTTCAACATCGTTAAAGATAATATCAATAAAGGCAATTCTTACCTTGTAAATCTCACCTGCTCCACTCCTATCAATATAAACTTACAATTAGAGGAGTTATTCTTCAGAGCTAAGGCTTTATACAAACTTATGCTGAGAGACAAGTTCATCGTTTTCTCTCCTGAAATATTTATCAGGATAAAAGACGGATATGTATATTCTTATCCGATGAAAGGGACTATTGATGCTTCGCTTCCAAATGCCGAATCCATTATAATGAACGACCCGAAGGAAGCAGCAGAACATGCCACTATCGTTGATTTAATCAGAAATGATTTAAGCATAATCGCTTCTGATGTTTCGGTTCCAAAATACAGATATATTGATCGAATACAGACAAATAAAGGTGTTCTTCTTCAGGTGAGTTCCGAAGTGCGGGGAAAATTGCAGGATAATTGGCAGAACAATATTGGTTCAATCCTGTTTTCTCTTCTTCCTGCCGGCTCAATCTCCGGTGCGCCTAAAAAGAAAACCCAGGAGATAATTGCTGAAGCTGAAACATACAACAGAGGTTTTTATACAGGAATTATGGGATATTTCGATGGAGAGAATCTAGACAGTTCTGTTATGATTCGTTTCATAGAGAAAGACGGAAACAAATTCTTCTTCAAAAGCGGTGGTGGAATTACATCACGAAGCGAATTAAACAGTGAATATAATGAAATGATACAGAAAATATATGTGCCGATTTATTGAAACTATAAGAATAGAGAATGGTGCCGTAAAAAATCTCAAATTCCATGAAAAGAGAATGCACGGCACTATGAAGTATTTCTATCCGGAATGTACTGTTCCGGATTTATCTTCTATAATTGAATTTCCGGAGAAATATAAAGATCGCACAAAATGCAGGATTCTTTATGGCAAAAACATTGAGAAAGTGGAATATTTTCCATATCAAATCCGAAAGGTAGAATATCTGCAAGCTATTGAATGCAACAATATTGACTACAGCTACAAGTATGAAGACAGAAATAAACTGAACAGACTTTATGACTTGCGCGGTGAATGTGATGATGTATTAATTATTAGAAATGGTCTTATTACGGATACATCCATCGCTAACGTAGCATTATTGAACTACTACGGGAAATGGGAAACTCCAACTACTCCTTTATTGAAAGGAACTATGCGCTCTTATTTGCTGGAAAGCGGAATTATTAAAGAAAATGAAATAGAATTCTCCTCAATACATTCTTACAGTAAAATCTGCCTTTTCAACGCAATGATTCCTTTCGGTGAAATTGTTCTTTCTACTGAGGCAATTTCGGCATCTTCAATACGAAGCGAATAAGGGAAACAAAAATACGTCCGTAACGTTCCAACTTTATATCGCCTACACCACGAATCATTCCGAACTCTGCAAGAGTCACCGGTTTATGGGCAACCATCTCATACAAAGAATCGTCCGAGAAAATATGATATGCCAGCTTATGCTCTCGTTCTGCCAATTGCTTACGCAGTTGCATAAGTGCATCCAATAGAGACTCATCAACTGGAACAGATTGTCTTGGACGAATTGGCGTGGCTTTATATCCCGAAGATGACTGACTTGACTCAACTACACGCTCGCGATAACGTGCCAACTGAGCTGTTTCTTTGCCGAAAAGCACGTTTCTGCCGCTTTCTGTAGATTTCAGCGTATAATTGGACATAGGATTAATCTCGATATAGCCCAGCTGTATCATCTGATAAATATATTCTTTCCACACCTTGAAAGGCAAATCTCGTCCGGCACCGTATGTTTTCAGCATATTGTAGCCTTTGGATATAATCTCGGCACGGGACGAGCCTCTAAGAATATCTATAAGCATATTCATACCAACCTGCTCGCCTGTACGAATCATTCCGCTCAAAGCTTTCTGCACAAGAATACTGCCATCGAAACGAACCGGAGGATTCTTACATACATCACAATTTCCACAATCTTCCTTCGATTCCTCACCGAAATAGCTCAACAACACACGACGACGGCAAACATCTGCTTCACAATAGCGGCGCATCCATTCCAACTTATCGGAATTTATTTCTTTTTGTCCGCTTTCCTCAACGAACTGGCGTAGCAAAATCAAATCACCGACGGAATAGAACAACAAAGTATCTGCCGGTGCACCATCACGACCGGCACGGCCAATTTCCTGATAATAATTTTCGATGCTTCCGGGCATATTATAATGTATCACCCAGCGGACATTACTCTTGTCTATTCCCATACCGAAAGCCACAGTCGCGCAGATAACATTCACCCTGTCGGAAATGAAATCATTCTGTGCCTGCTCTCGGACATCATGCGGAAGTCCGGCATGATAAGGAATTGCATCAATATTATACATCGAAAGCTCATCTGAAAGCATCTCCGTGTCACTACGTTTCTGGCAATACACAATTCCGCTTTGTTTCGGATGACGGCGGATAAAACGGACTATTGCCTGGATTTTCTCTTTCTTGTTCAATCCTTTTTCAACGGTAAGAGAAAGATTCGGACGGTCGAACGAGGAAATGAAAATTCCCGGCTCATGCAGATTCAGCTGCTTTATTATATCTGTGCGTGTCACCTTATCTGCTGTTGCAGTCAGAGCAACAACCGGAACATTCGGGAAACGCTCTTTCAATATGGCAAGCTGAGTATATTCCGGACGGAAATCATGTCCCCAATGCGAAACACAATGCGCCTCATCAATGGCAATAAGCGAAACATTCAGGCTCGGAAGGAACCAGTCTGCCTCAGCCTTCACTCTCTCAGGCGAAATATAAATAAGCTTCAGTCTGCCTTGGCGTGCCAATTGCTTCACACGCTGCTGTTCTGCCTCCGGCATCATACTATTAAGTGAAGCTGCCGGAATACCGTTATTTACCAAACCTTCCACCTGATCTTTCATCAATGCTATAAGAGGAGACACAACAATAGTCACACCCGGAAGATATATTGCCGGAAGCTGGAAGCAAATAGACTTTCCACCGCCGGTCGGCATCAGCACCAGCGCGTCTTTTTTCTCTAAAATATGTTTTATTATGTCTGCCTGCAAAGGGCGAAAAGATGTATATCCGAAGAATTGTTTGAGTAAAGACAGTAATCTGTTCATTTCCGTTAGCCGGTTAGTTTTTAGTTCAGCAGGCAAAAGTAGTGATAAATTTTGAAAATAGCCCTGAAAGGACATAACGATAAGAGTTTTGTCCTTCCAGGGCTTTAAGTCTAATCAAAATATTCTGTAAATTACAGGTTCGTTATTTTTCCGAATTACGGATATAATTCACAATCCAAGCACCAACTTCCTTGGTTCCATATTTTTCTCCACCTTCAACCTGTATTTCCGGAGTGCGGACACAAGCATCAAGAGAAGCATCTACGGCACGGCGAATCAAAGCACCTTCTTCCTTGCAGTCGAAATATTCGAACAACATAGCCACAGAAAGAATCTGTGCCAATGGATTTGCAATATTCAACCCCTTTGCCTGTGGCCATGAACCGTGAATAGGTTCAAACACCGGAGTGCTTTCGCCTGTTGAAGCAGAAGGAAGCAAGCCCATTGAACCGCTGATACAAGAACCTTCGTCTGTCAATATATCACCAAATGTATTTTCAGTTACCATAACATCAAAGAATGTCGGTTCCTGAATCATTCTCATTGCAGCATTATCAACAAACATATAATCTGTCTGTACTTCCGGATATTGAGGAGCCATTTCCTGAGCAATCTGTCTCCAAAGGCGAGATGAAGCGAGAACATTTGCCTTGTCAACAACTGTAAGATGTTTGCGGCGCTTCATCGCATATTCAAAACCTACACGAAGAATTCTCTCGATTTCAGGACGAGTATAATAGTTTGTATCATATGCCTTATCGTTGTCCTGATATTTTTCACCGAAATACATTCCTCCGGTAAGTTCGCGGATGCAAAGGAAATCTGCGCCTTCAACCAACTCTGCACGTAACGGAGATTTGTGAAGAAGACACTTGAATGTCTGTACCGGACGGATATTGGCAAACAAACCTAATTTCTTGCGCATAGCAAGCAATCCCTGTTCCGGACGAACCTTCGCTGTCGGGTCATTGTCATATTTCGGATCACCAACTGAAGAGAACAAAACAGCATCTGCATTTTTACAGATTTCATATGTTTCATCAGGGAAAGGATTTCCTACCGCATCGATTGCTGCTGCTCCGCAAAGAGCATAATCATATTTTACTTCATGTCCGAATTTTTCACATACGGCTGTCATCACATCGACGCCTTGAACTGATATTTCCGGACCGATTCCGTCACCGGCCAGGACTGCTATTTTAAATTGCATGGATTTTTTAGTTTTTAAGTTTATTAGTTTTAAGTTTATTAGTTTTTGAGTTTATTAGTTTTTGAGTTGACAAGTTGACAAGGCTACAGAAAACAAGTAACATCTACTTGACTTCTTAACTACTTGACTCCTTATTTTTAAGTTGACGAGTTGACAAGGGAACAAGGCTACAGAAAACAAGTAACTTCTTCTTGACTACTTGACTTCTTAACTACTTGACTCCTCAACCCCTTCCCCTCACTGCTCAATCTTATTCAACATCTTCACTGTTGCCTTAATTGCCGCTTCAGTCTGATCGGCATCCAAACCTCTGGTCTTGAAGTCAACTCCGGCATAGTTCCATGATATTACTGTCTGGACGAAAGCATCTGTACGTCCGCCGGGAGGAATTGACACAGAATAATTCGTAAGCATCGGGAACGGACGGCCTAGGTCAGAATATATTTTCCTCAATGCACGTACGAAAGCATCATACTGTCCGTCGCCGGTTGCAGATTCCTGATAAGATTCACCATAGAACTCCAGTTTCACCGTTGCCACAGGTTTTAATCCCTGGGTAAGAGAAAGCGAATAATTCAGAATCTTTATCTTCGAAGATTCCTGCATATTGTCGTGATGCAGAACATCGGCAATGATATATGGCAAATCCTCCTGAGTAACGACTTCCTTCTTGTCGCCCAACTCAATGATACGCTCTGTCACTTTACGCATTGAAGCCTCGTCGAGGTCGATACCAAGAGATTCGAGATTCTTACGGATATTAGCTTTACCGGAAGTCTTACCCAAAGCATACTCACGCACTCTGCCGAAGCGTTCCGGCAAAAGTGCATTGCAATAAAGATTGTTCTTGCTGTCGCCATCGGCATGAACTCCGGCACATTGAGTGAAAACATATTCTCCAACAATTGGTTTGTTTCCCGGAATATGTATTCCTGAATATGTTTCTACGATATGACTGACACGTGTTATTTTTTCTTCGCGCAACGATGTTTCTCCTTTGAGATGATCCTTCATCACTGCAAGAACACTTCCGAGTGGCGCATTTCCTGCTCTTTCGCCCAAGCCGTTAACAGTTGTATGTATGCCTTTCACTCCAGCTTTGACAGCCGAATAAACATTAGCCACTGCAAGGTCATAATCGTTATGTGCATGGAAATCAAAATGAATATCAGGATATTTATCAACCATCATCTTACAGTAATTATAAGTATCTTCAGGATTCAGAATACCCAAAGTGTCCGGAAGCATAAATCTCTCCACGGGCATATCCTTGAGTGCGTCCATAAAATTAAATACATACTCAGGTGATGCCTGAATTCCGTTCGACCAATCCTCGAGATAGAGATTCACCTTCATATTGCGTGAAACGGCATCAGAAATGTTTCTTTCAATGTCGGCAATATGCTCAGCTGGTGTTTTACGCAACTGCTCCGTTACATGCTTATATGAACCTTTACACAAAAGATTCATCACCTTGCAACCGGCAGACTCAATCCATTCTACGGAAACACCGCCATCAACGAAGCCCAACACTTCAAGCCTGTCCAGAAAGCCCGCACGCTCTGCCCAATGAGCTATTTTCCGGACAGCCTCAAACTCACCATCCGAAACACGTGCCGAAGCTATCTCAAGCCTGTCAACATTCATCTCGCTCAACAACACCTGGGCAATACCAAGTTTTTCGTGTGCCGCAAATGAAACACCCGAAGTCTGCTCGCCATCGCGAAGTGTCGTATCCATTATCTCTATCATAAGCAATATATTTTTTATGATTGCCTTTTTTCGTATTCTTCTATCTTGTCCTTATTTGAAACAAGAAAATCTATGTCATCCAAACCGTTCATCAGACAATGCTTCTTATAAGCATTGATTTCGAATTTCTCACTCTTTCCTGTAGCTGTATTTGTTATTGTCTGCTCAGGAAGATTAACCACAACTTCTGTTTTAGGATTAGCAGCAATTGTATCGAACAATTCCTGAAGGAAAGATTCGCTAACCACAACAGGCAGCACAAAGTTATTCAATTCATTGTTTTTGTGAATGTCGGCGAAAAAGCTTGACACAACTACACGGAAACCATAACCAGCAATTGCCCATGCAGCATGTTCACGGCTCGAGCCACAACCGAAATTCTTTCCGGCAACAAGAATCTGTCCGCTATATTTCGGATTGTTCAGGACGAATGATTCATTAAGGCTGCCGTCGGCATTGTAGCGCCAGTCACGGAAAAGGTTATCACCAAAACCTTCCTTGTCTGTAGCCTTCAGGAAGCGTGCCGGTATTATCTGGTCTGTGTCCACATTTTCCAAAGGAAGAGGAACACATGTGCTTGTCAATATATCGAATTTTTGTTTCATTTTGTCTTTAAATTATTTACTCTAGTTTCACAAACTAAACTTTAAGAGAATATGTTGACTAGTTTACAAGAATTCTCTCGGATCTGTAATAACACCAGTCACAGCCGCAGCAGCTGCCGTAAGCGGACTTGCCAACAATGTGCGTGCGCCCGGACCCTGACGGCCTTCAAAGTTACGATTACTTGTTGACACTGAATATTTTCCTGCAGGAATCTTATCGTCATTCATAGCCAGACAAGCAGAACATCCCGGCTGACGGATTTCGAAACCAGCTTCTTCAAGGACTTTATCCAAACCCTCTTCACGAATCTGTGCATCAACCATCCATGAACCCGGAACCAACCATGCAATTATGTTGTCAGCTTTGCGGCGTCCTTTCACTATAGAAGCAAAAGCTCTGAAGTCCTCAATACGTCCGTTAGTACAAGCACCAAGGAATACATAATCAACCGACTTGCCCAAAAGCTTCTCTCCCGCGCTGAATCCCATATACTGAAGAGATTTGTCGAACGAACCTTTTTCTACATCGTTCATTCCTTCTGTTGTTGGAATTGTATCAGAAACTGCCATTCCCATACCCGGATTTGTTCCGTATGTAATCATCGGCTGAATATCTGCTGCATCGAAACGAACTTCGTGGTCGAACACTGCATCATCGTCACTCTTCAATGTTTTCCAATAAGCAAGAGCCTTGTCCCATTCTTCACCTTTAGGAGCATATTCTCTGCCTTTGATATATTCGAATGTAGTTTCATCAGGAGCAACCATGCCTCCGCGCGCACCCATTTCGATTGAAAGGTTACACAATGTCAATCGTCCTTCCATTGTAAGGTTACGGATAGCTTCGCCGGCATATTCAATGAAATATCCGGTTGCGCCGCTGGTTGTAATTTTCGACATTATATACAGAGCCACATCTTTAGCAGTCACACCTTTGCCCAGTTTTCCGTCAACTGTGATTCTCATTGTTTTCGGTCTTGACTGCAGGATACACTGCGAAGCCATAACCATCTCAACTTCACTTGTTCCGATACCGAAAGCAACAGCCCCCATGGCTCCGTGAGTTGAAGTGTGAGAGTCGCCGCACACGATTGTCATTCCCGGCAAAGTAAGACCACGTTCCGGACCAACCACATGGATAATACCATTGCGCTTGTCCATCATACCAAAATGAGTCAAACCGAAATCAGCAGCGTTTTTAGCCAAAGTATCAACCTGAGTGCGTGAAACCGGGTCTTCAATCGGCTTGTCCTGGTCGTGAGTCGGAGTGTTGTGGTCCGGCATACAATAAATCTTTTCCGGGCGGAAACACTTCAAACCACGTTCACGCAGTCCGGCAAAAGCTTGCGGACTGGTCACTTCGTGGCAATACAAACGGTCTATATATAATTGAGTAGGACCTTCCTCCACCTTCTGAACAATGTGGGCGTCCCAAATCTTATCGAATAATGTATTTGACATTTTATTTTATGTTTTTAAGTTTTGCAAGATATGACAAGTTGACAAGGGAGACAAGGTTATAGGGAATAAAGATTTCCTACTAAAACCTTGCCTCTGAAACCTTGTATTCTTATTTCACAAATTTATTGATTGCGTCAATATAAGCCTCAACAGAAGCAGCTATAATATCTGTATTTGCACCGAAACCATAATAAATATGATTGTCATATTCAACCTGCATATGAACCTTGCCCACATCATCGCTACCTTTGCTGATTGCCTGGATTGTGAATTCCTTAAGCACCATCTGACGGTGAATGATTTGCTTAAGAGCCTTGATTGCAGCATCAACCGGGCCATTACCAGTTGCAGCAGCTTCAAACTTCTCACCTGCAATATTCAAACCTACGCTTGCCACAGAGCGCACACCTACACCACTTGTAACCTGTAAATATTCAAGTTTGATATGATGATTCTGTGAGCGGTCAGCACCTGCCAGAACAAGGATATCATCATCATTGATTTCCTTTTTCTTGTCGGCAAGTTTAAGGAAGTCTTCATAAATCTTGTCAAGACGTTCCTGGTCAACATCCAATCCAAGAACATGCATGCGATGTTTCAATGCCGCACGTCCGCTACGTGCTGTAAGAACAATTGCATTATCATCAATACCAACTTCTTTCGGGTCGATAATCTCATAAGTCTGAACATTCTTCAACACACCGTCCTGATGAATTCCTGAAGAATGAGCAAAAGCATTACGTCCCACAATAGCCTTGTTAGGCTGCACCGGCATATTCATCAGGCTTGACACCATCCGGCTTGTGCTGTAAATCTTAGTAGTATTTATATTCGTAATGATATTTCTTTCCTTGTGGCTCTTGAAAATCATGGCAACCTCTTCAAGCGAAGTGTTTCCGGCACGTTCGCCGATACCATTGATAGTCACTTCCACCTGACGTGCGCCATTCAGAACACCCTGAACTGTGTTGGCAGTTGCCATACCCAAGTCGTTGTGGCAATGAGTTGACAGAATTGCATTATGAATACCGTCAACATGTTCCATCAAATACTTAATCTTTGCTCCATATTCATCAGGAAGGCAATACCCTGTTGTATCAGGGATGTTCACAACTGTTGCTCCGGCTTTGATTACCGCCTCAACCACACGTGCCAAATATTCATTTTCAGTTCGTCCGGCATCCTCGCAATAGAATTCAACATCCTCAACATATTTCTTGGCATATTTTGTAGCTGCAACAGCACGCTCGATAATTTCTTCGCGTGTAGAGTTGAATTTATAACGGATATGAGAGTCAGAAGTACCTATTCCAGTATGGATTCTGCCACGCTTTGCATATTTCAAAGCCTCTGCAGCAGCATCGATATCTTTTTCAACAGCACGAGTCAAAGCACAAATCGTAGGCCAAGTTACAGCCTTCGAAATCTCAACCACACTTTTAAAGTCTCCGGGGCTTGAAACCGGGAATCCGGCTTCAATAACATCCACACCAAGAGCTTCCAATGCTCGCGCAACCTGTATTTTCTCAACAGTGTTCAACTGACAACCCGGAACTTGTTCACCATCTCTAAGAGTTGTATCGAAAATAAATAATCTGTCTGACATAGTAGTATATGTTTTTTATCTCTTTATTGCAAAATAAAAAGCCTTTCACCGCAGGAAGCGAGAAAGGCTTTATTATAACTTTATCCAAACACTTATATGCACAAACTCACTTCCTATCCTGTTGCCAGAGTAGAATAATACCCAATGTATTCAATAGATTATGCAATCGTGTCTGTTTCATATTTCCTTTTTTTAAACCACTGCAAAGATACAGCCTTTTTTAAAACATCAAAACAAATCCGTAAGTTTTTTTCGTGTTTTTGAAATAAAATATAAGAAATACCGCTGTATATTCTATATTTTAAAAACACAGACATACAATTTACAAACACGTAATTCCAATCTAAAACATTTCTTTATAGAGAAAAACAGGTTTTTCCTTCGGAAGAAAATCCAAACATGCATAAATACAAAAAACCGGCCAAGAACATATATGCCTCAACCGGTTATAATAATATAAAAACAAAATATTACTCTGCGTTATTCTTAAGCCATTCCAATCTCCTCATATCCGGAAGATGCTTAACATTGAAATGCTCGAAAGTTACATCAAATCCGTCGCCGTCCGGACAAGCAGCCATAACACCAACCTGAACAGGAGTGTTATCTTTCATCCAGGCATTGCGCATCATAACATATTCCTTATCATCAAACGAATAGAAAATCTCGATTGCATCCAGACGTCTAACAGCTTTTATCCATATATAAGGCACAGGTTTGTCAAGCGTAATTACACTCCAATCTGATGTTTTATGAGTAACAACAGTGCTCAAATTATACTTACCGTCAACAAATTCAATACCAGCTTTGATGTAATTCTCATGGTCAATACGAATCATCATTCCTGCCTGGTCAAAACGGGATTTGTATTTTCCTGTGATTTTCACTTTCGCTTCAAACTCACCGCCATAATTTGCATAATAAAAAGGTGCGTCATCAACAGTGAAACCGTAATGAGAAATACGCCAATAGTCACTTTGCGGAGTTACAAACATTGACAGAGTTTTATCTTTAATTTCCCATTTTTCAGGTTCATTGAACCACTGCATTTTCTCTAATGTTTGAGAAAAAGATAACTGAGATACAAACAAGAGCATCAAGCCCACAAATAATTTTTTTGTCATTTCCACAACAGTTTTATATTAAACATTATTTTAGTTTTACAAACCTAACTTCCCGGAAGTTACATTATATAATATATAACATCAGGAAGTTTATAGCCTGAGAATATCAGGTATTCCAAGAAATCCTAAGATTATCACTATAAAAATATCTTTTTTTCTTATTAAAAATATCACATGATAGGCATCTTAAAACCGATTCACCTAGGTGAGCCAATCGATTCACCTAGGTGAGTTAATCAATCCACCTAGGTGAGCTGATTGAACCACCTAGGTGAATCGATATTTTTAATTAAATAACAGGAAGAAAAAATCGCATTGAAACGAACAAGAATCCAGCATGAATCAATATTCAGAAATACATGCCGGCTACATTATCTTATTTTATGCCCTAATTCCTGCCTGTATAACGATTGACATATTCTCTATATTTTCCTTATAACCTTGCAAGGATTTCCAACTGCCAGCGAATTTGCCGGAATATCTTTAGTAACAACACTTCCGGCTCCAATAACACAATTGTCGCCTATTGTAACTCCGGGCAATACACATACCTGAGCCCCTATCCATACATTATTTCCTATTGTAATCGGATAGGCATATTCCAACCCGTCATTTCTCTGCTTAACATCAAAAGGATGTCCTGCGGTGTAGAATCCACAATTCGGCGCAACAAAAACATTATCACCAAAACGGACTTTTGCACCATCAAGTATCACACAATTGACATTGGCATAGAAATTTTCACCTATTTCTATATTATATCCATAATCACAGTAAAAAGGTTGTTCGATAAGAAACTTATCCCCTGTTTTTCCAAGCAAATGTTTTATTATTTCTTCTCTTTTTTCCAGTTCTGACGGACGGAGCTGATTATATTCATAACAAATATCCTTACAGAGCAGTCGTTCAGCCAATAACTCTTTATCATTATTTGCATCATAAAGTAAACCTCTATGACACTTTTCTTTTTCAGTTTCCATTCTTGATTACGTTTTTCATTACTTTTGCAAATGTAGATTGTTAAAACAATAAGCACAATAATTATAAATAACCATTTTGCATGGATATAGCGGACAAATTGAATGATGAGCTATCTCAACAAAGTTTTTCTTCTTTTGAGAAAGTTATATATAATAAAGAACTGGATAAATATAAAACAATAGCAAAAGGTTATTCGGAAATAGAAAATTCCATTTCCGTATTGAGCGACATGCAATCAAACAAAAGCTATATATATCACGGTAATTTTTCAAGCACATTAGGATTAAAGAGTATTCCCGGCGAAGGAAACAGAATCGATTCTATTTGGGAAAAAGAAATACTAGACCTTATTTTCCCTGAAGATTTATACAATAAATATCTGCAAGAGTTAAGATTCTTCCATTTCATAAGGCATCTTCCCAAAAGAAAGCGTCCCGATTATTATCTTATAAATAAATTAAGGATGAGAGATAAAAACGGGAATTTCATACCTGTTGTACATAGGATATTTTATGTTTCATCTCCGGTTGACAACAGTTTATGGCTAGCTCTGTGTTTATATTACCCTCTAATATCAGACATTCCATATAATAGTATTTTGGTTAATTCAGCAACGGGAGATATAACAGAAATGGGGAAAAGAAAATGCCCGAAAATTTTATCTGAAAGGGAAATACAAATATTAAAACTTATAGATAAAGGTTTGATGAGCAAAAACATTGCAGAATCTTTATCTATAAGCATAAACACCGTGAGCAGACACAGACAAGAAATTTTAGGCAAACTAAAAGTAAAAAATTCGATTGAAGCATGCAGAGTTGCAAAAGACCTAAGAATAATCAGTTAAGTATGATATTTTACAGTTTTTTATAACAGCAGGAAATACAAATCCATTTTTTTGAACTTTTTTATTGTTTTTTTCCTTTATAAAAAATGTATAGCGTATATTTGCTAAGTAAACATTAAATCATCAACAAATCTTTACCATGAAACGTAGAATTTTAACATGCGCGTTAGCATTTACAGGCTTAACTGCTTTTGCTCAGCAAAATGAATGGTTGGATCCTAATGTCAACCAGATTAACCGTGCTCCTATGCATACCAATTACTTTGCTTATGAAGGGTATGAAGAAGCCTTGAAAGGAGATAAAATAAACTCTGAAAATTATCTCACTTTGAACGGAAACTGGAAATTCAACTGGGTTGAACATGCAGACCAGAGACCTACAGACTTTTTCAAGACTGATTTCAACGACAAAGGTTGGGACAACATGAAAGTTCCAGGCATCTGGGAACTTAACGGATACGGCGACCCAATTTACGTGAATGTAGGTTACGCTTGGAGAAGCCAATTCAAGAACAATCCTCCACAAGTACCGACAGTGAACAACCATGTTGGTTCTTACAGACGTGAGATTACTATTCCGGCAGACTGGAAAGGAAAAGAAATTATTGCTCATTTCGGTTCTGTTACTTCCAATATGTATTTATGGGTCAACGGTAAATTTGTTGGATACAGCGAAGACAGCAAACTTGAAGCAGAGTTTAATCTGACTAAATACCTAAAGCCGGGCAAGAACCTGATCGCTTTCCAAGTGTTCCGCTGGTGCGATGGAACATATCTGGAAGACCAGGATTTCCTTCGCCTTTCCGGTGTAGGCAGAGATTGTTATTTATATACAAGAAACACGACACACATTCAAGATATCAGGGTTACTCCAGACTTGGATGCGCAATATAAAGACGGAACACTTGCTATCGACCTTCAAATGAAAGGTTCTGGAACTGTAAACTTGAAGCTTCTTGACAAATCAGGAAAAGAAGTTGCTGCAACGGAAGTCAAAGGTTCTGGAAAACAAAAAGCTACTATTAATGTAAGCAATCCTCAAAAATGGAGTGCTGAATCTCCATATTTATACAAGTTGGTTGCTACACTTACAAATGGAAACAAAACTTTGGAATCTATCCCGGTTAATGTTGGTTTCCGCAAAATAGAGCTAAAGAACGGACAGATTCTTGTTAATGGCCAAGCAGTGTTATTTAAAGGAGCCGACAGACATGAAATGGACCCGGACAAAGGATATGTCATTTCCAAGGAACGCATGATTCAGGATATCAAACGAATGAAAGAGTTTAATATCAATGCTGTCCGTACATGCCACTATCCTGACAACAACCTTTGGTATGACCTTTGCGACCAGTATGGTATATATGTTGTTGCTGAAGCCAATATCGAATCTCACGGTATGGGATACGGTGAAAAAACTTTGGCTAAAAATCCGGCATACGCAAAAGCCCATTTGGAAAGGAACCAGCGTAATGTTCAGAGAGGTTTCAACCATCCATCAATTATTTTCTGGTCTTTGGGTAATGAAGCAGGTTTTGGCCCAAACTTCGAAGAATGCTATAAATGGATTAAAAACGAAGACAAATCACGTGCTGTCCAGTACGAACAGGCTGGCATGAATGAGTTTACAGATATTTTCTGTCCTATGTATTATGACTACAAAGAAAGCGAAGAATATTGCCAGACACACAAGGACAAGCCTCTTATCCAATGTGAATACGCTCACGCAATGGGTAACTCACAAGGTGGATTCAAAGAATATTGGGATTTAATCCGCAAGTATCCTAATTATCAAGGAGGTTTTATTTGGGACTTCGTTGACCAGTCATTGAGATGGAAAGACAAGAATGGTGTTGAAATATATGCATATGGTGGGGATTTCAACCGTTATGATGCATCTGACAACAACTTTATGGATAATGGACTGATCAATCCGGACAGAAATCCTAATCCACACATGTATGAAGTCGGACACTATTACCAGTCCATTTGGGTTAAACCTGTTGACTTGCAAAAGGGTGTTATCAGCATATATAACGAAAACTTCTTTACAGATTTGAGCAATTATTATGCAGAATGGAGTTTGCTTGCCAACGGTGAAGAAGTACAGAAAGGCATCATTAATGACTTGAATGTTAAACCTCAGCAAACAGTTGAGCAGAAACTTGGTTATTCTCTTGATGAGAATTGCGAAGGCGCTTGCAAGTGCAAGGATGCAGAAATATTGTTGAATGTTTCATTCAAACTCAAGAAAGCTGCCAACCTTTTACCTGCAGGTTATACAGTTGCTAAAAACCAATTGGCTGTTCGCCCATACAAGGCTCCGGAATTGATATTGGCTAATGAAGGAACAACAAACTATCAGAACCCAGCTCCGGTAATCAAAGATAATGACAAGTTCTATCTAATAGTTGAAGGTGAAAACTTCCAAATTGACTTTGATCGCGCCAACGGTTTCATGACATTGTTTAATGTAAACGGCCAGTCAATTATGGAAGATGATACTCATCTTACTCCTAATTTCTGGAGAGCACCGACAGACAATGACATGGGTGCAGGTTTGCAAAAGAAATACATTGTATGGAAGAATCCGGAAATGAAGCTTAATGATTTGAAGGCTACAACTGAAAACGGAATGGTAAAAGTCAATGCTACTTATGACATGCCTTCTGTTTCTGGTAAATTGGAATTGACATACATTATAAATAATGAAGGAGCTGTTCAGGTAACACAATCTCTCAAAGCTAACAAGTCTGCAAATGTTTCAGATATGTTCAGATTTGGTATGCAAATGAAACTGAATAAATCATTGGCTCATATCCAGTATTACGGACGTGGTCCTATTGAAAACTATTCAGACAGGAACAATGCTACAGATTTGGGCAAATACAAACAGACTGTTGACGAACAGTTCTATTCATACATTCGTCCGCAGGAAAACGGAAGCAAGACAGACATCCGCTGGTGGAACCAGACTAATGCCGGAGGAAACGGCATCCAGCTTGTAGCAGATGCCCCGTTCACAGCTTCGGCATTGCAGTATTCTATTGAATCATTGGATGATGGTTTGGAAAAAGACCAAAGACATTCACCACAGGTTCCAAAGGTAAATTATATCAATTTGACAATTGACAAAGTTCAAATGGGACTGGGATGTGTTAACAGTTGGGGACAGTTACCTTTACCAGAATACAGAATTCCATATGATGATTATACATTTAGTTTCATTATAAAACCTATTCAGAACAAACTGTAATTAGTTAAAAAAGTTAAATTATAACCACTTTTAGAAAATCGGGGATAAAATCTTTTTTCCTTTATATGGAAATTAGTATTTTTATTCCCGATTTTTGCTAACAAGAGATACCATAAAAATTACATTTGTGCATGACTACAAATAACAACTTTGAAAACATAAAGAAAAAAAACAACTTTTTTTCTTCTAAGAAATTTATATTCGGCATAGGTATTGTGCTTGGTGCTGGCGTAATGATAGGAGCATATAAGACATCAGTATATTTCTCAAGTGATGAATCTTGTATGATGTGCCACGTACACCCGCATGTATATGATAGCTGGAAATTATCAAAGCATGTCAATAATGGTAGTGGAGTATTGACGCATTGCGTTGACTGCCATCTTCCGCCTCAGAGCCAGACATGGAATCATTATTCCGCAAAATTAAAACTTGGTCTTACTGATGCCTGGTCTTACCTGACAAAAGACAGTGCAGACTTCAACTGGGAACAAAAATCCGAGCTGGAGCATGCCATAAAATATATTCCTAACGAATCTTGTAAAGAATGCCATCAGAACCTGTTCCCTGAAGGAATAACCAATGATGGAATTACAGCCCATCTATATTATGATGAGAATGAGAAGAAACTGGATTTGCAATGTATAAGCTGTCACCTTGACGCCGGACATTACAATCCTAATTATAACCATTCAAAAATGAGTGGTATTCCGGGATTGGAAGTTGCTGCCGCAGTTGATACAAGCAAATTCTTCAAAGAAGCAACAACTGTAACTGCATTCGAAGATTATACAGAACAAATTCCAGGAACAGCGGTTTCTTTCAATATGAAAGCTATTCCTGGCGGAACATTTAAAATGGGTAGTCCTGAAAGTGAAGATTTCCACAAGGATGATGAAAGCCCTGTTCGTACAGTTACTGTTGACCAGTTCTTCATGGCAGAGCTGGAAGTTACTTGGGATCAGTATTGGGCATTCTATGGAAATACCATGAGTGAAGGTAGAACTCCGCCTGAAACTGTTTATGCGAATAACAGCAATCCTAATGTTGACGCTATTTCCGGGCCTACTCCTCCATTCGGTTTCCCAGACCAAGGTTGGGGTGGCGGAAACAGGCCAGCTATTACCATGACTCATTATGCTGCAGAAACATTCTGTCAATGGTTGTCCAAAAAGACTGGTAAGAAATACAGACTCCCGACAGAAGCTGAATGGGAATATGCAGCCAGAGGCGGCAGCGAAACTCCATACTTCTTCAGTGGTGATCCGTCTGATTTCTCTGACCAAGGTTTCTGGAGAAAATTCTTTGATGCCAAAACTGACAGTATAAGTTCATATGTAATTTATGCTAAAAACAGCCAGAATAAGACACAGGATCCGGAAACTGTAAAAGCGAATCCGTTCGGACTGAAAAACATGCTGGGTAACGTATTGGAATATTGCGCTGACAAATACGACCCTGAAGCATATAAGAAGAGTGGCGACAATGTGACAAATCCATTAGTAACAGAAGGTACTGAATGGGTAGTCAGAGGCGGTAACTATACATCCGATGCGGCAGATGTAAGATGTGCATCTCGAGGATGTACCCAGCATGATTTGTGGCTTAAGACAGATCCTCAGCAGCCAAAAAGTATTTGGTGGTATTCAGACATCAAAGGAATTGGCTTCCGAGTAGTTTGTGAATACAATAATAAATAATTCAAGTATCGCAAGCTCAACTTCTAGATAACAAGTTGACTAGAAGACAAGTTAACAAGATTTTAGATAAAATTCGTGAAATTACAGGTGTCCTGACCTTGTCAACTTGTATCTGAAGCCTTGTTAACTTTTAAGTTGAACAACTTGCGAAACTTGAATAAATAACAATACAGAAAGCTTTAATATTTATATCATGAAAAAAGAAAACGGAATTAGTAGAAGATCATTTCTGAAAAGTTCAGTAATGGCAGGAGCTCTTGGAGCTATGGGTACAGGTACAGCAAGTGTATTGACATCTTGCGGCGGTGGTTCTGCAGAAGGTAGCAGTGCTAACAAACCTTTGAAAGAACCAGGAAGTTATTATGCACCGGAATTACCTGATTTGGCAAGCGACGGACAGGAACTTAAGGCTGGTGTTATAGGTTGCGGCGGCCGTGGTTCAGGTGCTGCTTTCAACTTCCTTAATGCTGCAAACGGTGTGACAATCACAGCTCTTGCAGATACATTCCAGGAAAGAGTTGATGCTTTGGCTGACAAATTGAAGAAAGAAAAAAATATAGATATTCCTGCAGACAAACGTTTTGTTGGTTTGGATGCATACAAACAGGTAATTGACAGTGGTGTAGATGTAGTTATCATCGCAACTCCTCCTGTTTTCCGTCCTTTACATTTCCAATATGCAACAGAAAAAGGAAAACATTCATTCTTGGAAAAACCTATCTGTGTGGATCCAGCTGGTTATCGTACAATCATGGCTACAGCTAAACAGGCAGAGGCTAAAGGTTTGTCTGTTGTTACTGGTACTCAGCGTCACCACCAGCGTAGCTACATCGAATCATACAAGAAAATTATGGAAGGTATGATTGGTGAAATCACCGGCGGTACAGTTTACTGGAACCAGAGTATGTTGTGGTATCGCGAACGCCAGCAAGGCTGGAGTGACTGCGAATGGATGATTAAAGACTGGGTTAACTGGAAATGGTTGTCTGGTGACCATATCGTAGAACAGCACGTTCACAATATCGACGTATTTACATGGTTCAGTGGTTTGAAACCAGTAAAAGCTGTTGGTTTCGGTTCTCGTCATCGTCGTCTTACAGGTGACCAGTATGATAACTTCAGCGTAGATTTCACTATGGAAAATGGTATCCATTTGCATAGTATGTGCCGCCAGGTTGACGGTTGCGCAAATAACGTAAGCGAATTTATCCAGGGTACAAAAGGTTCTTGGAACAGTGCTACAATGGAAATTAAGGACTTGGCAGGAAACGTTATCTGGAAATACGATAAAGAAGCTGAAAAAGCTAAATACAAACAAGTTGACCCATATACATTGGAACATGTAAACTGGATTAACTGCATCCGTAGCAAGAAACCTATCCAGCAGGCGACTGAAACAGCCGTAGCTAACATGGCTGCTATCATGGGACGTGAATCAGCTTACACTGGTAGCGAAACTACTTGGGATGCAATGACTGCTTCTCCACTTGATTATACTCCAAAAGATTTGAATTTGGGTAAAATGGATATGAGCTCATTCACTGTTCCTGTTCCAGGTAAACCTATCGATAAAAAATAAGTCTATCTTATAACATATAAAGAGTTTTTATCCCCATAACTTTTTTGAGGATAAAAACTCTTTAAATTTAAACAACTATCTCTATGGAACTCAATAGAAGAAATTTCCTGAAAACAGCTATTTCCGGTGCAGCCTTAGCAACCGGCAGTACTGTTTTTGCATCATGCAATAACAAACAAGAGCAAGCAGCGCAAAATAATAATACCCAAACAAAATTTGAAGGAATACCATATTCTTCTTCAGCAGCATTGAATATATCATTGCAAGAAGGTGTTGCTCCTGGTGAAAGCTTGAATGAAAAGCTTGACTTCATGGAAAAGCTGGGAATTGTAGGTATAGAGCCAGGTGGAGGAAATCTAGCTAAACGTGTTGATGAATTCAAAAAAGCATTGAATGGAAGAAACATAAAACTGAGTGCTATCTGTGCAGGATTCAAAGGATTCATTCTTTCAACAGATCCAAAAATCAGAAAACAATGCATGGATACTATGAAAGAAATCATTGCTGCAGCAGGTGAACTGGGATCTGTGGGAGTAATCATCGTCCCGGCATTCAATGGTCAGAAACCTGTAATGCCGCATGATCATGCTACACGTGAATTCTTGTGCGAACAATTCAATGAAATGGGTAATTACGCTGCAGAACATGGTACATCTGTAATTTTCGAGCCTCTTAACAGAAAAGAATGTTTCTATCTCCGTCAAGTAGCAGATGCAGCTTCATTGTGTAGAGATATCAACAACCCAGGTGTTAGATGTATGGGTGACTTCTGGCATATGACATGGGAAGAGACTTCAGATATGGGAGCATTTATATCTGCAGGTAAATATTTGCAGCATGTTCATGTTGCCAGCAGAAAGAGAAGAAGTATGCCTGGTGAAGATGGTGACGCTGATAATTACGTTGATGGTTTCAAAGGCTTAAAGGCTATCGGATATAACAAATATGTAAGCTTTGAATGTGGCTGTCAGGGTTCAGACCGTGCTGCAGCAATTACAACTGCAGTTGATTTGCTACGCAAACAATGGGAAGAAGCATAATATACAATATATGGCACTAATATACCCAAATATTCAAATGAGTGAGGTGGTTGAAGAACACCCCTCACTTATTCCAGTATTAAATAGACTGGGAATCCGTCTTGGATTAGGCGATAAGTCAGTCTATGAAATTTGTAATGATTATAATATTGATACGGATTTCTTTCTTGCCGTAATCAACACTTTCCTCAATGAAGAGTATTTTCCGGAAAGCAAACTCAGAAGTTTTCATACATCCCAGATTATTGACTATCTGAACAAGACAAACCATTATTACATAAAATACCAAATTCCAAATATTGAACGTCATTTGGATTCTTTTATCCACATGAGTAAGCCGGACAATCCGACAATCTCTATTATAGGACGTTTTTTTTCTTCATTCAAAGAAGAACTTATTGCCAGAATACAGGATGATGAAGAAAGATGGTTTCCATATTGCATTGAATTGTCAGGCAAAATAAGACAAAGCGGACATATTGATTCTGAAAAAGGATTTTATCTTCAGTCGGAAGAAGCAAATGACGATTCAATTGAAGCTTTGCTCGCTGATTTAAAAAGCATTATGATAAAACATATATCCGGAGATTATGACGAAAACTTATGTTATGCTGTAATATTCGCAATCAACAGTCTGGAAAAAGATGTAAAACAGCATAATAGGATAAGGTATCGTATTCTTGCACCAATGGTATCTGCAATGGAGAATTTATGTAAATAATTTGTTTATATGACTAAAAACAAACAAATAGCAATAATCATACCTGACTGTTTCCAAAGAATAGGACTACAGAGTATACTAAACGATTTTTTTCCGCACTTTTTTATTGAGCAATTCGAATCGTTCCATAAATTCTCCAAGATTACAGACTCTTTTGATTTTTATTTCACCAACAGCGAAATATTTTCATCAAACATAGATTATTTTCTGTTGAAAAGAAATAAAACGTTTGTTATTTGTTCCAGCAATGAACAAAGATCTAATTGTAATATCATACCCAGCAATTCAAATATAGAAGCAATTATTGATATTTTACAGCCAATACTGACATCCGGTTATAACAACAATACGGATTCAGAAAACAGCAAATTTCTCTCAAACAGAGAAACAGATGTTTTACAGCAAATCGTAAAAGGATATACAAATAAGGAAATTGCTGATAACTTAAATATAAGTCTGAATACGGTTCTTTCACACCGAAAAAACATAACCAGTAAATTAGGAATAAAAACCGTATCCGGACTTACATTCTATTCTATAATAAACGGAATTGTGTCAAGTGAAGATATAGAATTATAAATTACTCCTTTCAAATTTCGCTAACTCAACTTTCAGGAGTTAAAGGAGATATATGGAGTTATAGCCATGCTTCGCATAGCCGGGAAGTTAAAAGCCAATAGATTTCAGAAACAATTAGTATTGGCTTTTTTAACTTCTGTAACTACTCAAATTATAATAGTTGCAAGACTTACGCTATTCTAAAATATATCATTCATTATTTTTTCTGATACGCCTAAATTTGATTCAACCAATTTTAAAGAAGCTTTTCCTGACGACAACAGAAATTCTTCATCTGATATAAATCTATTCATTAACTTTTCGAATTCTGAAGATTCAGATATAGAGAAGCCGCCTCCAACAGTTATCAAATCTTTAGCTTCTTTGAATTTACCATACTTTTTTCCAAAGACAACAGGAATTCCATATACAGCAGCTTCCAGCGTATTATGAATACCAGCGCCAAAACCTCCTCCAATGTATGCGATTTCTCCATATCGGTATATTGACGACAATAATCCGAAACAGTCAATTATTACACAATCATATTCAGACAAGTTCTTTCCTTTCGCTTCCGACAAGCGGATAAAAGGTCTTTTCAGAAGAGATTCTATCATTTCAAGATGAGAAGCATGTATCTCATGAGGCGCAATAATCAGTTTGATATCAGGACACTCATTAAAATAGGGAATAAAAATATTTTCATCCTGTGGCCATGAACTTCCGGCAATCAATGTTTTAATTTTATTGCCCTTGCTGTCATAAACAAAACTGTCAATCTCCGGGATACTTTTGGCTGATTGGCATATATCCCAAACCCGGTCATATCTTGTATCCCCGGTTACTGTCACGTTCGTCACAGATAAACTTTCCAACAGTTTTACAGATTCTTTATCCTGGACATATAAATGATTGAAACAGCGTAAAACATTTCTGTAAAACATTCCGTACCATTTAAAGAAAATCTGCTCAGGACGGAAAATGGCAGAAATAATATATGTCGGAATATTTCTTTGTTTTAATGTATTCAAATAATTTGCCCAAAATTCATATTTGATGAATATAGCCATTGACGGTTGTGCTAAATCCAGAAATTTCCTGACATTATTCGGAGTATCAAAAGGCAAATAACAAATTACATCAGCCAAGTTATAGTTCTTTCTTACTTCATATCCGGAAGGAGAAAAAAATGTAAGCAATATTTTATACTCCGGCTTTTGAGCCTTTATTTTCTCGATTATAGGACGTCCTTGTTCAAACTCTCCTAAAGAAGCAGCATGAAACCATATATATTTTTCTCCGGGATTAATCTTCCTACTTAATATATCAAAGGTCTGAGATTGACCTTCAGACATCAAAGCAGCTTTCTTGTTAAACAGAGAGGCAAAACGAACTAACAAAGAATAAACATATATAAAGAAAGAATACATACAACCTGTATTATTTGTTTCTAAAAAAAGAGAGACAAGAGACGATAAGGCAAACGAAAAACCTCAACGTCTCCATGTCTCTACGTTTATTTTATTTATAATCGCCAACTCATGTACATGACAATCGTACACTTGTCAACATAAATATAATTATCCAAGCACCTGGATAGCTCTCTGGATTCTCTTGATTGATTCTTCCTTGCCGAGAGCTTCAGTGATATCAAAGATATGAGGACCTTTACCCTCTCCTACCAAAGCCAGACGAGTGGCATTCATAATGTTTCCAAGATGATAGCCTTTGCTTTCAATCCATGCTTTCACTTCATTCTCTGTGCTTTCAATATCGAATGGTTCGTGAGCACGCAAAACTTCAATCAACTCTGTCAATTGAGCAGCGCTGTCTTCTTTCCAACGTTTTTTACGTGTCTTCTCGTCATATTCTGTAGGAGCAACAAAGAAGAATGCGCATACATCCCAAAGGTCTTTGATGAAGCTTACTCTATCTTTCATCATACCAACAACTTTAACGACATATGCTTTGTCCGCTTCTACTCCATGTTCTTTCAGAATTGGCATGAACAAATCTGCGATTTCTTCATTGCTCTTCTTCTGAATATACTGGTGGTTGAACCATTTACCCTTTTCGTAGTCAAACTTAGCGCCGCTCTTGCTGCAATGAGTAAGATTAAATGATTTGATAAGTTCATCCATACTCATTACTTCCTGATCATTTCCAGGATTCCAGCCAAGCAAAGCAAGGAAGTTTACGACTGCTTCTGGTAAATAACCACTCTCACGGTATCCAGATGAAACATCACCAGTCTTAGGGTCATGCCATTCCAACGGGAACACAGGGAATCCCAAACGGTCACCATCACGTTTACTTAACTTACCATTTCCTTCCGGTTTAAGCAGCAAAGACAAATGAGCAAATCTTGGCATTGTTTCAGCCCATCCGAAATAACGGTAAAGCAAAACATGAAGCGGTGCACTTGGCAACCATTCTTCACCACGGATAACGTGTGTCACTTCCATCAAATGGTCGTCAACAATGTTTGCCAAATGATATGTTGGAAGCTGGTCTGCTGATTTATAAAGAACTTTGTCATCCAATATAGAAGAGTTGATAACTACTTCGCCACGAATCAAGTCGTTGACAACAACATTCTCGTTCGGTTCAATCTTTACACGAACAACATACTGATGCCCCGACTCAATCAAAGCCTTTGTTTCAGACTCGGACAAAGTCAAAGAATTACGCATCTGCAAACGTGTAGATGCATCATATTGGAAGTTTGCTATTTCTTTTCTTTTCTCTTCCAACTCTGCCGGTGTATCAAATGCAATATAAGCATGACCATCAGCCAAAAGCTGGTCAACATATTTCTTGTAAATCTCACGGCGTTCACTCTGGCGATAAGGACCGTAGTTTCCTCCGAAACCTACACCTTCGTCAAATTTAATACCCAACCAAGTCAACGCTTCAATGATATAATCTTCTGCACCAGGAACAAATCGCTGAGAGTCTGTATCTTCAATACGAAGAATCAAATCACCGCCGTTTTGTTTGGCAAATAAATAATTGTATAAGGCTGTACGAACACCTCCGATATGCAAAGCACCTGTAGGGCTCGGAGCAAAACGAACTCTAACCTTTCTTTCTGTCATAATTATTATTATTTATTATTTTTTTAACGCGACAAAATTACTTCTTTTTTCCTTATCAACTGTGATAAATCATTTCTTTTTGAAACTCAACATAAAATTTATACAAATGTTATGTCATAAACTGTGTTTAATACATCTGTTTTCTTTGTTAAAAAAACAAAGTAATATAATTACTATCCATTTTTTTAATAATATTGCAACTTTCACTTATAAATCCTAAACTAATTAGGATTGTTTTTAAATTAATCAACTAAAAATTATCAATTATGAGGAAACTTTTTTCACTATTCCTTGTGCTATTATGCACTTCGCCAACGTGGGCTAAACAATTAACACAAGAACAGGCTTTAGATGTTGCTCAAAACTTCTTCAACAAATCTGGAGATTTAAAATCCAGTACAGACATACAATTAGTTGCCGTTTCAAGTGAACTTACCGGTAAAAATTTTCTGCGAAGTTCTGACGAAGAAGCTTTCTTCGTGTTCAACAACAATAACAACTCTTTTGTAATCGTTTCGGCCGATGACCGAATGAAGCCAATCCTAGGTTATTCACTCAATTCTCCTTTCCAAACAGAAAACATACCTTCAAACATCCAAAACTTTCTTTCCGTTTATTACCAGTATTACAACAATCTGGAAAATTCAACACGTCTTTACACTCCAACAAAATCTTCGTCATCAAAATCTTTTGCAACTGAAATTTCACCATTGTTGGGCGAAATTAACTGGGACCAGTCAACTCCTTATAACAATATGTGTCCTGAAATAAACGGAAAGAAATCTGTAACCGGATGTGTGGCAACAGCAATTGCTATGATTATGAAATATCATGAATATCCGACAAAAGGCATAGGCTCTCACTCATACACTACAGAATCAGGTATAAAATGCGATTTCGACTTCCAATCAACAACTTTCGACTGGGAAAATATGCTTCCGCAATACAGCAAAGTTGAATATAACGGAACTCAGGCTAAAGCAGTAGCAGAACTTATGTATGCTTGTGGTGTTGCCGTAGATATGGAGTATTCACCTTCTGGCTCTGGAGCATTTTCTCATAATGTTCCAAATTCAATGATTAACTATTTCGGATATAACAAAAACATGGGATTTGTATCAAGAGATTACTTCAATACATCCGAATGGATGGAAATGCTTAAAACTGAACTAAACAACAAAAGACCTGTTTATTACAGCGGTGCATCTTCTGAAGTAGGACATGCGTTCGTTATTGACGGATACGACAAAGATGATATGGTTCATGTGAACTGGGGATGGGATGGTTACAACAACGGATATTTCGATATATCATCTTTAGATCCAATATCAACCGGTATTGGTGGAGGTAGCGGAAACGGAGGTGGTTTCTGTATTTCACAAAGCATGATTATAGGTTTTCAGCCGGAAACTATCAGTGATTTCTATTTATCCTTCTTCTCTCTTCAAGAAATGAAAATAAACAATAAATCAGTTGAAAAAAATGAATCATTTAACATAACACTCAGAAATATCTATAATCGTACATCTAATTTCAACAAAGGTGTAATCTCTGTTATTCTAGAAAACCAGGCTGGAGAAAAACAGCCTATATTTGAAAATCCTATTGAAAACATAAAAACAAATTATGGTTACGACTCACTAAGTATAAAGGATGTTAGAATCCCTTCTGCCGTTACTGACGGTAACTATAAATTATATATAGCGACAAAAGAAGAACGAGAAAAAGATTACAGCCGGATAAGAGGAAATGTCGGATGTGTTATCGAATATAATGTTTCTGTTAAAGGTAACGTATGTACTCTTACTCCATACTCCGGCAATCTGGACATAAATAATATTCATGGAGCTTTGGAAACTACAACAAGCCTTTATTCCGGCATTAGTGCCAAATTCAAACTGACAGTTTCCAACAACAATAAGAATTCTGAATATTATGGAATTGGAGGAATTTTATTGCTAAGTAACGAAAACGAGCCTCAATTATTATCCGTACTTACTGAAACTCAATTCCTTATTCCCGCAAACACTGAAGGACAGGAAATAAATCTTAATGCAAAAATGGAAATGGATTTCAGACAATCAGGCAGTAAAGTTGATATTCCTAGCGGCAGCTATTATATTGCTCCGTTCGTTTCTTATGGTATTTATTATAATCTGATTGGAGAACCTGTTCTTGTGAATATTAAAGAAGGTAAAATATGTGAAAACATAAAACTTTCAAATGCTTCTCTTGATAAGTCTATAATTGGAATTAACGAAGCTCTCACAGTAAATGCAGACATAACTCTTGAAGGTGAAGGCAATATTTTCAACGAAAATATTTATGCAGCAGTTTTCTCAGAATCTGAAAGCTCTTCACAAAACATCCATCAAACAGAAGTATTTATTGAGAAAGATAATCAGCCGTATAAGTTCAGTATGACTTTCAATCCGATGGTGGAAACGGGAAAATATTCTGTTGCTCTTTTTAGAATAATTGACAATAAATACACTCAGATATCCAACGGACTCCCATTCATTGTTTCAGAAAACCCTACTGGTTTAGAAGCTATTGGTTCTAATTCTGACGGAATCAAGATTCTCAGTGTAAACAGTAATTCTGTAAATGTTATTCTTCCGGAGCAAGTTGAGTCTATAGATATATACAATATATCAGGAAACAAGATTTTCAATAAAAATCTGACTTCTGAAAATATCTCTCAAAACCATACTTTGGAAACTGGTTATATAAATAATGGTATTTATATTATCAGCGTCAGAACTAAAGAAGGGAAAAATATGACTGCTAAATTTATCAAGAGATAACAATTTGATAGCCCCATAAAAAGAAACGAGTTGACAAGGTTTGATATTTATTCAATTTCCTTGTCAACTCGTCTCTTTTTTAACTTGTCATCTTTTTTTAACTTTCCAACGAATTCCAGCCCTGTGCTCTCAACTCAACTTCTCCACCGTCACGACCAACAAGATAATTGCCTAATTCAGGTTTAGTAACATGACCGATAACCTTTACTCCTTTCATTTCTGATACTTTCTCATGATCTGTCAACGGAACAGTAAACAGAAGTTCATAATCTTCACCGCCATTCAGTGCAGCAGTTACAAGATTCATATTAAACTGCTCTGCCATCACTGCTGTCTGATAATCTATAGGAATTCTGTCTTCATAAATTCTGCATCCAACATTGCTTTCCTTAGATATGTGAAGAAGCTCCGAAGAAAGACCGTCCGACACGTCCATCATCGCCGTTGGCTGAACTCCTGCATTACGCAACATCTCGATTATATCCTTGCGGGCTTCCGGTTTCAACTGGCGTTCCAGCAAATATTCTTTTCCTGAAAAATCAGGAGTAAAATCTTTTTCTCCGTTAAAAACTTTCTTTTCACGTTCCAATAATTGCAATCCCATATATGCTGCGCCAAAATCACCAGACACACATATCAAATCCGTATCGCGCGCTCCATTACGGTAAACCACTTTACCCTTTTCTCCTTCACCAATACAAGTAATACTGATGCTCAGCCCTGTTAACGACGCAGAAGTGTCACCGCCAACAAGATCCACACCGTAAACATCACATGCAAGGCGGATTCCACTGTAAAGCTCTTCCATATCCTCAATTGAGAATCTCTTGGAAATACCTATTGAAACTGTTATCTGTTTCGGCTGTCCGTTCATCGCATATATGTCTGAGAAATTCACTACAGCCGATTTATATCCAAGATGTTTCAAAGGCACATACATCAAATCGAAATGCACGCCTTCAAGCAGCAAGTCCGTAGTAACCAGAACTTGCTTGTCCTTATAGTCCAGAACAGCCGCATCATCGCCAACGCCTTTAAGCGTACTGCTGTTCTTTAACTCAATATTTTCTGTCAAATGGCGAATCAAACCAAACTCGCCCAATGTTGCTATTTCTGTTCTTTTAGCCATATTTTGAAAATTGAAAGTTGAAAGTTGAAAATTGAAAACTTCTCAATTCCTCAACTCTCCAATTACTTAACTCCTTAACTACTTGACTTCTTAACTACTTGACTCCTTCTTAACTCCTTTATCAAAAACAATCCTATCAAACTCCCCAGCTTCTCCTCCGCAAAAATCAATCCTTATCGGAATATAATAAAACCGTTCTTTATACTCGTCCGACAAATATGGATTGGCAAGCAGACGCACTGCATCTTTCTCAGTAGTCACCACAATTTTCCTGTTATCCTTTCCTGTCTTCAAACGATTCTCAATGCTACGAATATCAGCTTCCGAAAAGTCATGATGATCCGGAAAAGAGAACACTTCTATATTTGAGGAAAATTCTTCCACCTTATTCTTCAAAGGAAAGGGATTAGCTATACCCGTCAAAAGAAGAACTTCCGGATTTCCGCATATAACATTCACAGATGTGTCACAACTCTCTCCAAAAACCGGCAGTAATTCGCCATAATTTATATAAGTAAAAAACACACGTTGGTTCTTCGATGGAGATATTTGCCTCAGTATATTTTTGCGTTCCTCATCACTTATATCCGCCTTGCATTTCGTAACAATTATAATGTCTGCCCTCAAAGCTCCGCTTTTCCATTCCCGAAGTCGTCCGGCAGGCAGCACATAGTCTGAAGTGTATAATCTGCTGCAATCTGTAAGCAATAAAGACAACGATGGTTTAACATATCTGTGCTGAAAAGCATCATCCAGAATTATAATTTCAGGTTTTTCCTCACCGGACAGTTGCATCAGTCGGGATATTCCATTCCGCCTGTCCGCATCCACGGCAACTTTGATATCAGGGAATTTCCTCTTCATCTGATACGGTTCGTCGCCCAATTCTCTTGCCGTTGTTTTATTATCAGCAAGCACAAAACCTTTGCTATTTCTTTTATATCCTCTGCTCAACACTGCCACCCTGTAACGTACGGACAACAATCGCACCAGATACTCTGTATGCGGAGTTTTTCCTGTTCCTCCAACACTCAGATTACCGACACATATCACTGGCACGCTGAATTGTTCGGACGGCAATATTCCACAGTCAAACATCTTGTTTCTTACAGATGTTACCATTCCATATAAAACTGATAACGGGAATAACAATGCTGGCAATAATCTCATCGGACACATTATTTTCTTTACAAAGGTACAAATCTATCGAATAAAAACAAGACGCAAGTTTTTTATAAAGCTCGACTTTTCAGGAACGAGTTAACAAGGCTACAGCAAACAAATACTAACATCTTGACTATTCAACTCCTTCCAATATTTCCTCAATAACCTTCGGATAATACTCATACTCCAAAGCATGTACCCTTGTGGCCAAATCCTCCGGTGTATCATTCGGGAACACCGGACATGAAGTCTGAAAAATGATTGCGCCCTCGTCATAACGCTCATTTATATAATGTATAGTTATACCAGATTCTTTTTCGCCTGATTTCACCACAGCTTCATGTACATGTATTCCATACATTCCTTTTCCTCCAAACTTCGGAAGCAACGATGGATGTATATTAACAATACGGCCAGGAAAAGCTTTCAAAAGGGGGGCAGACACAAAACACATAAAACCGGCAAGCACTATAAAATCCACTTCATATTCTGACAATTTATCTAAAATCGGAATCCCTTCTGCAAATTCCTCACGTGTAAACACGAACGAAGGCACACCTAAAGCATTCACACGAAAATGTACACCTGCTTTTCTATTATTCGACAAGACAAGCACAACTTTCATCTTTTCACTGTCAACAAAATACCGTATGATGTTCTCAGCATTAGTTCCAGCTCCAGAAGCAAAAACAGCTATTTTTTTCATACTTTGTTTTTTTAGTATTAGTTACGAATATACGGATAATAATCCAGGCAGCAAAAGGGAAAACAAATTCTATTCATTTTTATTTGAATAGTTATCATTTATTATACTTTGAAATTGTCCACTTTCAATAACATGTGGTAGATAGTTTACATAAACATTATACAAATGTAAACATTTCAAAGATTGAAGTGTTTGAGTAGTATAAATTCTGTATATGTGTGGAAATAAAAAAAGAATCACAGAAACATAGAGGTAATTCATCCCATAACAAATTACCTCTAAGCTTTCACCCAAATCTATTAGAGACCTTACTAACTAGTTACCTTTATTAGGATTAAAGAATAACGCAAAAATCACCAATAGTATGAAAGAAGAAACAGTTGATATGATAAATAACACCGGCCAGTCGCAAATATCTCCATCGCGGAATATGTCAATCAACCATCCGTTTGAAAGAGTTCCGATTAGGAAACCAACACCCCAAACAAGGAAGAACAAAAGTCCTTGCGCTCTTGCTTTCATTTCTTTAGGAGCAATATTGTCAGTATAAACTTGTCCGCTTACATAGAACAATCCGAATATAAGTCCGTGAACGATAATTCCTATATAATAACACCATTGCATTCCGGTTTCAGCACCTACGAAAAATGCCAGATAACGAATACATAGAGCAAACAATCCTAAAATCAATGTTTTCTTGATTCCTGCTTTGACAAGGATAGAAGTAGTTATTACAAGGAAGAACATTTCTGCCAATTGACCGAAGTTCAATGTAACGGTGATATTCTGAACATGTTCGTCCGCAAGAATCATAGAACCATAGACATGGTATAAGGTAAAAGGAATTATTGACAGGAAAGTAAGAATCATAAAAGTACGGTAATTCTTGTCCTTCATCAGAGAAAATGCGCTAAGACCTGTTATATCCATAAAAGATATAGTTTTAGATTTTATTGCCGGTGGCGTATTCGGAAGTCTTAAGTTAAATAAAGCTGCAATAAAGCTGACAGCAGCTCCGCAATACATAGGCAAGTTAGTATCGTCGAAAGCTGGAATATTAATAATATGTAAAGCAACTATACTAAATATACCGGAAGAAACCCAACCAACAGAACCGAACATCCTTATTCTGGGAAATTGCTCTGACGGAGTATGCTGCATTGCAATTGTACTCGTGAGGCTTTGTGTAGGCATATGACATAACATTGCGCATACAACGCTGACCATCAATAAAGGGAAACTTTCCTGCTGGGCTGCTATCAACAGAAAAATTCCTGTCAATACATTAAGTACGGCAAGTATTTTCTCGGCAGAGAAATATCTGTCAGCAATAGCTCCAATGAAAGATGAACCCATCGCTCCGATAGCCATTGAACTTAAAACTAATGAAATCTGATAAACTTCAAGTTTTAATGTGTGTGATAAATAAGCTGCTAAAGGAACCCACCATACTGCGCTAAGCATATATTGCAGGAACATCATTGTACATAACTGTACTTTTGTACGGGCTTTTGTAGTTTTACTGGTACTATTCATAATAATTAGTTTTTAAGTGCTATAAATAATAAAGGTTTTGTGCAAATGTAGATTCAAGGTTCAATAGCAAAGACAGAAATAGTTTCTTTGTTTTTATATTTATTATCAATTTTATATTTTCTGTTTGTCTTGAGATAAAATATGATATTTATGAGAAAATATCTAAATGTTGATTTGTTTTTTATTACTTTTAAGGCGTTAAACCTAAATTGTTTATTATGATATTTACCATATTTACAATTGTAATTTTATTTTTTGTATCATCACAATACGTCTCATCTGAAGAGATAAATTATATTTTCAGACATTATCAGGTTGAAAATGGATTGAGTGATAATATGGTCACAAGTTGTGTTCAGGATAACAATGGTTATATATGGCTTGGAACACGCGACGGACTTAATTGTTTCGATGGTTATAACTTCAAAGTGTATAGACATGATCCCGAAATGCAGGGAACATTAGGCAGTAACTGGATTACTGGTTTAAACTGCGATAAGGATGGAAACTTGTGGGTAGGAACATTTTCCGGCTTGTTCTGTTTCAAGCAAGAAAAAGAGATGTTCAGCATTTTGCCAATAACAGCGGATAAAAGAATTGACCGTTTCCTTTTTGACAATGACAACCGCCTCTGGGTTCTTATGGAAGGAAATCTTATCAGATTTGATTTATCATTGGACCAATATAAAATATATTCACATCCGGAGCAGTTCTCTTATACTTCATTATGTCTGACTGAAAATGGAAAACTATGGGTTGGCGACAGTAACGGTTCTCTGTCTATTATTGAAGAAGATGGAACAGTTCAGTCTTATTCATTATTCGAGAATTCCGAACCAAGGAAAATACTACATTTATATCCTTCTTCATATAACAACAGCATTTTTGTAGCATATGAGCATGATGATATAAAAATATGGAATGCAGATTCTCTTAAAGTACAGGATTTGAATATACAGAGTTCGAATAATATAACATTCCTGATAAACTGCTTTCTTCAAATAGATGAAAACGAATTGTGGATAGGAACAGATTCTGGTTTGATAATATATTATTTGAATACGGGAAAATATAAAAGAGTAATGCAAGATCCTCTTGATCCGAATTCTTTGTCCAGTCAATATATTTCTGCTTTTTGCAGGGATAGAGAAAATGGTATATGGATTTGTTTCCATCAAAGTGGTGTAAATTATTGTTCACCGTTCCGACCTTTCAGAATTCATTATCCTGGTGATAGTTTCAATCTTATGCAAGGCGAAGTTGTCCGTGATATTTGCAAAGATAAATATGGAAATATATGGCTGGGAACAGAAGATGCCGGAATCAACTGTATGGACAAACAAACCGGAGTATTCTCTAATTATCGTCCTGGAGGAAACGGAGGAATAGCTCATACAAATATTCGTGGACTGGCAGTTTCTGACAATGATTTGTGGATAGGACATGTTATACATGGTATCGACAGAATGGATATAAACACCCGTAAAGTAATAAAGCGGTATTCTTTACTAAAAGATTCAGCGGGAACTAAGAATAGTTCGGTCCGTTGTATCAAAGTTCTGCAGGAAGGAGATATATATGTGGGAACAGATGATGGTGTGTTCAAGTATGACTATCTCAATGATTGCTTTAAATTTATGCACCAGTTTCCAGAATATTCTGTAAGATGTATTTATGAAGACCGGTTGGGACGAGTGTGGACCGGTATGTTCAATCGCAGTTTCTATTATGACCCAATAAGTAATGCAGGAATGTATTTGCCATACGATAAGTTGAACACTCAGAGGCATAACCTTGTAAATGATATTTGTGAAGATACTGATGGAAATATGTGGTTTGCGACGCTCGAAGGTGTGATTAAATATGATTTCCAGACAGGTGAATCTATCCATTATACAGTAAAGGATGGTATGCCGAGTAATGTTGTGTTCCGTATATTGCGTGACAATGACAGATGCTTTTGGATAAGCACGGCAAATGGATTGGTAAGATTTGATTCAAAAACAGAACAAATTACTACGTTCACCGAAAACCACGGATTGATATCAAGACAGTTCAATGAAAATTCTGCCTTCAAGGATTCTGATGAGAATTTCTATTTTGGCTCAGTAAAAGGTTTTGTACATTTCAGGCCGGAAGATATGAGAATGGATGTACGTCACGCAAAAGTTCATCTCCACACATTGGAACTTGACAATGGGAAAAAAGTCATAAATATTCCTTCTGAATCATCTGAGAATAAAATAGAATTAGGACATGAAGAATCTACATTCAGTATTAATTTCTCTACATTGGATTTTATAGCTCCGGCTTCTGTTAAATATGCATACAGATTGAATGGAAGTAATCAAAGTTGGATTGAGATAGGCGGAAGAAATACTGTATATTTTGCCAATCTCTCACCTGGAGATTATGTCTTTGAAGTGAAAGCCACAGATTTCTCAAATCATTGGAGCGATGAAGTTACATCTTTGAATATAGTCATTCTTCCCGCATGGTGGCAATCCACATTCGCCAGATTTTTATTTGTAATGACTGTTTTCGTTATGATAATCTCCTTTATATACCGATGGAAAGCTAAGGCAAAGAAAGAGATGGCATATAATATGCAATTGTTTGAAGATAAGAAAGAAAAGGAATTATATCAGTCAAAGATAGATTTCTTTATCAATATTGCCCATGAGATACGAACTCCGCTTACGTTGATTAAGAATCCGTTGGAGAAGATTATCATGTCGAATGTAATTCAAGGAAAAGAATCTGAATCTCTTCGTTTGATGAACAGAAATGTTACCCGCCTTATGTCTCTTGTGAATCAGCTGTTGGATTTCCGAAAGACTGAAACCGACGGCTACAAGTTGAGTTTTGTGCGTACGGATATGATAGCTCTACTTAAGGAAAATGTTAAATTCTTCAGAGAATCTGCTGCCGAAAACAATCTTCTTCTGAATATAGATTGTACGATGGATGAGCTTTATGCCTATGTTGACCGTGAAGCTGTAACCAAGATTTTCAGTAATCTTCTTCTTAATGCTATAAAATATGCTCAGCATAGCATAGTTATACGTGTTTCGATGAATGAAGAATATGACAGTTTTTCTATTGATTTCATTAATGACGGAAAGCCGGTTCCTCCAGAATTAAGAGAAAAAATATTCGAACCGTTTTATAGAGTTGAGGTAAATACCGAAGGAAAAACAGGAACAGGACTAGGTCTTCCGTTTGCCCGTTCTTTGGCAGAAATGCATAATGGTTCTTTAACATTGGAAACTTTTGCGGCAAACGAAGAGTTGACAATGTTTCGTCTTGTTCTGCCTTTACATTTGCCAGAGTCTATTCATACAGAAGAAAATATTCCTTTATCTGACGAAACAGATTTGTCATTGCGTTTTGAGGAAGGTCGTCCTGCAGTTCTGGTAGTTGAGGACAATAGTGAAATGCGTAAATTCGTTGCAGAGGAAGTAAATACATTATATAATGTATATGTTGCCGAAAATGGTAAAGTGGCGACAGAAATATTAGGAAAAGAAAGTGTTCAACTGGTGATAAGTGATGTTATGATGCCTGTTATGGACGGACTGGAATTACTGCACTATATTAAGTCGAATGAAGAGTATACGCATATTCCGGTGATACTTCTAACAGCGAAAACTACAACCCAATTCCATCTTGAAGGATTGGAACATGGCGCTGATGCCTATATTGACAAACCATTTTCCATGCCTTTACTTATGGCACAGGTTTCCAATCTTATCTCAAACAGGGATAATATTAGGAAATTCTATTTCAAGTCGCCGATAGCAAATATGAAATCTATTGCCTATTCCAAAACGGACGAAAAATTCCTCGACAAACTTAATACCATCATTAATGATAATATGGGAAATCCGGACCTTGATGTTAATATGCTTGCCGAAATGATGAATATCAGCCGACCAACTTTGTACAGAAAAGTCCGCTCAATATCTGATTTGACACCGAACGATCTTATAAAGATGGCTCGTCTGAAAAAATCAGCAGAATTACTTCTTAGTGGAGAAATGAAGATATACGAAATAGCCGAAGCTGTTGGTTTCAGCTCCCAGTCTTATTTCTGGTCTGCATTCATAAAAGAATTTGGAGTTAGTCCGTCGAAGTATGTGAAGGAGAATATGGGGAAGGAATAGAGTGCTCTTTTCTATGATGTAACATAGTTATAATTCTTCGTTACATACATTTTATAATGGTAAATATTGATTTTATACATTCGAAACATGAAATAGAAAAGAGCTTATAAACTCAAAAACATAAAATATATGAACAAAAATTAGAAAAGCATTGGTTGGATATAGCAAGAGGATAGAAGAGCAAGGTGCTGAAACTCCATATGGAATTCCATATCTTCCGCATATCTGGGGTGCAGGTTGGGGAATACAATCTTTTGGTTTCAACCAGTATTTCTTGAACAAGAGTTATCCGGATTTGTTCAAGTCTGATTATATTTTCAATGCTTTGAATTTTGTTTTGGGTTGTCATCCCGGTAGCAACACAGCTTCATTTGCATATGGTGTTGGTACAGTTTCTGCAACTGTCGGATATGGACTTAACCGTGCGGACTGGTCGTATATTCCTGGCGGTGTAATTTCAGGAACAGCTCTTATACGCCCGGACTTCCCGGAATTGCTTACATTCCCATTCTTGTGGCAACAGACAGAATATGTGCTTGGCGGTGGTTCTTCTCACTATATGTTCCTTGTCCTTGCAGCGCAACAATTACTTAAATAATCTATGAAGCTAAGTATATATTCTTAAAACTAAGTCTTGGTTTTTATAAATCAAGACTTAGTTTTTATAAATTAAGATTCAGTTTTTATAAACTAAGTCTTAGTTTTAAGATTAGGGTATATTGTTCAAAACATGTTTTACTTACTTAAGTTTCGCATGTGTTATAAGTTATGGAGTTACAGGAGTTAAAAAGAAGTTATAGGAGTTAAAGGCCATTACTATTTGTATCTAAAATCTATCGGCTTTTAACTTCCAGGCTAAGCGAAGCATTGACTTAACTCCATATATGTCTTGCCTGTGCATTATTTTCATGCAGTGATAAGATTGTTTGAGTAATATATTATGGCGAAGGTGAATCAGGAAATTCACCTTCGCCATAAAAATATTATTTATTGAGTTCAAAAACTATAGTTTTATTCTTCTCAATCCATTCATTAACCTCTTTGACTACATCTGAATATTCATTCCTCTTACCAAGAGTTTGAAAATCGGTCAAAGGATTTTTATCAATTATAGCTTCATTAAGCTCTTCAATAGAAGGAGTTTTTTTCATTTTGCTATACTCTTCATAAGTATATTTCAGAAAAGCAACATTCTTGTTGATGCCTTTGTTGTCCAGCCAATATCCTTGTTTAAGAGGAACAGGCAGTCGCAAAGAATTACCGTATTTCAAGTCGTTAGGATGAGGATAAGATACGATTCTTTCCTTTTTATCATCCATAATAACAGGAACAAGATTTGAGTAATCTTTCTTTGTCTTGTATATGCATACAACCGGTAAGGCTGCAGATATTGAATTTATATTCTCTACTTTATTATTTGATTCAGACTTTAAATCTTTAGAAGATTTACAAGACATCATTCCTATAATAAATAATAGAAATATTGGGAAAATCAGTTTTGTCATAAACAGTCGAAACGCTTACATTTATTAATAAGATAATAATCCAGTATGGTCATAGCCGCCATAGATTCAACGATAGGTACAGCTCTTGGCAAAACGCAAGGGTCGTGTCTTCCGCGAGCCTTAAGTACGGTTTCATTTCCTTCTGTATCTACAGTGTTCTGTTCCATAAGCAATGTAGCTACGGATTTGAAAGCGACACGGAAATAAATATCCTGACCGTTGGAAATTCCACCTTGAATACCGCCGGAATTGTTTGTGCGCGTACTAATCTTACCGTTATCGTTGAAGAAAGAGTCGTTTCTTTCAGAGCCTCTGTATAGAGCTGCATCGAATCCGTCGCCATATTCAAATCCTTTTACAGCATTTATACTCAGCATGGCATTGCCAAGTGCCGCATGAAGTTTTCCGAATACAGGCTCTCCCAAACCGGCAGGAACACCTTTTATAACACCAGTGATAATTCCTCCGATTGTATCGCCTGAGGCTTTTACGGAAGCGATAAGCTCTTCCATTTCCTTAGCCTTTTCCTGATCGGGACAGCGAACAGGATTATCTTCGATAGTGTTAAGGTCATAATCCTTATATGTTCCGCTTAAACTTATCGGACCAACCTGAGATGTATAAGCAATTATTTCTATGCCAAGCTGTGAAAGTATTTGTTTCGCAATCGCACCAGCTACGCAACGTGAAATGGTTTCGCGTGCAGATGAGCGACCTCCGCCTCGCGGGTCACGGATTCCATATTTAGTATAATAACCGAAATCAGCGTGCGACGGACGGAAAACTTGTTTCATATTGTCGTAGTCGGATGAATGCTGATTCTTGTTCCATACAATAAAACCAATTGGAGTTCCGGTTGTTTTACCCTCATATATTCCGGAAAGGAACTGTACTTCATCGTCTTCCTTTCGTGGAGTTGTGATACTTGATTGTCCTGGTTTTCTTCTGTTAAGCTCTTTTTGAATAAAATCCATATCAAGAGTTATACCAGCAGGACAACCGTCGATAACTCCGCCGATTCCCGGTCCGTGAGATTCTCCGAATGAAGTTAATCTGAATATATTACCAAATGTGTTCACGATAAATGAATTTAAATGATAAGAATTGAGAAGTAAAAAGTAAAGTCCACAAATAACAGCATAAAAAGTTCAATGCTGTTCATTTGCGGACTTTACTCAAATATCTGTTTCTAAATGCTTATTAATGGCAGCCACTGCAACCACTGCCGCATCCAGCTTCGCTGTCACTTCCGCAACCGCTTCCGCAATCGCCGCATCCGCAACCACAACCGCCTGCCGGAGCTGCGAAAGCTGCAATTTCTTCAGCTGTAGCTTCATGAACATCAATTACCTCGCCGCTGAAGTGAAGAGTTTCACCTGCCAACGGATGATTGAAGTCCATAATAACAACGTCTTCTTTAACTTCAAGAACAGAACCGTTCAAACGGTTTCCGTCTGCGTCCATCATAGGAACTGTGTTACCTTCTTTTATCATTTCTGAATCAAATTTGCCGTCAACTTCAAATATTTTCTTTGGCAAATCCAATACATGATTTTCGTCATATTCTCCGTACGCATCAGCCGGAGCGATAGTGAAATCGAATTTTGAACCAACTTCCAATCCTGCAAGAGCCGCTTCAAAAGCTGGAATCATCATTCCTGTTCCGAATATGAATTTCAAAGGAACTTCGCGTGTTGCCTTTTCCATCAATTCACGTTCTTCACCTTCGCCTACGTTCAAATCATATGTGACTGCAACGTACATGTTTTCTGCAATTTTCATAATGAAATTGTTGTTTATGGAGTTAATAATATTTTCTCGGTCAATGTTTGACTTATTTCATGTCAACAAATATACGGAAAGGCTGTCGGAGAGCAAAATAAAAAGCTCGTTTTTGGTTTTGTTATTATTTAACCGAGCCGTTTCCTATATTATTTCCCGTTCACCGCTTTATCCAAAGCTTTCAATGCTGTAACAAGTGTTGCTCTTGGACAACCGATGTTCAGGCGCATATGTCCTTCGCCGCCCGGACCAAAGATACTTCCGTCGTTCAATGCCAGACCTGCCTTGTTCTGGAACAAATCTTTAAGTTCTTCCTGAGAAAGATTCATATCGCGGCAATCCAACCAAATCAAGAAAGAAGCTTGAGGCTGGAATACTTTTATTTTTGGCATATGAGCTTTCAGATATTCATCTACAACCCTGATGTTTTCCATAATATACATACGCAACTGTTGTAACCATTCTGCACCATAAGTGTAGGCTGCGATTGTTGCTTCATATGCAAATATAGTTCCGGCATTGAATTCTCCGGACTCAAGGTATGAGTAGAATTTCTCTCTTATCTCTTCATTAGGAACAATAGAATAGGAACTTACAATTCCCGCAATGTTGAAAGTTTTGCTTGGTGCCATGAAAGTTATACTGCAGTTTGCTGCATCTTCCGAAACTGAAGCAAACGGATGATGTTTTGCCTGAGGAAAGGCCAGTTCTGCATGAATTTCATCGGAAATAACAAGAATATTGTGTCTTTTGCATATTTCCGCAAGCTTTATTAATGTGTCTTTTCCCCAAACAATTCCTCCTGGATTGTGAGGATTTGACAAAATGAGGACTTTACATTTGTCATCAATTATGGATTCTAACTGGTCGAAGTCCATTTCATAAGTACCGTTTACCTCTTTCAATGGATTGAAGACTATTTCTCTCTTCATCTCAGTCGGGACAATACGGAATGGATGATATACTGGTGGCTGTATGATTACTTTATCTCCAGGTTTTGTGAAGCACTGGACAACAAATCCTATACCTTTTACAATACCGGGAATATAGCTTAGCCATTCTTTCTTTATTTTCCAGTTATGTTTGTAGTTTACCCAGTCGATTATACAATTGTAATATTCGTCACTCGCCAATGTATATCCGAATATCGGATGCTCGCATCTTTTTTTCAATGCGTCAACAATAAAATCAGGAGTTGCAAAATCCATATCTGCAACCCATAGAGGAATCAGGTCTTTATTCCCGAAGTTTTCCTGCAGACCGTCATATTTTACGCAGGAAGTTCCTCTTCGTTCTATTATTTCATCAAAATTATATAGTTTCATTTTATACATGTTTGTTTTTAGGTTTGCCAAAATTACAAATTTTTCTTCACAAAAGAATATTTGCGGCAAATCTCTGTATTTTAATGCAAACTTTAAGAACGAAGAGGAACTCTTGCTAATTAAAGAGTAATAGTCTCTTTAAGGGGCAAAGATTCTGAAGAATTACCTGCCATAATAACAAAATCTCCAGGTTCCAATTTCCATTTGCCTTCGCCCTGATATATTTCAAGTTCTTTTTTATCAATGAATAGTTCTACGTCTTTTGTTTCGCCAGCTTTGATATTCACACGTTTGAAGGCTTTGAGCTGTTTCACCGGAGTGCTGTGTGACGCAACAACGTCTTTTACATAAATCTGAACAACTTCGTCACCATCAACTCTCCCAGTGTTTTTCACAGATACGCGAACTTTGATATTTGTTTCGCTAGGAATAACTTCCATTTTATCATAAGCAAAAGTTGTATAACTCAAACCATAACCAAACGGATATAGAGGTTTCGCATCACCTTCGATATAATCGCGTCGGTTTGCGCCACGCTTAGAATTGTAGAATACTGGAAGCTGACCAACATTCTTAGGAACAGAAATAGCTAATCTTCCTGCAGGATTGTAGTCGCCAAACAGAATATCGGCAATTGCATTTCCTCCTTCTTCACCCGGATACCATGCATCAAGTATAGCATCAGCTTTTTCCTCACATTCATTGATTGCAAGAGGTCTTCCTTTAATAAGAACAACAACCAAAGGCTTACCAGTTGATTTCATAAGTTCCAGCAGCTCATTCTGTCTTCCAAGAAGGTCAAGTGTGCAACGGTCGTTACCTTCGCCACTATCCATATCGCTCAATTCGTTTTTGCTAGCTTTTGCAGCACCTGTCGCTTCAAATTCTGCAGAGAAATCTCTTGCACTTGAACCACCAAGAACCAACACAATAGCATCACTTTTCTTGGCAACAGCTTCAGCTTCAGCAAAACCTTCATTTGACATATCGCGGATAGCACAACCTTTTGCGTAGTTTACTTCAGTGTTTGCTGAAACAGCTTTACGAACACCTTCCAAAACAGTGATAACCGAACCCTCAGCCTGTGGAGCAGTGTAATCACCCAACATATTATAAGGAGTGTTTGCGTTCGGACCGATAACGGCAATAGATTTTATTTCCTTATTAAGCGGCAAAACATTGTTGTCATTCTTCAGAAGAATAACAGACTGGCGTGCAACTTCTCTTGCCAAAGCTCTGTGTTCGTTTCTTTCGTTTTCTGTCAGATAATTTTTTGTGTTCAAAATTGGATTATCAAACAATTTCATTTTGAATTTAAGAGTCAGAAGCTTTCTTACGGCATCATCCAGTTTGCTCTCCTGTATTTTACCTTCTTTTACAAGTGTGGTAAGTTGACGGAAAGCCTGACCGCCTAGGTCTGATTCAACACCTGCGTTGAATGCAATTTCTGCAGCTTCTTTCAGATTTGCGGCAACACCATGTCCTGTCATACCGTCGATAGAATATAAGTCCGAAACAACAAAACCTTTGAAACCCCATTCATTTTTCAAAATATCTGTAAGAAGTTCTTTGTTACCTGTACAAGGAATACCGTCAATTTCGTTGTATGATGTCATTATTGACAAAAGTCCAGCTTCTACTACTTTACGGAACGGAGGAAGAATAACTTCTCTCAACTCATTTTCTCCGATGTGTGCAGCACCTCCGTTATGTCCGCCTTCGGTCCATCCGTATGCAGTGAAATGTTTTACAGTTGAAATTACCGGATAATCGGGATTGTTCTGCATACCTTCAACAACTGCTTTACCGATTTCTCCAGCTAGGTAAGTGTCTTCACCAAAGCCTTCTTCAACTCTCGACCATCTTGGGTCACGGGCTAAATCTACAACCGGACCATATCCGATATGTCCACCTTGTTTTCTCACTTCTTTAGCCTGAGCTTCACCCAACTGTCGTATCAAATCCGGATTCCATGTAGAAGCCTGACCAATTCCGGTTGGGAATGCAGTTGCTCCGATAGCCATATGTCCGTGAGGACATTCTTCTGATAAAAGCATTGGTATTCCTAATCTGGTATTTTCAATGCAATATTTTTGCAACATATTACTGGCTTCAATTGCAAATTGAAGGTTAAGCCCGGTTTTAAGAGTTTTTTGGGTCCAAGGATCGGCACGCATGAATCCCCAAAGACCACCTGTGCCATGTTCCACTACAACCTTGTGAGCATCCTCTGTAAGTTTGATATTCTTGCCATTCCTTTCATATAAAGGCCACCCGAATTCGTTGAGCAGCTGACCGACTTTTTCTTCAAGGGTCATTTGCTGCATCAAATCGTCAACACGTTTTTCCACAGGCTGTTTAGGATCTTCATAAATATCTTTCTTATTATTCTTGTTGAAATCTATCCATCCTTTCTGATAGATTTTTGATTTAGTTGTGGCTGCATTAGCCATAGTTGCTACTCCAAGGATAGAGCAGACAATGATAGATGTTAATTTCATTTTTATTATTTAATGATTTTAGGTATTTTAATTTATGCCTGCAAATATACATTTTTTATTCGGAGTTCAAAAAAAGTTTTGACCCAAACATATTTTATCTTGTTGGAAAATACAATTTTATGAAATTGTTTATATGACAATAAGTATGATATGGGAAATAAAATTATCGACAAGAAAGGTTCATAATTTTTAATGAGCTATAATCTCTACAAATTTCATCCATAAGTAATTCTATTTACTTACAGAAACAAATGGAATAGATTCCGGATGTATTTATTACATAAAAAAGGTAGGCATCTTTTTTCCAATACAGTACTATGTTTCTGGAAAAAGATGCCTACCTTTTTTTCACAACACTGCAGTGTTTTGCTTGCAATGTTTCTTTTTTCTTTCATATACAGGATTTTTTCACTTTTGCAAGTTTCACAATTTTCATACGCTATTGATTATCAATTCAATCATGTGATTTGTAAATATTTTTTAACACAATTACATGTAGCTTTATGTTTATCTTGCGAAACTTCGATAAAGTTATATAAAAGAATGCAATGACGAGCAAATATTAATAGTTATATGAAGGCTTTTGTGTAATTTTGCATTATGATAATGATAGTTCTACATAATTGTGGAATTTTTACACACAAGTAATATATTCGTTAATTTAAGAGGTAAAAGTTTATAAGTGGTAAATATGTTGAAAACAAAGGTTTTGCTTCCGGTTTGGAATATTGCAGGATATTTTTGGTACAATATTTTCAATACATAATTTTATAAGAATGGGACATTGTAATGTTCCGGTAGCACTAAAAAATAATTCGTAAGTTTATATATACTAAAAGTGAAGTATGGTGAATAGACGTTTTTTCTGGCTAACATTTGGAGTATTAGCCTTTTCTATCCTATTTACAGGATGTCGGCAGAAAGAAGAGCCGCAGTTGCCAATCGTTGTAGTGGATAAACCTGCCAAAGAGGATGTTCAGATTTTCGGAGAATATGTTGGACGAATCAGAGCCTCTAGTTTCGTTGAAGTTCATGCAAGAGTGGAAGGTTATCTTGAGAAAATGATGTTTGAAGAAGGGAAAAAGGTCAAGCAGGGAGATCCTTTATTTATCATAAGTCCTGCTCTTTACAAAGCTAAAGTGGCAAAAGCCAGCGCACAACTCAAGAAAGATGAAGTTTCAGCTGCCAAAGCTCAAAGAGACGTTGAGCGCCTTACTCCGCTTTATGAACAGCATGCTGCCAGCCAGCTCGACTTGGACAATGCTATTGCAGCAAAGGAAAATGCTGAGGCAAATATTGCTATGAGCAAGGCTGACCTTGACCAGGCTTTGCTGGAACTTAGCTATACAACAGTAACATCTCCGATTTCCGGTTATGTAAGTGAACGATATGTTGATATAGGCACACTTGTCGGACCTGGAGCAAAATCAAAGCTGGTTTCAGTTGTGAAAAGTGATACAGTAGATGTTGACTTCAAAATGACCGCCTTGGATTATCTGCGTGCCGAAAGACGTAATATCAAATTCGGTGAACAAGACACAACTCGCTCTTGGCAGCAGACTGTTTCGGTTACTTTGGCTGATAATTCAGAATATCCGGTGAAAGGAATTGTGGACTTTGCAGACCCACAGGTTGACCCTCAAACCGGAACATTCGGTGTACGTGCCGAGTTGCCTAATCCGGACCGTAAACTTTTGCCGGGACAGTTCACACGTGTCAAACTTCTTTTGGATGTGAGAGAACGTGCAATTGTTGTTCCCCGCAAATCATTGTCAATTGAAAAAGGAGGTGCTTTCATCTACGTTATCAGACGTGATGATGTAGCAGAAAAACGTTTCGTTCAGATTGGTCCGGAAATTGGAAACAATGTGGTTATTGAAAGAGGACTAGGAGAAAATGAACGCGTAGTGGTAGAAGGTTATCATAAACTGGTTCCTGGAGCTAAAGTCCATGCAGTGTTTGCTGGAGATGAAAAAGCTATCCAGGCATTAAGAGAAGAGGAGGAAAATCAATGAAACCAGGATTTTTTATAGAACGTCCGGTTTTCTCAACGGTGCTTTCTTTATTGATTGTCATTGTTGGTATAATCGGTCTGTTCCTGTTGCCTGTGGACCAGTATCCACAGATAACGCCGCCGGTAGTTAAAATCAGTGCCACATATCCGGGAGCGAGTGCGCTTACTGTTTCCCAGGCTGTAGCAACTCCTATTGAGCAGGAGCTCAACGGAACGCCTGGTATGATATATATGCAAAGTAGTAGTTCCAACTCAGGAAGCCTTAGTGTAACTGTTACTTTCGATGTATCGGCAGATCCGGATTTGGCAGCAGTGGAAGTTCAGAACCGTATAAAATTGGCTGAAAGCCGTCTGCCTGCCGAAGTTATACAGAATGGTATAACAGTGGAAAAGCAGGCACCTAGCCAGTTGATGACACTGACATTGATGTCTGACGACCCAAAGTTCGATGAAATCTACTTAAGTAACTTTGCTACAATCAACGTGCTCGACGTTATCCGCCGTATTCCTGGCGTAGGTCGTGTATCAAACATTGGTGGACGTTATTATGGTATGCAGATATGGGTATATCCGGACCGCTTGGCAAATATGGGACTTACAGTACAGGATTTGCAGAATGCATTGAAAGACCAGAACCGTGAGTCTGCTGCAGGTGAGTTGGGTAAACAGCCTGTCCTTGACGTGGATATCACATTGCCTGTAACTGCCCCAGGACGTCTTTCAACAGTTGAGGAGTTCGAAGATATTGTTGTCCGTGCTAATCCTGACGGTTCAATTGTGAGAATGCGTGATGTGGCACGAGTATCGCTCGAAGCTGCTTCATATACTACAGAAAGTGGTATTAACGGAAAGAACGCAGCCGTTTTGGGTATTTATATGCTTCCAGGCGCAAATGCTATGGATGTAGCAGAAAAGGTAAAGGCTGAAATGAAGGAAATCAGCAAGAACTTCCCGGAAGGACTTGAGTATAACTTCCCGTTTGATATGACTGAATATATTTCACAGTCAATCCACGAGGTTTACAAGACTTTATTTGAGGCTCTGTTCCTTGTTGTTCTTGTTGTGTTCTTGTCATTGCAGAATTGGCGTGCAGCTTTGATTCCGACTATTGCCGTTCCTATTTCTTTGATAGGTACTTTCGGATTCATGCTTGCATTCGGATTCTCGTTGAATATGTTGACATTACTTGGTTTGATCCTTGCGATTGGTATCGTGGTGGACGATGCTATTGTGGTTGTAGAAAATGTGGAGCGAATAATGGATGAAGAACATCTTACTGCGCGCCAGGCAACCCACAAAGCGATGAGTGAACTTTCCGGAGCTTTGATAGCAACATCTATGGTACTGGCTGCGGTATTTGTTCCTGTAAGTTTTCTTGGTGGAATTACCGGACAGTTGTATCGTCAGTTCTCTGTAACAATTGTTGTTTCCGTATTGTTGTCAACAGTTGTTGCGCTTACGTTGAGTCCGGCGATGTGTGCTATCATACTTCGTCCGTCGAAAGGCAAGAAGAATATAGTTTTCCGAATGATAAACTACTGGTTGTTTGTCGGTAACAGACGTTATGGTGGAATATTGTCGAAAGTAATGAAATGCCCTCGCCGCGTAATAGCAGGTTTCGGAATGGTTCTGGTAGCTATATTCGTACTCAACAGAGCATTGCCTACTAGCTTTATTCCTGAAGAAGACCAGGGATATTTCTTTGTGGAGCTTGAATTGCCGGAAGGTTCAACAATGGAACGTATGCGCGAAGTGACAGACAGAGCTATTGATTTCATAGCAAAGCAACCAGCTGTAGCTTATGTGCAGAATGTTACCGGAAGTAGTAACCGTGTAGGTTCGTCTCAGTCAAGAGCAACGCTTACTGTCATACTTAAACCTTGGGAGGAAAGAAAATCATCAAATATGATGGTTGAAGATGTTATGGAAACTACACGTAAGGAATTATATTATTATCCGGAAGTGAAGTCTTATGTAACACGTCCGCCTGTAATACCTGGCTTAGGTGAAAGTGGTGGTTTGGAAATGCAGCTTGAAGCTCGTGGTGAAACAAGTTGGGAAAATTTGGTGAGTGCAACAGATACATTCTTGTATTATGCCGCTCTTGCTCCGGAACTCGAAGGTGTTTCTTCTGCTTTACAGGCTGAGATTCCTCAGTTGTATTTTGATGTGAACCGCGACAGAGCCAAACTTTTAGGTATTCCATTAGCTGATATATTCTCAACAATGAAAGCTTATCTTGGTTCTGTATATGTAAACGACTTCAATATGTTCAACCGTATATATAGAGTATATATTCAAGCGGAAGCACCATACCGTGCAAACAAGGACAATATCGGTTTGTTCTTTGTCAAGACAAGTACTGGTGCGATGGTTCCGCTTACAGCTCTTGGAACTACAGAATATACAACTGGTCCTGGAACAATCAAACGCTTCAACATGTTCAACACTGCATCCATAAATGCAGTTGCGGCATCAGGATATAGTACCGGTGAAGCTATGGAAGCCATGGAGAGAATAGCAAAAGAACATTTGCCGGAAAATATAGCAGTTGAATGGAGCGGATTGTCATACCAGGAAAAGAAAGCCGGAGGTCAGACCGGATTTGTGTTGGCGTTGGTATTCCTTTTCGTATTCCTGTTTCTTGCAGCACAGTATGAAAGTTGGATTGTGCCTATTGCGGTTTTGCTTTCATTGCCTATTGCAGCCTTGGGTGCTTTTTTAGGAATCTGGGCAACCGGACTTGAGAATGATATATATTTCCAGATTGGTCTGGTAACTCTTATCGGTCTTGCAGCCAAGAATGCAATTCTTATCGTTGAGTTTGCTAAGGTTCAGGTTGATGCTGGTGTTGATCCGGTGAAAGCTGCAATCCATGCTGCTCAGATGCGTTTCCGTCCGATTCTTATGACGTCACTTGCGTTTGTTCTTGGTATGTTGCCTATGGTTATGGCTTCAGGTCCTGGTTCAGCATCACGTCACAGTATTGGTACAGGTGTGTTCTTCGGTATGTTGGTTGCAATCACAGTCGGTATAGTTCTTGTTCCTTTCTTCTTCGTTTTCGTATGCAATTTGCATAAGAAAATAAACCTGAAGAGCAAGTTGGAAAAAATACCGTTGGACAAGTTGCCGCTCGATAAAATAAAGCGCGAGAAAGACAGACTTGGAAAGCTTATAAACAAGAAATCTGCCGGAACGATGATTCTGTTTGCTTTGCTTACGTTGTCAATGTCTTCATGTAAATTAGGTCAGAAATATTCTCGTCCGGATTTGAATCTTCCAGATAAAGTTTCCGAAGAAGTGCAACCCCAGGATGATGACAGCCTATCAGTTGCCGATATTTCGTGGAATGAACTATATACAGATCCAATTCTTCAGGAACTAATCCACAAGGCCTTAGAGAATAACAAGGATATGCAGATTGCAGCTGCAAAGATTAAGGAAATGATTGCAGCCAAAAGAATATCATTTGCAAATATGTTTCCTGATTTCGGTCTGCAACTATATGGACAGAAGGAAGTTTTGAATTATGGAGGTAACAATCCTAAACCAAATCCTAAATTAGGGGCTAAGGTTGGAGTTACATGGGAATTAGACCTGTGGGGTAAACTTCGTTGGGCAAATGAAGCAGATATAGCAGCATATATGCAATCTGTTGAAGCGAGAAAAGCATTACAGTTGACAATAGTTTCCAGTGTAGCAGCTGGGTATTATGAGTTGTGTGCTTTGGATCAGGAATTAAAAATCGTACAACAAACACTGGCTGCACGCCGTGAAGGAGTCAGATTAGCTAAATTACGTTATGAGGGTGGTCTTACTTCTGAAACTGCATATAATCAGGCGCAGGTAGAGCTTGCACGTACGGAAACACTTGTTCCGTCTTTGGAGAGGAAAATAAAAAATAAGGAAAGTGATTTATCAATGCTTTTGGGTGAATATACATCCAGCATACCGAGAGGTGAATCCCTGAGTCATCAGGATTTGCCGGATTTTCTTCCTGTTGGATTACCTTCTGCTTTACTGCAACGCCGTCCGGATATGCGACAAGCCGAACAATCTTTAAAAGCGGCAAATGCGAAAGTTGGAGTAGCATACACTAGTCTTTTCCCAAAAATTGGACTTACAGGGTATGGCGGACTTGAAAGTAAAGAGCTGTCAGATTTATTGAAAAGCCCAGCTTGGAATATTGTTGGGAATTTATTACAGCCGGTTTTTGATATGGGAAAAAACAGAGCCCGTTTGAAAGTTGCAAAAGCCCAGTATGAGCAAGAAATAGCAAGCTATCAGAAAAGTGTTCTTTCTGCTTTTAAAGAAGTAAATGACGCAATTGTTGCAGTCCGTAAAACAAAGGAAATTCGTATTTCAAGAGCAAAGCTCGAAGCTGCTGCACGTAATTATTTGGATTTGGCTCAGTTGCAATATATAAATGGAGTTTCAAGTTATATGGATGTGCTGGACGCACAGCGTGGTCTTTTGGATGCGCAGATTGGTTTGAATTCTGCTATTTGCGATGAGTTGCTGTCTGTTGTTTATTTGTATAAGGCTCTTGGCGGCGGTTATGATCCGAACGCTGAGTATGTTCCGGAAAAATAATTATAGTTGACTAGATAAAAGTTTACGAGTTGACAAGTTTTTTTTAATGGTCTTTTGTTCTTTGGAACAGACATTAGAATCTTGTCAACTCGTTTCTTTTTGAAGCTTTGTCAACTTTGCTTTTGCTTCAATCCCATTTTCTCTGCTTTTTCAAGCATAAAAGCACGGGCAGCTTCATATTCATTAGGAATAACTCCATCAAGAATAGCATTCTTTATACATTCTTTCAAAACACCGACCGGGCGGGAAGGAGCGAGACCGAATGTTTCCATAATCTCTTCGCCAGATATTGGCGGTTGGAAATTTCTCACCCTGTCTTTCTCTTCTATTTCGGCAAGTTTAGAACGTACAAAGCGGAAGTTAGCAAGGAAACGCTTCACCTTTTCCGGATTCTTACTTGTTATATCTGCCTCGCATAACAACATTAAATCATCAATGTCGTCGCCAGCATCAAACAGAAGTCTTCGTATTGCCGAATCTGTAACTTCATCATCTGCAAGAGCGATTGGACGCATATGCAGACTGACAAGTTTTTGAACATACTTCATCTTCTCGTTCATCGGCAACTTTATTTTCCTGAAAATACCAGGAATCATTTTTTCACCAACAAAGTTATGATTGTGGAAAGTCCAACCCAAGCGGTTGTCGAAACGCTTAGTTGCAGGTTTACCAATGTCGTGGAACACAGCACACCATCTCAGCCAAAGATTATCCGTAGTTTTGCTTAATCTGTCCAAAACCATCAAAGTGTGGGTGAAATTGTCCTTATGGCCGATACCTTCTTTTGTCTCAACTCCTTTCAGCGCGCAAAGCTCAGGGAATATAAGCTCCAGAAGCCCGCTTTTGTCAAGCAATTCGAAACCGATGGAAGGTTTTGGAGAAAGAACAATCTTGTTCAGCTCATCAACAATTCTCTCTTTAGAAATAATTTCTATTCTTTTTCGGTTTCTGATTATTGCGTCAAAAGTATCAGAGTCGATGAAAAATCCCAACTGGGAAGCAAATCTTACAGCGCGCATCATTCGTAAAGGGTCATCGCTGAAAGTGATATCCGGATCCATTGGAGTTCTGATTGTGAGGTCTTCCATATCATCCAAACCTCCAAACGGATCAACCAACTCACCATATCTGTCCTTGTTCAAGCAAAGAGCAAGAGCATTGATTGTGAAATCTCTTCTGTTCTGGTCGTCTTCGAGAGTTCCGTCTTCAACCACAGGCTTGCGGCTGTCGTGGCTGTATGATTCTTTTCTTGCTCCGACAAACTCCAATTCAAGACCGCCGGCCTTTACTTGCGCTGTCCCGAAGTTTTTGAACACCGACAAGTTTGCGCCTCTTCCCAATTTGCGAGCCACAGCCTTTGCCAGCTCAATACCGCTACCAACAGCAACAACATCTATATCTTTTGAATGACGGTTGAGAAAAATATCTCTCACATAGCCGCCGATAACATACGCTTCAAGTCCCAGCTCATCTGCCGCCTCTGAAATTATCTTGAAAGGACGAGCAGAAATATGAGACATTATTTCTTCCTGAGTAATATACATGATGAATTTTTCATTCAATAATAAGAATTGCAAAGATAGTGAAAGGCTAGTGGAGAGCCAAATCAAAAGCTGTTTTTTGATTTTACTATTCCTTGCTACATCTTTCTCCCTTTTAAAAGACAGGGAAAGGATAGTAAATATAATCTTAAGTCTAATTTTGTTGAACTCAACCAAACAGGGACTTATCAGTTTTGCTTTCTATAAGTCACAATCGCCGCAATATATAAACTTAAAGCCATAGCTGAAAGCACTGCAAGGCGTGGAATTATATCCAAAAGAGTGCTTCCCTTCAAATATACCATTCTCATTATTTCAATAAAATATCTCAATGGATTGGCATAAGTAAGCGTCTGCGCCCAGTCAGGCATACTGCTGATTGGAGTGAACAGTCCGCTCATAAGGATAAACACCAGGATACAAAACCACATCACAAACATTGCCTGTTGCATTGTGGATGAATAGTTTGATATAACCAAGCCCAATCCTGATATAACAAATACAAATATCATAACAGACAAATATATGACTGATATGTTTCCTTCGGGTGTTATTCCATATACAAGCCATGCTAGTGTGATACATATAGTAAATACGACAAAACCAACCAGCCAGAACGGAAGGAGTTTTGACAATATAAAAGTAAAACGGCTGACTGGGCTGACATTTATCTGCTCTATTGTTCCTATCTCTTTTTCCTTTACAAGATTAAGAGCTGGCAAGAATCCGCAAATCATTACAAGCAACATAGCCATGAGAGCCGGAACCATAAAATGTTTATAATCCAGATTACAGTTGAACAAATAACGGACTGACAAATCCATCCGTGACGGATTTATCATACGCTGCAAATAATAATTTCCCAAACCACCTTTTATTCCGTCAACAGCATTCACCTTAACCAAAAGAGAAGGTGATTGCCCGTTCTCTTTATCTTCTTCAAACCCTTCCGGTATTTCAAGGATAATATCAACTTTACCTTTGTCCATCAGCATTTGTGCCTCAGAAGAATTACTGCATATATCAACTAGATTAAAGAATCTTGAAGCATCAATCTGACGTATAAGTCTGCCGGACTCCGGACTATTGTCGACATCTGTTACTGCTATCCGCAAGTCTTCCACATCCAGTGTCGCTGCCCATGGCATTACGAACATAATCATACATGGAAACAGTAATATCAAACGAGGGATAAAGCTGTTGCGCCTCATCTGCTTGAATTCTTTTGCTATTAGGTATATGAGAGACATATATTTTGAGTTTATAAGTTTTTGAGTTTATCAGTTGACAAGTTTATTAGTTGACAAGTTGACAAGGCTTCAGGGAACAAGTTGAATTGAAAATTGAAAGTTGAAAATTGAAAATTAAATCTATTGGCTCCTAACTCCCAATAACTCCTTTAACTTTAAATAACTCCTTAACTACATTATTCTTCAACTACTTGACTCTGGAATTTCCCGACTGTCACTATTATAAGGAACACTGCCATAAAGAATAAAATCAATATTTCCTTATACAAATAAATCACCGGCGCTCCTTCAATCATTATTCTTCTTACAATCTCAACAAACCATCGTGCGGGAATAATGCATGAGATGATTTGCAGCGGCAAAGGCATACTTTCTACCGGAAATATTATTCCGGAAAGAAGCAGTGTTGGAATCATCAGAACTACAGCTGAAACCAAAAGTGCCGTAAGCTGTGTGTTTGTCACCGTGGAGATAAACAATCCTAAGCTTAAGGATACGATAATAAACAACAATGAGACAAGAACAAGGGCTACAAAACTACCAGCTATCGGAACACCCAAAACAAAAACAGAGAGTAACAATATTGTAGCCAGATTGACAAGTGACAATACAATATAAGGCACTGCTTTTGCCACAACCACAAACAACGGACTAACGGGCGAAACCAAAAGAACTTCCATTGTTCCATATTCTTTCTCACGGACTACGGACACCGACGTCATCATAGCACATACTAGCATCAATATTAAACCCATCACTCCGGGAACAAAATTATATGCACTTTTCATTTGCGGATTATAAAGCATCTTTGTCATAACATTTATGTTCTCATTCACTGTGTTTGGCAAAACTGATGTTGCTTCTTTTTTCTCCGATATAATCTTTGCCAAAGCAAACAAAGCATAGTTTCCACGAGTGACGCCTTGATTCGGTTCCGTAGCGTCAGACAAAATCTGCAATTGGTCGGCACTGAAAGGTTTGTTTCCATAATCCGGAGAAAGGACCAACGCTAGTTCTATCTTGTTGCGCCGGAACAACGTCTCCAGTTCTTCCTCCGAATTGACAATATAATCAACTGAAAAATATTCACTGGCATCAAGCTTGCCTACCAAATACCTCGTATCACTATTATTGGAAGGAGCAAACACAGCCGTGTGTATATTGCGTATTTCCGAAGAAATAGCAAAACCAAACAAAACAATCTGAACAATCGGCATCACTATCAATATAAGCATAGTCCGTTTGTCCCGGAAAATATGATAGAATTCTTTCCTTATAAAAGCTGTGAACTGATGCATCGTAATAATCTGTCTTAACTGTTTAACAAATATCATTCTTTAATTATCGCCTCACGGGCAAGTTTTCTGAACACTTCATCCATATTTACTGCGCCGAATGTTTTCTTCAGATTTGCCGGTGTGTCCAAGGCCTTTATTTCTCCGTCCACCATCATTGATATGCGATCGCAATATTCTGCCTCATCCATATAATGAGTCGTAACAAATATGGTTATTCCACTATCGGCGGCTTTGTATATCAGTTCCCAAAACTGTTTTCGGCTCAACGGATCAACACCGCCGGTCGGTTCGTCAAGGAATACGAGTCTTGGTTTATGCAATATGGCTACAGAAAAAGCCAGCCTTTGTTTCCATCCTAAAGGAAGCTTCCCCACAAGAGTGTCAGCCTCATCAGCAAGAGAAATACTCGAAAGTACAGATTCAGCCCGCTGCTTTATTTCTTTTCCCGGTATTCCATATATTCCGGCAAAAAGGCGGATATTCTCATAAACTGTCAGATCATCGTAGAGAGAGAATTTCTGGCTCATATAACCAATCTCCCGCTTTATCATCTCGCTTTGAGTTGCCACATCATATCCCATAACCTTTGCCGAGCCGGCTGTTGGTAAACTCAATCCGCAAAGCATTCGCATTGCAGTTGTTTTTCCGGCTCCGTTGGCTCCCAGGAAACCGAATATTTCTCCTTTTCTTACCCTGAATGAAACACCTTTCACAGCCGTGAAATCTCCAAACTTCTTTACAAGTCTGTCCACTTCTATTATATAATCCTCATCATCTTTTTTATCAGAACGGAGCAAAGGCGGCGGACAAAGAATCTCACTGAATTGCTCAAGTATTATTTCCGGCTTGTCAATTCCCTTGATTTCGCCCTCATAAAGAAAAGCTATACGGTCACAGCGCAAAGCTTCGTCCATGAATGGAGTTGAAACGACAACTGTAACGCCTCGCTCCTTCAATCTACGGAGCATTTGCCAGAAATCTTGGCGGGAAACGGGATCAACTCCGGTTGTTGGTTCATCCAAAAACAGAATATGCGGCGAATGAATCAACGAACAGCAAAGAGCCAGTTTCTGCTTCATTCCACCGGACAAAGCTCCTGCCCTTCTGCCGCGGAAAGGAAGAAGCTGTTCATATATTTCCTTTATCAGTTCATAATTCTCTTCGATGCTTGTTCCGTAAACCGAAGCATAGAATTTCAGATTTTCCTCAACACTCAAATCCTGATAAAGAGAAAAACGTCCGGGCATATATCCGACTTTACGGCGTATATCCATATAATTGATTTTCAAGTCGGAGCCCAATATTTCCGCATTTCCGGAATCGGGAGTCATAACCGTTGACAAAATACGGAACAAGGTTGTTTTGCCCGCTCCGTCCGGTCCGATTACTCCGAACAATTCTCCTTCTCCAACCGAAAACGAAATATCATTCAAAGCTTTCAGCTTACCGAACGTCTTACATATATTATATGTATTAATAGCCAAATTCATATTGATGCTGTTAAGCGTTCGTTTCCTTGTCAGTCTTTGATAAACTTCACTTCGCCAAACATTCCGAGCTTTATTGAGCCATCATTGTTCACTGCTATTTTTACGGCATAGACAAGATTTGCCCGTTCATCGTCCGTAATAATATTCTTTGGAGTGAATTCTGCCTCGCCGGAAATCCAAATAACTTCGCCATCAAATTCTTTTCTTGTTTCATTTCCATAACTGGCATAAACTTTGGCTTTCGTTCCTATATTTACTTCTGCCAACTGTTCTGAAGTTATGTAAGCACGGATAAACACATCATCCATATCGGCAATCTTGAACAGAGGTTTTCCCTGAACGGCATATTCTCCTTCTTCGGCATATTTTGACAAAACAAGACCGCTGATTGGTGATTTAACATAAGACTTATCCAATAAATCCTCTATCTGAGCTCTTTGTATATCAAGAGATGAACTTTGTTCATTCAGACTGTTCTCTGTATTAGACAGTGACGACAATTGAGCATCGAGTTGTTTGTTCAATATATTTAACTGCGAATTCCAGTCGTCGAGCTGTTTTGTTCCTGCAGCATTAGCCTCAACAAGTTTTGCAGCACGGTCACGTTCCTTCTCAGCTTTTGCAATCTGTTCTCGCGTAACGGCAATCTGTTTATTGATGTCCGGTCTCTGGCTTACAACAGATTTGGCATTTGCCATCAGTTGCAGCTTCTTGAGATAAAGTTGGGTTGTGTCGATAATTGCAACCTCATCTCCTTTTTCCAATTTATCACCTTCTTTAGCTTCGAATGAGATTATTCTGCCTCCAGTTTCTGCAGAAACTGTCACTTCAGTTGATTCGAAAACTCCGGTTGCGTCATATTCTTTTTCGGAAGAACATGACACAAAGCCTAATATTGATATAAATAATAGAAATGCTTTATTCATAATGATATATTTTATTACAGTGATTTCATGTTTCGCAAGTTCAACTGCCAGATAAAAAGTTGACAAGAAGACAAGTTAACAAGAATTTTAGATAATAAATTATAAAGTTACGGGGGTTTTGACCTTGTTAACTTGTCTCTAGATTCAAAGCCTCAGAAATTCATAAATCCTCATCAGATATTCAATTTCGTGAATATCTTTTGCCTGTTTTGCCTGACTTTCTGCATTTATCTCCCTGATATGGTCAGTTGCAGAAATAGTTCCGTTGGAAAGTTTCGCTTCGGAAGCTTTTCGTATATTGCCTCTCAGTCTTATTATCTCATCATCTTCACGGAGCTGTTTTTCCAAAGCTTGCATCATTCCTTCTTTTTCACGTTTGCGAAAATCGTTGTTGACAACAAATGTTTCACGTTCTGCGTCAATCGACTTTGCTTTTTCCGACAGCAGTTTACGGCTGTTCTTCAAAGTATAGAGACTGCTGATATTCCAGTTCAGCCGTGCTCCAACAATATAATATGGTCTGAACTTATCCTCAAGCATATTAAGTCCAGGATTTCCATAACCACCTTGTGCAAACAAACTGAAACGTGGCATATAAAGTGTTTTCAGTTTCTGCATTTCATTCTCAACTGTACGCATTCGGGCATCATACCACAAAAGCTCCGGACGCTGAAAGTCAACTTCTTCTGCCGAAGCCAACATTTCGGGACGGACAAAGCTATCTTTTTCATCCATTTTCTTTCCAATGAGAAGTGAGAGCATATCAATATATGAGGCGCGGCTTGACTGTAGAACTGCACGTTTCTGCCGGACTCCAAGAATTTCAACCTTGACAGCATCCACTTCCGACTGACCTACAATTCCGTTATTCCTCAAAGTCTCGACGCATGAAAGACTGCTCCGAAGGTTTTCCTCAAGCAAGCTATTCTGATTGAGCTGAGCATCGAGCAGTAATATTCCAAAGAAAATATTATTCACTCTATCTTCCAGTTCATGCATCGAAATGTCAAGCTTGCGCTTGTTTTCCTCTGCCACCAGCCTTGCGTTTCTTTTGCTGTTGGCTTTCTCACCTCCATCCCAAATATTCTGCCGCAATTCAATTATAACACGATACTGGTCTTTGGGCTGTCCGTGAAAATCCAAATTTGGAATATCAAAAGGCAAAGTTGTAACATCACTCTGATATGACACGCTGCCGGACAATTGCAACTGCGGATAATTTCCGGATTTGATATTTGCCAAAGTGTATTGCTCCGACAAAGAAATAAGGTCATACTGTTTCGCCAGAGGATAATTTTCCCTTGCCAGTGAACAACATTGTTGTAATGTTATTTGCGACAAAAGATTCATATTCATAAATCCCAATAAAACAATTGTCAGAATGTATTTCATATGATTCAATATTTAATTGATTGACAACTAAAAAAAAACGACTTCGTGAGTTTTTACAAAAATAAAAATATCAAATCTTAAAATCAGCTCTATTTTCACTATTATATGTTCTATTTGTACGATAAAACACATATTTCAAACATTAAAGGCATTATAATATTATCTTTACAGGAAATATCTCTATAATTATGAAAACAGAAAAGCTCCCAACGCTGTCGATGAAGCAACTCTCCAGCCTGCACATAACATCCGAAAATGAATTTCGTTTTCTCAATCCGGATATTGGTATGGTTCGTTCCATAAAAGGTATAAGTGAGTTTTTCAACACAATAAGAATCCTGAAGCAACCATACCGACTCACAGAAGGAAGAATAGCCAGAATTCTTTCCGGAAACGCGTCATTACGAATAAATCTGAAAGAAACAACATTCCACAAAGGAGATTTAATTGTAGTATCAGCAGGGACAGTTATGGAAATAATGGACATCTCTGAGGATTTCGATATATGTATGCTTGCCTTTCACAACAGCTTTATGGACGGATGGCAAAAGGAAGATTTTATGCAGGACTATCTGCACAAAAGGCTATTCATTCAGTTACATCTGAATGATAAAGACTCTGAACGCATGAGCACCATAATGAATCTTCTTTGGGAAATAATCAGAGACAAACCTTTTGCTAAGGAAACAGTCAGGACTATGATTTCCCTGATTTTCCATCAGATTGAATCATTCTGTAACAATATGCCTTCGGAAACTAAAGCTTCGGGAAAACGTGAAGATGAAGTATTCAATATTTTCCTCGAACTTCTCAACGACAATGCTATCAGCCATAGATTCGTAGGTTTCTATGCCGAAAAATTATGCATAACACCAAGACATCTTTCTTTCCTTATAAAAAAGGCAAGCGGACGAACTGTAATGGATTGGATAAACGACGCAATAATACAGGAAGCCAAAATAAAGCTGAAATATTCCAATCTGCCGATATATCAGATTTCCGACGAACTGAATTTCCCGAACCCTTCGTTTTTCTCAAAGTTTTTCAAAAAGCAGTGCGGAGAAAGTCCTGAGAAATACAGAAAAAATATACAGTAAAAAAACTATTTACGAGGGGATTATCACTTAACAAAATATAATAGCTCTTTCTTATCTTATTCAAAAAATCTACCAAAAACTGTGTTGATACAATATCTAGCAAGAATGTGTTCTTAAAGAATCGACTTAATAACATAAAGAACTATTATAAAAACTCCAAATAAGTCCAAATAGGATAATGGTCGGAATATTTTATTTTTTCGACAGTACAATTATATGATTTCATATTAGGAGAATGAAATATATTGTCGATGCGGAACCAGAACATATTTTCGTTGTAAGAAATGCCCAATCCCCTGCCCGATTCCACAAATGAATCTTTCAGATTACCAAGGATTGTGCGGTGAGTGTATGACACAGGAGTGTCGTTGAAATCTCCACAAACAACGACATAGTCGGTTTGTGCATTTTCAATTTCCTTAGCGATTTTTTCTGCCTGGCGTGAACGGATTACAAATGCAGGGCCCAGCTTCTGAAGGATTGTTCCCTTCAGGTCGTTGAAATGCTTGGAATCCATCGATTTCATAAAGTCCTTATATCTTGAACGGTCCTCGGTGGTGAGCTTGAACGATTCGAGATGATTGTTTATGAGGGTAATTTTCTTGCCTTTCACGTTCACCTGGTGAATGGATGAACGGTTGGTGTTGCTTTTATATGAAATCTGTCGGCTTTTGGAAATAGGATATTTCGAGAAAACGGCAATTCCCGTTTTTTCACCGCTTTTGAATATCGAACGGTAAGGATAGGCTTTAAGCGCCTTGAATATTTTTGAGCGTGATGGATAATCGCGCTGGGTGAACTCCACATATTCCTGAAGACAGATAATATCGGCTCCGGAATTTGCCAGATATGATATAATGGGATTTGCCTCTTCTGAAGTATGCTTTTTGTATGCGAAACTCATTATATTATAGCTCAGTATCTTTATTGTATTTTCTTTAGGAATATCTTTCTGTGGTGAATTAAGTGGCAGATAATCTGAAACTGTATTCCAACAGAGAATCAGCGCAGAAAGGCTGACAAGCATGTTTTTCTTCTTGCCGAAAAACAGCCAATAAAACATAAAGCACAAGGTGGCGAGGGCAAAAAACGGGAAAAGAAGTCCCATATAGGCGAATGGCAGAAACTTTGCCGGCGACACACAATCCGAGTATGCCGAGGCAACAAAAAGCAAAGCGCAAATCACGTTTGCCGTCAGCACGAATGAATGTAGCAACCACCTAAGGAACTTCATAATTATTTATCCTCCTCAATTTATTTTTTACTTGCGTCGAACAGCTGTTTTTTCTCGTCGGACGAAAGACTTTGATATCCGGAGCGTTTCAGTTTGTCGAGTATTGCGTCCAAATCTGCCTGTTCGCTGTTTTTGCGTGCGTTGTATTCGTAGTCCGATTCCCGCTTGTAGGAAACATGCATTCGCGGGCGGCGGCGTTTGCCTATGTTTACGAGCACGTCGAGCATTTTGTTCAACGGACGCGTAAGGTCACGGCCCGAATTGTTGTAACTAAGGGCAAACAGCACTCCGAACAATGCGCCTCCGATATGCGCCCAATGCCCGCCGGCATTCTGTGAAGTTACGGAAAGCATATCGAGAAACAGCGAAAACAAAGCCAGATAGAGCAGACGGACACGGCCGATAAAAAGAAGGTCCACAAATCCGTTTTTCCATATCAAGGCTATCGAAAATACTATTGCCATAACCGATGCTGAAGCTCCGAGCAGCGAGCTGAAATCTACCACATTGCGGAAATATGGAAAAACATTATATGCCACCATGAAGAGCAAGGCTCCTGCAATTCCTCCGAAAAGATATACTCCCAGCAGCTGGCGCTCGTTCATATAGTCCAGAAACATTTTGCCAAACCAATAGAGCCAAAGCATATTGAACAGGATGTGCAACACATCATAATGTATGAACATATATGTGAATATTGTCCACGGACGTGTTATGAAGACTGCCGGCGATGCCGGAAACTCCAGATACTGCAGGATGAAATCTATATTGGTGTTGAACAGGGTGCAGAATATTCCTATCACCCGTATCAGCAGAAACACGGCAACATTCAGCCATATCAGGCGTGTGAGAATGGAGCCCTGGCGGAATGTGTTGCGTATGTTAGTAAAAATATCTTCCATTTTTGAAATCCTTGTTTTTCCAATATTTTATAAGTACGTATCCGAAAAGCATACCTCCGAGGTGCGCGAAATGGGCAACACTGTCGCCGCTGAAATTTGCCACGCCCATAGTCAGTTCGGCAAGACCGTAGAAAATCACAAAATATTTTGCCTTAATAGGTATCGGTATAAACATAAGATATAAAGGTACGTTTGGGAAAAGTATACCGAACGCAAGCAATATGCCGAACACTGCTCCGGAAGCTCCGACTGTGACAAAGAGGTCATAGAATTCCGGCTTTGTGAGTATTCTGCCTCCGCCGATGTTTATCATTTCCTGAGGTGCGGATATCACATCACGGAAATCGTAAAGCCATGTAAGTTCCTGGATTATTCCGGCACCAATGCCCGTTACCATATAAAATATAAGGAAGCGTTTCGGTCCCCACACATTCTCAAGAACACGGCCGAACATATAAACTGCAAACATATTGAAGAATATATGCGAGAATCCGGCATGCATAAACATATATGATACAAGCTGTATGATATTGAAATCCGGAGCCAAAGGGAAGTGAAGACCTAAAAGGGCTGTGAGGTCGATTCCCACACGAGGAAGGGCAAGGCTTGCCACCCAGAAAAGGAAATTTATAATTATAAGATTTTTTGTTACAACCGGGATTTGATCCAAAAATCCTCCGCCATTCTGATTCATCATAATTCTATAAAACGATTTTTCTGTTTTTCAAACTTTCAATTCTTTCTCTTATTCAGACAAAGGTATATAAAAAAGTGGAAGTTGCAAGACGTTTTATACGCCAAGCAGTAACGATAAAAGACTCAAAAACATAAAAAATGGAGAAAAAAACAACTTCGGACAAAAAAAGACTCTATTTCTTTTGTTTACAAGCAAATAAAAAGTACTTTTGGGCGGGAGATAGATTGAGGGACCAAGGAGATAATACTTGTTTCCTGAAATCTTGTTAACTTGTTGAGGAGTTAAGTAGTCAAGGAGTTAAGTAGTCAAGTAGATAATACTTGTTTTCTGAAGCCTTGTTAACTCGTCAACTCGTCAACTTGTCAACTCAAAAACTTAAAATAATTTTTCTATGAACAAGACAGATTTCATCAACGCCGTTGCTGAAAAAGCAGGCTTGAGCAAAGCTGATGCAAAAAAAGCTATTGATGCTTTTGTTGAAACAGTATCTAACGAAATGAAAGAAGGCGGAAAAATCGCGCTTCTAGGTTTTGGTACTTTCTCTGTATCTGAGAAAGCAGCTCGCAAAGGTATCAATCCTAAAACAAAAGAAACTATTGAAATTCCGGCTCGCAAAGTTGTGAAATTCAAACCGGGAAGCGAACTTAACGAAAAAGTCAACTAATCAGGCTAATAGTTTTAAAAATGTTCTATATCAAAGGCGTAGGGAATTATTATCCCTACGCCTTTATTTTTTCCGGCGAAGCTCTGCTATTGAATATGTTGAGATAAAAACGTAACTTTGCAGGGAAAAATTAAACACTGAGACACAAAGACACAGAGTTTTTTAATATACTTTGAAGTTTAATTCTCCGTGTCCATGTTTCAACAAAATAAAAAACTTATTAACTCAAAAACTCAAAAAACTCAAAACATATGATTATTGAAAAGCAAATATCCAACTCCGTAATTACGGCTATAAAGGAACTGTATGGTGCGGAAGTGAACGAAGCACAGGTTCAGTTGCAAAAGACTAAGAAAGAATTCAAGGGACATCTCACTCTGGTTGTGTTCCCATTCTTGAGAATGTCGAAAAAATCTCCGGAGCAGACAGCTCAGGAAATCGGCGAATATCTGGTGAAAAACGAACCGGCTGTTGCCGAATTCAACGTAATCAAAGGATTCCTGAACCTTACGGTTGCCTGCGGTTGCTGGATTGAGCTTTTGAACGACATCAACTCTCAGGAGCACTATGGTATTGTGAATGCCAACGAAAACTCTCCTCTTGTGATGATTGAATATTCATCACCGAACACTAACAAACCGCTTCACTTGGGACATGTGCGTAACAATCTTTTGGGTTACAGCTTGTCTCTTATAATGGCTGCAAACGGAAACAAGGTGGTGAAGACTAACATCGTCAATGACCGTGGTATCCATATCTGCAAATCTATGCTTGCATGGAAGAAATGGGGTAACGGAGCAACTCCTGAATCAACAGGAAAGAAGGGCGACCATCTTATCGGCGACTTCTATGTGCTGTTCAGCAACAAACTGAAAGAAGAGACTGCAGCTCTTGAAGCTAAAGGCATGACTAAGGAAGAAGCTGAAGCTGCTTCACCATTGATGCAGGAAGCAAGAGAAATGCTTCGCAAATGGGAAGCTGGCGACGAGGAAATCCGCTCTCTTTGGAAAATGATGAATAGTTGGGTTTATGCCGGATTCGATGAAACATACAAGATGATGGGCGTTGGTTTCGACAAAATTTATTATGAATCTGAAACTTATCTGGAAGGACGCAACAAAGTGCTTGAAGGTCTTGACAAAGGTATTTTCTATCGCCGCGAAGACGGTTCAGTATGGGCTGACCTTACAGGCGACGGACTTGACGAAAAGTTGCTGCTTCGTGCAGACGGTACTTCTGTTTATATGACTCAGGATATCGGTACTGCAAAACTGCGTTTCGATGATTATCCTATCAACAAGATGATATATGTTGTAGGTAACGAGCAGAATTATCACTTCCAGGTTCTTTCAATCCTGCTTGACAGACTTGGCTTCGAGTTTGGAAAAGGTTTGGTTCATTTCTCTTACGGTATGGTGGAACTTCCTGAAGGTAAGATGAAGAGCCGTGAAGGTACAGTTGTTGATGCCGATGACTTGATGGAAGAAATGATTAACACTGCACGCGAAATTTCTCAGGAATCAGGCAAACTTAATGATTTGTCTGCTGAAGAGGCTGAAAATATCGCACGCATCGCAGGTTTGGGAGCGTTGAAATATTTCATCCTGAAAGTTGACCCACGCAAGAATATGACTTTCAACCCGAAAGAATCTATCGATTTCAACGGAAACACCGGTCCTTTCATCCAATATACTTATGCACGTATCAAGTCTGTGCTTCGTAAGGCTGCAGAACAAGGTATCGTTTTGCCGGAATCTTTGAACGGCAATATCACAATCTCTGAAAAAGAAGAAGGTTTGATTCAGATGATAGCAAACTTTGCTTCTGTGGTTAAAGAGGCTGGCGATACATATAGTCCTGCATGCATAGCAAACTACGCTTATGATTTGGTGAAAGAATATAACCAGTTCTATCACGATTTCTCAATTCTTCGCGAAGAAAACGAGGATATGAAGATGTTCCGCCTTGTTCTGTCGGCTAATGTGGCTAAGATAGTCAAGGAAGCTATGGGATTGCTTGGCATTGAGGTTCCGGAAAGAATGTAAAGTTCATAAACAAGGAGACATAAATACAAAAACGGATACATCAGTTTTGTCTAATATGACTTACTGATGTATCCGTTTTATTTATTGCTATGCAACTATGATTGTGCAGAATAGACAGGACTTCAAAATCTGAATGAAACAAAAAAAGAGGAGAATCTTTCGACTCTCCTCTTTCCTATCTTAGAGCGGAAGACGGGGCTCAAACCCGCGACCCCCAGCTTGGAAGGCTAGTGCTCTATCGACTGAGCTACTTCCGCAATACTAATTGAAAACTTTGAGAGTGGGCAGTGATGGATTCGAACCACCGAAGGCGTAAGCCAGCTGAGTTACAGTCAGCCCCATTTGGCCACTCTGGTAACTGCCCCTCTTGTTCTCAATTGCGATGCAAAGATAGAAATTAATTTTTTAACTTGCAAGAAAAATCTATCATTTTTATTGCAGTAATTGCAGCTTCATCGCCTTTATTGCCATATCTGCCACCTGCACGGTCTTCAGACTGCTGCATGTTATCTGTAGTTAACAATCCGAAAATGAATGGGATATCATACATCAGATTAAGTTCTGTGATGCCTTGAGTAACACCGGAACAAACATAATCAAAATGTGGAGTATCGCCTCTTACGACGCATCCCAAAACGATTATGGCATCCAATTCTTTGCTTTCAGCAAGTTTTTTTGCTCCAAAAGTCAGCTCGAAACTTCCCGGAACTCTCTTTACAATGATATTTTCCGGTTTCACACCATGCTTTTCCAAAGTATTGCAAGCGCCTTCAAGAAGCTTTTCTGTAATATTTTTATTCCATTCGGCAACAACAATGCCAATATTCATATCCGAAGCGTCCGGAACGCTGTTAAAATCATAATCTGATAAATTCTGATAAGCTGTAGCCATTATTTTGAGTTTTTAAATTTGTACATTTTTTGTTTTCTACACTGAATAAGGATATTCTTCAATGTTGTTTTCCTTTTTATCCTTATATAAAAAAAGACACAGAAGACACTGAGATTATTTTCTCCGTGAGTTCTGTGTCTCCGGTTTTATTATAAAATATATTCCTTGTTATTTCACCTGTGCTGATGCACGAGAAATATATTTGTCGATATCAGAAGCTTCAAGTGAATTGTAATATTTTTCCTTGATAGTTGTATATGCCTTAACTGCATCTGAATATTGATTCAAGCTTTCGTAAGCAATACCTGCTTTTTTCAAATATGCAGGGCTTACAACTTCGTTGTTTGCTGATTTTGCAGCTTTCTCGAAATAAGAAATACCTTCCTTGGCATTGCCCATATTCACATAGCAGTCACCAATCAATCCGACAATTGCCGGAGAAATCATATTGTCGCTTGCGCTGAAAGACTTCAACATATCCATTGCCTTTTCATATTCTCCCATTTTGTAATAGCAGATTCCGGCATAAGCTTTTGCCAAGTTTCCGGCATCTGTATTTCCATACTGGTCGATGATAGCTGTGAAGCCCAAATAATCTGTTCCGTTTCCATTCAAAGCCAATGCAAATGAATCTCTTGCAAAATACTGTTCTCCTTTGAACAAAGCAGCTTCAGCTTTTTTCTGCTGCGGAATAGCATATCCATGTTTATATCCCAAAACAGCAGCAACAATCACAGCAACTGCAACAATGGCGAAAATAATCTTTTTGGAATGAGTTTCAATGAACAATTCAGATCTTGATACGAGTTCTTCAACTTCAACTAACTCCTTTTCCGGTTCCTTTCCTTTAGTTGTCATAATTTATTTATAGTTATTATTTTATTAATTTCCTTTTCGTCAAACTGTAAGAGATGCTTGCATATGATGCTTCTTTCTCATACAAAGCGCAAAAGTAGTTTTTTTTGCTGAATAAACGATAAATAGAAGTATATTTTTTACATTTGCAGGCATTAATATCTCTCAAAATGATTCTGAAAAAGCTTTCTGTACTCAATTATAAAAATATCGCTCAGGCAGAAGTTGAATTCTCTCCGAAAATGAACTGTTTCTTCGGAAACAACGGAATGGGGAAAACGAACTTCCTGGATGCTATATATTACCTTTCGTTCTGCAAAAGCCATAAAAATACCCCGGATTCCCAGATAATAAGGAACGGGGAAGATTTATGCGTTCTGCAAGGACTATATGATTATGAACTGAGAGATGAAGAAATTTTCTGTGCGATAAGAAACAGGCAGAGGAAACAGTTCAAGAGAAACAAGAAAGAATATGACAAGCTGTCGGAACATATCGGCTTATTGCCGCTGGTAATGGTTTCGCCGGCAGACTATGACCTTATCCAAGGTGGCAGTGAAGAAAGGCGCAGATTCATCGACCTTATTATTTCGCAACAAAGCCCTAATTATCTGCATGCGCTTATCAACTACAACAAGGCTTTACAACAAAGAAACTCCCTGCTGAAAAACGAAAGCACTGATGCTTCGCTCTACGAGGTTTTGGAAATGCAGCTTTCAATGTATGGAGAAATTATATATGATATGAGAAAAAAGACGGTGGATAAGTTTCTGCCCGTGTTTAATTCTTATTATCAGAATATATGCCAGTCTGCCGAAACTGTAAGCCTGAACTATGTTTCTCAATTATCAGAGAATAATCTTGCAGAAAAGTTATGTAACACACGTCAGAGAGATTTGATTCTGGGTTATACATCATCAGGTATTCACAAGGATGAACTGGAAATGAATCTCGGCTCATCACTGATAAGAAAAGTTGGCTCGCAAGGGCAGAACAAAACTTTCCTGATTGCTCTGAAACTAGCACAGTTCAGTCTGCTTGCAGAGAATGGGAAAACCTCTCCTATCCTTCTGCTAGATGACATTTTCGATAAGCTGGATGCAATGAGGGTAGAACAAATTATCAAGCTCGTAAGTGGCGACTCTTTCGGTCAGATTTTTATCACCGATACTAACAGAAAATATCTGGATGCTATACTTGCCGCTATGGAACATGATTACAGACTGTTCAAAGTTGAGCAAGGAAATATTCATCAACTTAACGTCAACGAAAAAATTTAATATCTATGCAAAGGAGAAATACACAATCCATTGGCGAGGTGCTGAGAGATTTCTTTGAAGACAACACTGAAATCTATGAAAAAATAATGAATATAAGAATAAAAAATGCGTGGACAGATACTTTAGGACCGGTAATAAACCAATACACAACAAATTTATATGTAGAAGACAGGGTTCTTTATGTTTCTCTGTCATCATCAGTATTAAGAAATGAACTTATGCTTACCAAGAGTAAACTAATCGCCAGCTTGAACAAATATGCCGGAGCAACAGTCATAAATGATATCGTCATCAGATGAACACGCGCCTGAATTTCGGCTTGATTTGTAAATATTATTGCATAGAGAGAAAATCGTCCGGAGAATAAACAGGTATATCAGAAACTAAAAAATCCTTTATATTACGAGTAATTATCAAATCACACTGAGAATTAACAGCTGCATAATGCTGCATAGCATCCTCAATATCTTTAAAACGAGAAAATACAGACAAACTTTTTCTAACAGTAAATTCATCTATAGTAGCTATTTCAACTATAGAAGAAAATTGCCTTAACACTTGGACTAAATCTTCATAGTTTAACTTCCTGCCCAATAAATAAGAGGCTGTAGAAAAAGATATAGGAGCAACAACAGCTGTATATTTTCCCATATCAACCAATGAGAATATTTTCTTTGCTGCCAAATAGAAAGGTTCTCTATGAGCCAACAAATCAATCATTACATTTGTATCAATAAATATTCTATTTTTCATTTATATTTCTCCCCTAAATAATCTTGATATGCTTTTTTATCATCAAAATCAGATGGAAGATTTAAATCAACACCTAAACTTTCAACAAAAGCGGTCACTTTTATATCATTCTTTTCATTTTGAGATTGACGAATAAATTTACGCATAAAATCCTCCACCAATCTATTTAAATTAATATTACGTTGCCTTGCATACAATTCTGCTTGTTGCAAGACTTCTGAATCTATTTGAAATATTTTTGAACTCATATTTTTATATTATGATTTATTTTAAAAATAATAAATACGCCACATTTTGAATTACATCTTCACTATCCAAATATAGCGAAAGACAAACGCAAAGCAAAATCAAAAATAAGTTTTTTATCTTATTATGCCTAACCGTATCCTATATTATTCAAATATACGCCTAGATATTCAAATCTGTTTATCAAAATGTCAACACAAAACAAATTCACTATTTTTTGACATTATGTCAAATCAACTCTCTGAGAATCGATTTTTTCGGATAAAAGTACAGAGAGATTAAATTTATCGCAAGGAGAAAGAGTTAAGCATTTACAACTTATCACATTTAAATGCTAATTGCTATTAAACAATCAGCCATTTTTAATTATATACGAACAAAAAATCAAGGTTTGTAAGAAACAAAAACACAAAACCAATCAAAATGTCAATTACAAAATGATTGTAAAAATGTGCAGAATTAAAGAGAAAAACCGTGTTTTACTTCACTTTCCAGGTTCATTCCATGCGTAACAGCACCTTTTTTCTCTATTTTTCCAACATATATATAGACATATTTGGATATATTTACTTTAGTAGCGGGACTTACTACAGTAAATAAATAGAAATGGAACCGTAAATACGTAAATTTTCTTCCGATAAGAATTTAGGACAAACTCCTTATTACCTAATTTTTATATTAAAAACGCTCTGAATTGAAAAAGATGATGTTAGCAAAAACATCGTTTTTAATAAATAATGTCAACAAAATATTGAATTATTTATCATTATGCGTACGATTCATTTCCTTTTTTTTCCTGATAATTAAAATATAGAAAACCTACAATTGCTATTATCACAAGAACTGAACTACTAATAATTGTTAACATATTAAACTCCTTCCTTTTTTTCTCGTACAAGAAATGCTCATAAGAACAAAAGCCGGGTGAAAATCCACCCGGCTTTATTTATATCAGAATATATTGTTAACGAATTATTCGCCCAACAAAATTTCCATAATCTGGCAAGCAGCTTTAGAAACTGAAGTACCAGGACCAAAGATAGCAGCAACACCAGCTTTATACAAGAAGTCATAATCCTGAGCCGGAATTACACCACCTGCGATAACGATGATATCTTCACGGCCAAGTTTCTTCAATTCTTCAATTACCTGAGGAACCAAAGTCTTGTGACCTGCAGCCAAAGAAGAAACACCCATTACGTGAACGTCGTTTTCTACAGCCTGACGAGCAGCTTCTGCCGGAGTCTGGAACAATGGTCCCATATCTACGTCGAAACCACAGTCTGCATAACCTGTAGCAACAACTTTTGCACCACGGTCGTGACCGTCCTGACCCATCTTAGCGATCATGATACGAGGCTGACGACCTTCTTTCTTAGCAAACTCAGCTGTAAGCTCGCAAGCACGCTGGAAGTCTGCGTCTGTTTTAGTTTCTGATGAGTACACGCCTGAAATTGTTCTAATGATTGCTTTATAACGACCAACAACTGCTTCGCAAGCATCAGAGATTTCACCCAAAGATGCACGCAAACCTGCTGCTTTAACAGCCAAGTCAAGCAAGTTGCCTTCGCCAGTCTTAACACATTCAGTAATTGCAGCCAGAGCTTCCTGAACTGCTGCTTCGTCACGATTAGCACGCAAGTCTTTCAACAAATCAATCTGTTCGTTACGAACTGCTGTGTTATCGATTTCAAGAATATCGATTGGATCTTCTTTTGGCAAACGATATTTGTTAACACCAACAATAGTCTGAACACCAGAGTCAATACGAGCCTGAGTGCGAGCTGCAGCTTCTTCGATACGCATCTTAGGAAGACCTGTTTCGATAGCTTTAGCCATACCACCCATGCTTTCGATTTCCTGGATCAAAGCCCAACCTTTGTGTACCAATTCGTTTGTCAAAGATTCTACATAGTAAGAACCGCCCCATGGGTCGATCTGTTTGCAGACCTTAGTTTCTTCCTGGATGTAGATCTGAGTGTTACGAGCGATACGAGCAGAGAAGTCTGTTGGCAACGCGATAGCTTCGTCCAATGCGTTAGTGTGCAATGACTGAGTGTGACCCAAAGCAGCAGCCATAGCTTCGATACAAGTACGGCCAACGTTGTTGAATGGGTCCTGTTCTGTCAAAGACCAACCTGAAGTCTGTGAGTGAGTACGCAATGCCAATGATTTAGGATTCTTAGCGCCGAAGCTCTTAACAATCTTAGCCCACAACATACGAGCAGCACGCATCTTGGCAATTTCCATGAAGTGGTTCATACCGATTGCCCAGAAGAATGACAAACGTGGAGCAAATGCGTCGATGTCGATACCAGCGTTAACACCAGCACGAAGATATTCCAAACCGTCACACAATGTGTAAGCCATTTCGATATCAGCTGTTGCACCAGCTTCCTGCATGTGGTAACCTGAGATAGAGATTGAGTTGAACTTAGGCATCTTCTGTGATGTATATTCGAAGATATCAGCGATAATACGCATTGAGAATTCAGGTGGGTAGATATATGTGTTACGCACCATGAACTCTTTCAAGATATCGTTCTGGATTGTACCAGCCATTTCTTCCAATTTAGCGCCCTGTTCCAAACCTGCGTTAATGTAGAATGCCATAACAGGAAGAACGGCACCGTTCATTGTCATAGAAACAGACATCTTGTTCAATGGAATACCGTCGAACAAAACTTTCATGTTTTCCAATGAACAGATAGAAACACCAGCTTTACCAACGTCACCAACAACACGTTCGTTGTCAGCATCGTAACCACGGTGTGTAGCCAAGTCGAATGCTACAGACAAACCTTTCTGACCAGAAGCCAAGTTACGGCGATAGAATGCGTTAGATTCTTCAGCTGTTGAGAAACCGGCATACTGACGGATTGTCCAAGGACGCAATGGATACATTGCGCTATACGGACCACGCAAATATGGAGGCAGACCTGAAACGAAGTTCAAGTGTTCCATGCCTTCCAAGTCTTCTTTTGTATAAACCGGCTTCACTTCGATGTGCTCCGGAGTTTTCCAATTGGCTTCGATGCCATTGGCTTTAGCCCATTCAGCTGCGTTAGTGGCAGCAAAACCGGCGTTTTTAATATCTATATCTTTAAAATTTGGTCTCATATTTATATTTTATTTAAACACAGAGTCACAGAGAAACAGAGGTTAATATATTTTTCCGTTTATAACTCTGCAAATTCCTTTTCTCAAAACAGGAACATTAAAGTTTATCAACAACCCCAAACGTTTATCTGTCAATCGTAAATAAGTCAACAACTGAACTTCGTGAACCGGCTGAATTTGCTCAACCGCTTTAAGTTCTATTATTATACTATCTTCGACTAATAAGTCTATCCTAAATGTTTTCTCCAAAGACTTTCCTTTATAAATTACAGGAAATTCTAATTGGGACTTAACAGACAATCCCATTCGGGATAATTCTTCTTTCAGACACATTTCATAAACAGATTCCAGTAATCCGGGGCCAAGCACTCGGTGAACTTCAATAGCAGCACCTATAATTTGCTTAGTCCTTTCATTATACCAATCTCTGTCCATAAAATCTCCGTGTCTTCGTGTCTCTGTGTTTCAATTAATAATTATATTCCAAGTTTAGCATTGAATCCCTTTAATGTTTCCAATACATTGCTCTTGACATTGATGAACTGATCAATACCCTGAGCTTTCAAGTCTTCCATGCAAGCAGGAGCACCAGCTACTACGAACTGAGCACGACCAGCCAAAGCCTTGAATGCAGCAGGAGCCAATTCAGCATATTCATCATCGCTTGAACACAAAACTACGATGTCAGCACCTGCATTTACAGCTGCTTCAACACCAGCTTCAACTGTATCGAAGCCCAAGTTATCGATAGTCTTGTAGCCTGCACAAGCAAAGAAGTTGCAAGAGAACTGAGAACGAGCCAAACGCATTGCCAAGTTACCGATAGTCAACATGAATGCTTTAGGAGTCTTACCGCTCTTTTCTGTTGCCAAACGCAAAGCTTCAAAGTCAGAACCACCACGAGAGAAGTCAAGTTTAGTTACACCTTCGCAACCACAATCATTGTGAGCAGCGCCAGCGCAGCAGCAAGCACCTTCTTCTTTCTTAATCTTTTCAGCAGCAACTTCTGTGAAGTTAGGGAACTGGTTAGTACCAAGCAATGTTTCACGACGAGTTGCAACTGCTTTATGACGTTCAACGTTTGAAGCATTAACAGCAGCCTGGATTTCACCGGCATTAGCCAATGCACCGAAGCCACCTTTTTCTTCTGTTTCAAGGAACAATTTCCAAGCAACGTCAGCAATTGAGTTAGTGAACACTTCAACTGTGTATGAACCTGCAGCAGGGTCAACAACTTTGTCGAAATGACATTCTTCCTTCAATAACAACTGCTGGTTACGAGCGATACGTTCAGCAAATTCATCCGGAGTTTCGAATGTTTCGTTATATGGACGAACTGTGATTGAATCAACACCTGCAATTGCAGCAGACATTGCTTCAGTCTGAGAACGAAGCAAGTTAACGTGTGCATCATAAACAGTCATGTTCCACTGTGAAGTCTGAGCATGAACAGCCATTTTGCAAGCACAGTCACAAGCAGGTTTATAAGCAGCAACGATTTCAGCCCACAACCAACGAGCAGCACGAAACTTAGCGATTTCCATGAAGTAGTTAGAGCTGATACCGAAGTTGAATTTAATAGCTTTAGCGACTTCATCAACAGAGAAACCAGCATCTGTCAATTTAGCCAACAATTCATTACCCCAAGCCAATGCATAACCTAATTCCTGAGAAATGTAAGCACCTGCATTGTTCAATTCAAATGCATTAACGGCCAAAACTTTGTACTTAGGAAGAGCTTTACCTGCTTTGAGCACAGCAGATGCAGTTTCAACCCAATTTTCGTTCTTTTTGCCTTTGATTAATGGTTTTTTGAATGGGTCGTAGTTTACAGAACCAACGCATTTAGAAGCATCAACGCCTTTTGAAGCGAAATATTCTGCCAAAATGCCGATTAGTTTTTCAGCTTTGCACAAGCAAGTGTTGAAGTTCAATTCAACACATTCCGGACAGATGCCATCCAACAATGCAGCGATGTTTTCAGCAGTTACATCGTCGCCCTTAATGATGAAACCTAAAGAAGTTACACCTTTGTTAAGAACGTCCAATGCTTTTTCGTTTGCAGCTTTTACACAAGAAACTTCAATGTTCTGGCGAACATACCAATTGTTGTCTTTCTTTGTACCTCTAACAAATGGGAATTCACCAGGAAGAGATGTTGTTGTGTTCAAACCTTCCAAATCTTCCAAACGATAGAAAGGATTTGCATTAAATCCTTCTCCTGTTTTCCAAATAAGCTTTTTCTCAAACGGAACGCCTTTAAGGTCGGCCGTAATCTTCGCAACCCATTCTTCTTTTGAGACCGGGGCGAATTCAGAGAAAAGTTTTTCTTTTTGTTCTGCCATAATAATAGTTATTTATAATACTGGTATTAGTAATTATTTTTATTATTTCAAATTTCGAAAGTAAATCAGCAAGTAGTTAACAAGTTTTGCTTTGCCAGCAAACAAGAAGTATTAATCTAAAGTCCTCCAAACTTCTTGACTACTTAAAGCAAGTTTAACTTTACGGAACTCGAGTTTATTCTTATTACTGTGGCAAAGGTAAAATAAATAATTTTCTGGCAAAAATATTTGGTTAATTAAAATAATCGCTATATTTGCAACGTCTAAAGAAAAACGGACATTATATACAAATTATGATATGGCGCTTTCGTCTAGTGGCCTAGGACGCCGCCCTCTCACGGCGGAAACTCGGGTTCGAGTCCCGGACGCGCTACTAACAAAAAGGCTTCTGATAACAATTATCAGAAGCCTTTTTGTTATAAATTCAAGTTTTGCAAGCTCAACTTACAGACAACAAGTTGACAAGGAGACGAGTTAACAAGCTTTTTAGATAATAAATTGTAAAGTTACAGTTGTTTTGACCTTGTCAACTTGTCTCTGAAGCCTTGTTTACTATAAAAAAACTCAAGAACTTAAACAAACAATATATATAATGAAAAAATTCATATTATCGCTATCGCTTGCCGGGTTACTTTTGGGCGCAAGCAGTTGTACAGACAAATCAACCTCAGAAGCAAACAATGCAGCTTTGATTCCAATTCCTCAGGAATCTGTTTTCGAAAATCAGTATTTCACCTTAAGCCAGTCAACCGTAATTGGTGCCGGTCAGAATGATGAGCTAAAAAACATCGCTCAATTTTTGAACAACAAAATCGAACCTGCTTTCGGTTTTAAACTTGATGTTAAGGAAAAAGGAGATATTACATTTTCATTAATTGATGATGAAACTCTTGGTAACGAAGGTTACAAACTGAAAATAACTTCCAGCGGTATAGAAATATCTGCATATAAACCTGCCGGTATATTCTATGGTGTGCAGTCTGTTTTACAGATGTTACCAAAAGAAGTGAAATCTCCATCAAAGGTGGATAACATCAAATGGACAGTACAATGTGGTGAAATCACCGACAAACCTCAATTCCCTTGGCGTGGTATAATGTTCGACGTAAGCCGCCATTTCTTCACCAAAGAAGAAGTAATGAAGCTGATTGACCAGATGGCAGAATACAAAATGAATGTTTTCCACTGGCATTTGAGCGACGACCAAGGCTGGCGTCTGGAAATAAAGTCTCTTCCAAAACTGACTGAAAAAGGAGCATGGCGTGCCGAACGTGTTGGCGACTGGTGGAGCAGACAGCCTCAACAGGAAGGTGAAGCTACTACTTACGGCGGATATTACACTCAAGAAGACGTAAAAGAAGTTCTGGCTTATGCAAAAGAAAGATATATCAGAGTTATTCCAGAAATTGATGTTCCGGGACACAGCCTTGCAGCGTTGGTTGCATATCCGGAATTGTCATGCATGAATGCACCTAAGACAATAAATGTAGGAAACAAATTTTATGGTGAAGACGAAAACACACTTTGTATCGGAAAAGAATCTACATTTGAATGGCTCGACAAAGTGTTCACAGAAGTTGCCGCTTTATTCCCTGACGAATATATCCATATCGGCGGTGATGAATGTTTCAAAGGTTTTTGGCATAAATGCCCAAGATGTCAGGCTCGCATGAAAGCTGAGAATCTGAAGAATGAAGAAGAACTTCAGAGTTATTGTATTCACAGACTGGAATCAATGCTGAAAGAAAAAGGCAAAAAGCTTATCGGATGGGACGAAATACTTGAAGGCGGACTTGCTCCGGAAGCAACTGTTATGAGCTGGCGCGGTATGGAAGGCGGTATAAAAGCTGCTAAAGCTAATCATCATGTAATAATGACTCCAACTCAGCATTGTTATCTGGATTTATATCAGGGCGAACCTTCTGTTGAACCTGTCACATATTCAATGTGCCGCCTGAGTGACAGCTACAGTTTCAATCCAGTTCCGGAAGGAGTTTCTTCAGATATGGTTCTGGGTGGACAAGGAAACTTATGGACTGAAGCTATACCAACATTCCGCCATGCTGAATATATGCTTTGGCCTCGTGGTTGGGCTTTAGCCGAAGTACTTTGGAGCGGACCGGCAAAAACTGACTGGAACAATTTCTGGCCTCGCGTTGAACAGCATTTTGAACGTGCTGACGTTGCTCAAATCAATTATGCACGCAGCATGTATAATGCTATTGTTACTCCATATATGGAAAACGACAAGCTTATGATTAAGTTAGGTTCTGAAATCGCCGAATCAGAAATCTTCTACACATTCGACAATACAGACCCTGATAAATTCAGTACTAAATATACAGAACCTCTGAGTATTCCAAAAGATGCTACTCGCATAAGAGTTGTCACTTATCTTAACGGAAAGCAAAGTGGGAAGGTTATTTCTTTGACTATTGAGGAATTGAAGAAGATGGTGGAGAAGAAATAAGATAGACTTTATATGTATTTATAAGTTCAAATAGGGCCGAATCTAAATTAACATAGGTTCGGTCCTATTTTTATACATTCCTACTTTTGCTTTATCCCCTTTTTACCATAAATTTACCCGACAAAAATCAACATACATATGGCACATACACATGAACATCATCATAGAAACTACACATTAAACCGTGTATTTATTTTCTGTATATTGCTGAACAGCATCTATGTTGTTACAGAAGCTACTGTAGGTATTTTATACGACTCGTTGGGATTACTTTCTGATGCAGGGCACAACTTAAGCGACGTATTCAGTCTGTTACTTGCCTTGATTGCAATCCGAATGTCCGGATTAAAGGCTAATAAACATTTTACTTATGGTTATAAGAAAAGCACAATACTTGTTTCGTTACTTAATGCGATAATACTTCTTGTAGCAGTTGGAGCAATTATGTTGGAATGTTTCTATAAACTAAAGAATCCGTCTGTAATTTCGGGTGAAGCAATAAGCTGGACGGCCGGAATCGGCATTCTGATTAATGGGCTTACGGCATGGCTTTTGAATCGCGACAACAAACACGACCTTAACGTAAGAGGCGCATATCTCCATATGCTAATGGATACTTTGGTCTCTGTCGGAGTTGTGGTTTCGGGAATTATAATAGCTTACACACATTTATATATTATAGATGCTATTATAAGTTTGTTCATCGTAGTTATAATATTCATTTCCACATTCAGGCTACTTAAAGAAAGCATTTATCTTTCACTCGATGCTGTTCCTTCGTCTGTTTCAATAAAAGAAATAGAAAACGGATTAAGTGATATTGAAGAAGTTGAAAGCTGGCATCATCTGCATATATGGGCAATAAGCACTACAGAAAATGCAGCAACTCTGCATATTGTATTGAATAATCTTTCGGATTATGAAACAGGAAAACAAAAGGTAAAACTACTGTTTGCAGATAAAGGAGTAAGACACTGCACTGTGGAATGTGAACTTCCTGACGTGGACTGTAAAGACAAAATACACCTTTGAGCCGAAAACGGGACTCGAACCCGTGACCCACGCATTACGAATGCGTTGCTCTACCAACTGAGCCATTTCGGCAAACCAATTTTTATTCTAGAACAAAGCAAAATTATTACTTTTATTCAACATCGGAAAGTAATTTTGCAAGAAATTCGTCCAATTCTGCATCCAAATCTTTAAGCAGCGGGTCGTCCAAACGAAGTGTGTCGTCGTCAATAAACAAAAGTTCCTCAAGCACAAGAAAATCTTCATTCGTAAGACTTACTGAAAAAGGCTTAATAAAGTTAGGACTGTCAAAAATATTTTTCGTGGCAAGAATAGAAAATACCGCCCGCAAAATAGGTGTGACTTTCTTCTGGAAATCTTCTTCTCCTTCCGGACTGTTTACCCAATCAAATATGATTGTTTTTTCCAAAAGGCGTTCCTCATCATCAAAAAGCAGAACTTCACCGCTTTCTGAATCCACCTGAACAAACAAATCACTGAACATTTTCTGTTCTTTTCCGTTTGTTATCTTATTAAGAGCCGAAGTAAAAAACGACTCTAGTACAGGCTGTACGTTTGCTTTATTCTCACTCATATTTATTATGTTTTAATCATTGTCAAAAGTAATAAAAAAACATACAAATTATTCACCAATTTGAATATTTAGTTTCTTATCAGCCAAAATACGTTCCTCAAGAACTTTGACATATGCATTCAGAAGCACTGTATTTTCACCTTTATCTCCTTCTGACTCTGCAAAAAACGAAGCTGATTTCTTTGCCCAGGAAAGAGCTTCATCAAAGCGGCTCTGCATCTCACAAGCTAAAGCAAGGTTCGAGCAAGCCTTTGCTTTTCCTGATTTATCTGAAGTAGCCTTCTCTATCAATGTCCATTTTTCCTCAGCCAAATCCCATTTACCGGCAGAAGCAAATGCCGAAGCTTCTTTCCATCTCGCACCTGTGTTATGATAATACCAGCGTCCGCTTTCCGACCAGTGAGGAATGAAATGCTCTGACATTGTAGATGCAATATAAGATGCAGCAACACGCAATGCCTGATCCGGAAGTGGCAACAAATTATTAAGTCTGCGAACATCCGGAGCATATTCTTCCCACATTACAGAATCCTGCAACACAACGGAAGCCATCGGTCTATCTTTCTCCGGGACATAAGTACGCAGAACTCCTGTCATATTTACCTTTACAGTTCCATGTTCCATACCAATCCTCAAATCAGTTTCTATATTCTTTTCCATAACGAAAAGAATCTTTTCCAATGATATGATGGCATCAGTTCCATTCTGCTCGCAAAGCTGTTTTACTTCCGAAGGCAACAACTTTCTTTCCCTCATATATATGCTGTCGAGGCGGTAAGGCTCATCAAGCAATCGGACATCTTTAAAATAAGAAGCATTTGCAATTGTTGTTCCGAGCGAACGGCAAAACTCAATCAATGCGCTGTCTGCTTCGGCACGGCAAGTATCTTGCGATTTTCCATGCAGCATATAAGTATAGCCAACGTCAGAAGGTTGTGCCACGGCATTATTCACCATCAACACAGTCTCAACTCCTCTCGGATAAGTTATATCTGCAGGATTGTATGTTTCGACATTAAACTGACGCATCGAACTGCAAGCCGAACAAACTGCTCCCAAAAGCAAAAAACAAATACTTCTTATTTTCATATTCAACATATTATACATGTGGATGTTGCAAAACATTCAAATCAAACACAGAGGCACAAAGTCACAGAGGCAACACATTGAGAATAAATAACAAAAAAATCTCTGTGTACTCTGCGTCTCTGTGTTTAAATTAGTTTTGCAACATTCCGGCAATTCATATTAACAACATCAAATTATATCGCAGACCGCCTTGAAATATCCGATAGATTCAGCAATTCCAAGGAACGGGTCTTTCATATCCTTTTCATATTCCAGGCTGCAAACTCCTGTATAGTTTACTTCGCGCATAACTTTGATAAGAGCCGGGAAATCTATTTTTCCACGTCCAATCTCGATTCCCTTTCCTGCCTTCGAAGCATCAGTAACATCTTTTATATGCACGTCGAAAACACGTGTGTGATATTTCCTGAAATCGGCAACAGGGTCGCATCCGTTACGCAAATCATGACCGACATCCAGACACATTCCGATGCGCGGGTCCAAATCCTTGGTATGTTCCCAAACATCTGTCGCATCAGGATAAGTCTTTATATCCGGTCCGTGAAGGTGAATAGCATAATTGAAATCATATTCTTTCACCTTTTTATCAACATAAGGCAGTAATTCATAGTTTGGCACACCCACAATTGTCTTTACACCTACTCTTTTCGCATATTCGAAATACTTGTCAACTTCCTCTTCCGATTTCATATATATCGGACCTACTGCGTAACCCGTAACTCCATAAGACGCACATTTTTCATGGAAAGCCTTTATCTGCTCATCTGTGCTGTCAAAAGGAAGATGGAAATTCTTGATACACAAATAATGTATATCCAGACGCTTCAATGTTTTAAGAGTAGTTTCCAAATCGAAATTGACAAAAGTATATCCCGCCATTCCCAATTTGAAAGGATTCACAGCCTTAGGCTTCTTTGCCACAACAGGCTCTGCTGCTACTTCTCTTGGGATTTGCAATCCACCGACTGCCAATGCTCCCAACAGACTTTGTTTAAAAAAAGTTCTTCTTGATTTTTCCATTGCACTTAGATTTTATATTTACTGCATCCCAAAGATAACAATTTATAGAAACAGACTGGCAATATAATAACAAAAAATGTCCCGGACGAAAAAACATCCGGGACATTTTTCTATAGCTTCGCCATAAGTTGACAAGACACAAATCCTTGTCAACTCGTATCTGTAGCCTTGTCAACCAAAAATTATTTTTTCAAAGCCGCAATACTTTCCTCAATAGACTTAATCTTTGATTCAGCATCAGCCTGCTTTTTACGTTCCATTTCGATTACCTTAGCCGGAGCCTTGCTAACAAAGTTTTCGTTGCCCAGCTTTTTCATTACTGAAGCAAGGAAGCCCTGCTGATATTTCAGCTCTTCTTCAAGTTTAGCCAATTCTTCTTCAACATTGATAAGGTTGCCAAGAGGAACTGCATATTCAGTTGTTCCAACCATAAATGCTGCCGCTCCTTCTGATTTAGCCTCAACAACTGAGATAGAAGAAAGATTACACATTTTCTCGATAACCGCATTCATTGAAGCAACCGGACTTTCGCCCAAAACTTCAAGCGACAAAGTTTCTTTCTGAGCAATTGCCTTCTGCAAACGAATTGTGCGGACACCGCTGATTACTTCCTTCGATACTTCCATAACAGAAAGCAAAGCTTCATCAACAGTTGTATCTTCCTTCATTGCATCAACCATCAAGCTTTCGCCCGGTTTGCGTTCAACAAGCTGCTGCCACAATTCTTCTGTGATAAATGGCATGAACGGATGAAGCAGGTGAAGCAATTTGTCCATAAAGCCTAATGTTGCCTGATATGTCTTGGCATCGATTGGCTGTCCGAACGCCGGTTTGATCATTTCCAGATACCAGCTTGAGAACTCGTCCCAGAACAATTTATAGATTGCCATCAAAGCTTCGCTCAAGCGATATTTGTTGAACAAGTCGTCAACTTCAGCAGTAACAGCATTTATCTTTGACTCGAACCACTTAACTGCAAGTTCAGCAGAAGCAGGAGTTGCAACTTCTTCAGATACAGACCAGCCTTTAATCAGACGGAATGCGTTCCAAATCTTGTTGTTGAAGTTACGTCCCTGTTCGCACAATGCATCATCGAACAAGATATCGTTACCAGCAGGAGCCGACAACATCATACCCATGCGGACACCGTCAGCACCATATTTCTCAATCAAATCCAGTGGGTCAGGTGAGTTACCCAATGATTTTGACATCTTGCGTCCGAGTTTGTCACGAACAATACCAGTGAAATAAACATTCTTGAATGGCATATCACCCATATATTCGTAACCCGCCATAATCATACGTGCAACCCAGAAGAAGATAATATCCGGACCAGTCACCAAGTCGCTTGTCGGATAATAATATTTCAATTCTTCGTTGCCAGGATTATTGATACCATTAAACAATGAAATTGGCCACAACCAAGAAGAGAACCATGTATCCAAACAATCTTCGTCCTGACGCAAATCTTCAACTTTCAAAGAATCATTGCCAGTCTTTTCTTTTGCAAGCTTCAATGCTTCCTCAGCTGTTTCGGCAACTACGAAACCTCCTTCAGGCAAGAAGTAAGCCGGGATGCGGTGTCCCCACCACAACTGACGGCTGATACACCAGTCTTTGATATTTTCCAACCAGTTCTTGTATGTATTCTTATACTTTGGAGGATAGAATTTCAACTCATCGTTCATTACCGGTGGCAAAGCCATGTCAGCGAAATGCTGCATCTTAAGGAACCACTGCATTGACAGTTTCGGTTCGATAGCAACATTTGTACGTTCTGAGAAACCAACCTTGTTTGTATAAGCCTCAACTTTTTCCAACAAACCGGCAGCTGCAAGATCTTTTTCAATCTGCTCGCGAACATCGAAACGGTCCATTCCGACATACAGACCTGCGGCTTCGCTCAAAGTTCCGTTATCGTTGAAAATATCAATTGAAGGCAAGTTATATTTCTCGCCCAACATATAGTCGTTCACATCGTGAGCCGGAGTAACTTTCAAGCAACCTGTACCGAATTCGATATCTACATAATCGTCCTCGATTACCGGAATAACACGGTTAACAAGAGGAACTATCACCTTCTTGCCCTTCAACCACTGGTTCTTAGGGTCGTTAGGATTGATACACATTGCAGTATCACCCATGATTGTTTCCGGACGAGTTGTAGCAACCACTGCATAACGTCCTTCAGGATCACCCTCAACTTTATAGCGAAGATAGAACAACTTGCTGTGTTCTTCCTTGTAGATTACTTCCTCATCAGAAAGAGCAGTCAAAGCTTTCGGGTCCCAGTTCACCATACGTACGCCACGGTAAATCAAGCCTTTGTTGTAAAGGTCAACAAACACTTTGATAACGCTTGCGCTGCGTTCTTCGTCCATAGTGAAAGCTGTGCGGTCCCAGTCGCATGAAGCTCCAAGTTTGCGAAGCTGCTTCAGGATGATTCCACCATGTTCGTCAGTCCATTCCCATGCATGTTTCAAGAATTCCTCGCGAGTCAAGTCTGTTTTCTTGATTCCCTGCTGAGCCAAACGGTTTACGACCTTTGCTTCTGTAGCAATAGATGCGTGGTCTGTTCCAGGAACCCAGCATGCATTCTTACCTTTCATACGTGCGCGGCGCACAAGGATATCCTGAATGGTGTTGTTAAGCATGTGTCCCATGTGAAGCACACCTGTAACATTTGGAGGAGGAATAACGACTGTATAAGGTTCACGGCCGTCTGGTTTTGAACTGAATAGTTTGTTGTCCAGCCAATACTGGTACCACTTTCCCTCTACATCTGCGGGATTGTACTTACTTGCTAATTCCATTTGATTTATCTGTTTTTCTTAAATTTCTGTTTCATTAAGCCGAAAGGGCTCAGCTTGTCCGGAGAAAAATCTCACGCAAGCCCTTCCCTATTAGGCTCATTAGCTCGCAAAATTAGTGAATTTAAATGAATTTACAGCTTGACTTTCTTAGATTTTCCGTTACTTTCGTTGTGAAAGCGGTCCACAGCCGTAACCACATATTTGTATTTCACCTTTCCGTCGTCATAAGGAAGCTTGTAAAAGCAGTTTCGGGTGATTTTCACAATCTTCGCCGGATTGCTCAAATCAACTGTTTCCTTGTTGTCGAATCTGTAAACTACGAAATAGTTTGCCAGCTCCGGATTTGTCTTGCTCTGCTCTGCCTGCCAGTGAAGGATATATCCGTCGGCAGTCCATTCTGTTTTCAGCTTCTTCACTTCCTCAGGAGCTTTGTTGTGCATATGTGTATATGCCGGAATAAGAGCCGGATAGCGGTGATAATTCCGTTTAAGGCTGTCGGCAACTCCGCCATTGTCCCAAAGAATTTCATTTGCCGGCCAGAAGCAATTGCCGCCCACGTTTGGAAGTCGTCTTTCCATACGCATCTTGCGTGTGAGCTGTTCTGCCTTCATTGTGCGTGCCACATCCTGACCAAAATACAGATGTCCGCCATAAGCATTTTTATTCCACCATTTTGCAAGAGTTGAATAGTCGGCAGCCGGATGACCTATCTCCCAATAAATCTGAGGCATATTATAGTCAATCCATCCCTGTTTTACCCAATGAAGAACATCGGCATACAAGTCGTCGTAGTTCTGTAATCCTTTGGTTTTGCTGCCGGAACCGTCCGGAGTGCTTCGCTGGTTGCGATAAATACCGAAGGGACTTATACCGAAACGCACCCAAGGTTTAGTCAGAAGAATTGTTCGTTTGATTTCGCTCACAAGTTTATTCACATTGTCGCGGCGCCAGTCTGCACGCTGCGATTCGGTGAATCCTTCCGGAATTCCGTATTTTCGGAAACTGTGTTCGTCAGGGAACGACATTCCGGCAACCGGATACGGATAGAAATAGTCGTCCATATGGATTGCGTCAACGTCATATCTAGTAACAATATCCCTAATCACACGGCAAATGAAATCGCGGCAATCAGGAATTCCCGGGTCAAACAATATCTGCTTGTTATAAGTCACGAACCATTCCGGATGCTTGTAGTAAATATGGTTGTCGGCAAATTTAGTCTTTCCCGCTGTACTTGCTCTGTAAGGATTCAGCCATGCGTGAAATTCCATATTGCGCTTGTGGCATTCCTTGATGAGAAAAGCCATCACATCGAAATTTCCTTCCGGAGCAACACCTTGTTCGCCTGTATAGAAACGGCTCCAAGGTTCAATCTTTGAGCGATAGAATGCGTCGGCTTCCGGACGAACCTGGAATATTATGGCATTGATGCCGCAACGCTGCAAATAATTCAGCTTGCGGATAAAACTTTTTCGCATCTCGGCAACAGACATTTCGCTGTATTCACTTTGGAAAGCAGTCTGTATCCAAGCTCCGCGGAACTCCCGTTTCGGACTTTTATAAACATTTTCCGTGCTCTCAATATGTCGGCTGGAAGAACACGATGCTGCCAGCAAAACCAAACAAGCCCATAAAAGGACGGCCAATTTATTAGTCTTCATCTCAAACTTGGTTTTCAAGGAAAAATGCCTTTCTATATATCTAAAGACCTGTTTCCTTTAATATCTAAATTTCAATCAATTACATTTTCAGCGTAATTCTCCGCCGTGAAAAACTTTTTTCATCGGGAAGAATAAAGTTTTTCATATAAGAGAAAATAAATTTTCATCCGCATGAAAAAGTTTTTCCATCCGAATCCACGGCAATAAAATATCGGAGTATCCAATCACTGGTTCCGGAAATTTGGCAAAATTAGCCTATTCTGCTCAAAAAACAAAAGATTTGCCAGGGTTCATGTTTTTATGTAGTTTTGCATACATAAGTATAAAGGTCACAAATATTATGTCTGAGAGTAATTCTATTTTCATAAAAGGAGCGAGAGTAAACAATCTTAAGAATATAGACGTTGAAATCCCGCGCGACAAACTGGTTGTGATAACAGGATTGTCCGGCAGCGGAAAATCTTCACTTGCATTCGACACTCTTTATGCCGAAGGGCAGCGACGCTACGTCGAAAGTCTTTCAGCTTATGCCCGCCAGTTCCTGGGAAGAATGAGCAAACCGGAATGCGACTATATAAAAGGCATCCCGCCTGCAATTGCCATTGAACAGAAGGTTACGGCACGAAATCCACGCTCAACTGTGGGAACTTCCACTGAAATATATGAATATCTCAGACTGTTGTTTGCAAGAATCGGCAAGACTTATTCTCCGATTTCGGGCGACGAGGTAAAGAAACATCAGACTAAAGACGTTGTCAATGCCGTGATGGAATATCCTTCGGGCACACGCTTCGCTGTGTTTGCTCCGGTAATCTGCAACAACGGGCATTCACGCAAGGAGGAATTGGAAATACTTCAGAAAAAAGGATATACCAGACTGTATATCGACGACAAAACATACAGGATTCCGGAAGTTATTGCCGACGAAGAATTGCTCAAAAAGGATATAGAGCTGATGATAGACCGACTTGTGATTTCGGACGACAAGACTTTGCTGAGCCGCCTTGCCGATTCAGTGGAGACTGCATTCTTCGAAGGCTGCAACACTTGCCGCATAAGATTATATCTTCCGGAAGAAACCGTATGCAAAGAGTTTTCGATGAAATTCGAGGCAGACGGAATCAAATTTGAGGAACCGACGGAAATGATGTTCAATTTCAACAATCCGCTAGGTGCCTGCCCTAAATGCGAAGGATATGGCAAAATCCTTGGAATTGATGAACAACTTGTGATTCCGGACCAAAGTCTTTCGGTTTATCAGGGTGCTGTGGTCTGCTGGAAAGGCGAAGTGATGGGCGAATGGCTCAAGGAATTTATCGCGGCTAGCCAGAAATACGACTTTCCTATTCATCGTCCTTACAACGAACTGACTGAGAAAGAAAAGGATTTGCTGTGGCACGGCGCTCTGGGTGTATATTCTATTGATGATTTCTTCAAACATGTGGAGGAAAATCTCTATAAAGTGCAATACAGAGTGATGCTTGCACGATACAGAGGAAAAACTACTTGCCCGGAATGTAAAGGGAAAAGACTTAAGAAAGAAGCTTTATACGTGAAAGTTGGAGGAAAAACTATTGCCGACCTGGTGGAAATGCCGGTTTCGGAACTGAAAGTTTTTTTCGACAATCTTCAGCTTAGCGAAACTGACGCGGCAATCGGAAAACGTCTGCTTATGGAAATTAATAACCGACTTCAATTTCTTGTTGACGTTGGTTTGAGTTATCTCACTCTGGACCGCCTGTCAGCTACTTTATCCGGCGGTGAAAGCCAGCGCATAAGTCTTGCGACTTCGCTCGGCAGCAGCCTTGTCGGTTCATTGTATATATTGGATGAACCTAGCATTGGCTTACACTCACGCGACACGGATTTGCTCATAAAAGTTCTGAGACAACTGAAAGAGCTGGGCAACACTGTTGTGGTTGTTGAGCACGACGAGGAAATAATCCGTGCGGCAGACTATATAATTGACATTGGACCGAAAGCCGGCCGCCTTGGTGGTGAGGTTGTTTTCCAGGGAGATATAAACAAATTACCTAAGAACAGCAACAGCTTCACTGTGAAATATCTCACAGGAGAAGACAAGATTGAATTGCCGCCATATCATCGTCCGTGGAATAATTATATCGAAATAAAGAATGCCTGGAAGAATAATCTTAAAGGTGTGAATGTCCGCTTCCCGCTCAACATTATGACTGTAGTTACAGGTGTGAGCGGTTCGGGGAAAAGTACGCTCGTAAGAGACATATTCTATGAAGGTGTCCGCCAGAAACTCGACAATGTGAGCCGTCTGACGGTGAGCTGTTCGGAAATTTCGGGAGATATTCATCTGATAAAAGATGTGGAATTTGTAAACCAGAACAGCATCGGAAAGAGTTCCCGCTCAAATCCCGTTACTTATGTCGGCGCTTATGATGAGATAAGAAAACTATTTGGCGAGCAGCCTTTGGCAAAGCAATTGGGATTTACTCCCGCTTTCTTCTCGTTCAACAAGGAAGGCGGACGATGCGAAGAATGTAAAGGCGAAGGAAAGATTACCGTGGAAATGCAATTTATGGCAAATATCACTCTGGAATGTGAGGAATGCCACGGAAAAAGATTCAGGAAAGACCTGCTTGAGGTGGAATATAAAGGAGCCAACATTTATGATGTTCTGGAGATGACAGTGAACCAGGCTATCGAATTCTTCGGCGAAGGCAATGGCTCGCAGGAAAAGAAGATAGTGAAGAAGCTGAAACCTCTGCAGGATGTCGGTCTTGGATATATAAAACTGGGACAATCTTCTTCAATCCTTTCCGGCGGAGAAAACCAGCGTGTCAAGTTGGCTTATTATCTCGGACAGGAAAAACAGCAGCCGACTCTGTTCGTATTTGACGAACCGACAACGGGACTTCATTTCCACGACATAAAGACGCTGCTGAAAGCGTTCAATGCTCTTATCGAAAAAGGACATACGGTTGTTATCATCGAGCATAATATGGATGTGATAAAATGTGCCGACTATATTATCGACCTCGGTCCTGAAGGTGGTAAAGAAGGAGGTAATATCGTATGCTGCGGAACACCGGAAGAAGTAGCAAAATGTGAGGTTTCATACACCGGACATTTCCTAAAAGAAAAAATATCGTAAAATAAACGCTGTTAAAAGCTTCTGCTTTGCACGATTTGTCAAATGGCAGTATCTTTGCAAAAGCATAATTTAAACAGAAAAATGAAACAAGGTTTTAACAAAAAACGACCTTACAGAAAGGACAATACACCAAGGGGCCGTAAAGTAACCGTAGCAGAAAGCAACACATTGCTGGCTTTCCTGTTTGAGTTGCTTAAAGAACAGAGTAAAAGTTCTGTGAAAGCTCTTTTGGCACACGGACAGATTTTAGTGAACGGAAACGTAACTACGCAGTTTGATGCTCCGCTTGAGCCGGGCGACGAGGTTATGATTAGCTATGAGCGCGGAAAGGTTGCGTTCAACAATCCTCTGCTCAACATTGTGTGGGAAGACGAGTTTCTTATCGTTGTAAACAAGAAAGAAGGCTTACTGTCAGTTTCAACACAGAAAGTAAGAGAGCGCACTGCATTCCACATCCTCAGCGATTATCTGAAGAAATCAGACCCGAGAAACAAATTGTTCGTCTTGCACCGTCTGGACCGAGAGACTTCCGGACTGATGATGTTTGCCAAAACTCGTGCCGTACAGGAAAAGATGCAAAGCAACTGGAATGATGTAATTACTGAACGTACTTACGTTGCAGTGGTTGAAGGTCGTCCGGAAAAAGACTTTGGATTGATAAACACTCAGCTGAAAGAAAACGACAAGGCAAGAGTGTATGTTGTGAATGACGGAGGAAAAGAATCCATAACAAGATATAAAGTGTTGCGCAGCAATGGCACCTATTCTCTTCTGGAGCTTAATCTGGAAACAGGACGAAAGAACCAGATTAGAGCACAGATGGAATATATTGGTCATCCGATTGCCGGAGATTTCAAATATAATGCCGAGACTAGTCCGGTTGGCAGACTGATGCTTCACGCTCAGAAACTTTACTTTATCCATCCTGAAACAGGAGAAGAAATGTGTTTCGACACTAGAATTCCGGATTCTTTCAAATCATTAACAAAATAAAAACTATTCAAACGTATAATTAAAATGAAGAAACTCTTTTGCTTATTGACTTTTACGATTCTAGCTCTGACTGTTCAGGCTCAGATTCTGACTCCTGTAAAATGGAAGTTCTCATTGTCTGATTCGGAAACAGCAGAAAAGACTATCGTATTCAGTGCCGAAATCGACAAAGGATGGCACTTGTATGACATGAATTTGCCTGAAGGCGGACCAGTTTCAACATCATTTATCTTTGAAGATATAAGAGGAGCTGAACTTGTAGGAAAACCTACAGCTTCAAAAGAAGCAACTACTGTATATGACGAACAGTTCGCAATGAATTTGAGATGGTTTGCCAAAGAGGTAAAGTTCTCACAAACAATAAAAATCACAGACCCTAAGAAGTTTAAAATTGAAGGAGCTGTTGAATTCATGGCTTGTAACGATGAGAATTGTCTTCCGCCGGAACAGGAAAGTTTCTCATTCGACAAGAATAATATAAATGTAGAAAAGACTTTGGCTGCTATATCAAACTCTGGCAGCACTCAGCCTGATGAAACGATTAAAACAGAACCGGAAACAGATAAGGATATGAATCAGGCTGATGTAAAAATACCAATCAAACAAATTGAAGAAAAACCGAGAAATATAACATCCAACAGTGTTACAACTGCCAAAGAATTGTGGACTCCTGTAATTGACGAATTGAAAGCATTCGGAGATTCAACAGTATCCGCAACCGATACAAGTTGGCTGTTTATCTTCTTCGCCGGATTCCTTGGAGGTTTGGTTGCCTTACTTACGCCTTGTGTATGGCCGATGATTCCAATGACAGTAAGTTTCTTCCTGAAACGTACTAAGAATCGTTCTAAGGCTATTCGTGATGCTTTGACTTATGGTTTGTCAATCATTGTAATATACCTTGTATTAGGACTTCTTATTACAGGTATTTTTGGGGCAAGCGCATTGAATGATTTATCAACTAATGCTATATTCAATATCATTTTCTTTGGCTTGCTGGTTTTGTTTGCTGTTTCATTCTTCGGAGCATTCGAATTGGTATTGCCGGCTTCATGGACAAATAAGTTGGACAGCAAGGCTGATTCTACAACTGGTATTATCAGTATATTCTTCATGTCGTTCACTTTGGTGTTGGTTTCATTCTCTTGTACTGGTCCGATTATCGGAACATTGCTTGTGCAGGCTGCATCAATGGGAAGCAAGATTGGTCCGGCTATAGGAATGTTTGGTTTTGCTTTGGCATTGTCTATTCCTTTCAGCTTGTTCGCAATCTTCCCTAATATGCTTCAGAGTATGCCTAAATCTGGTGGATGGTTGAACTCAGTTAAAGTTGTTCTTGGTTTCCTTGAATTGGCTTTGGCTTTGAAGTTCCTTTCTGTTGCGGATTTGGCTTACGGATGGAGATTGTTGGACCGCGAAGTATTCATCGTGCTTTGGATTGTAATATTTGCAATGCTTGGAATGTATTTGTTGGGCAAAATCAAATTCAGCCATGATAGTGAGCTGAAGTATGTTTCTGTTCCACGATTGTTCATGTCTATTATTTCTTTTGCATTCGCTATATATATGATTCCTGGTTTATGGGGAGCGCCGTTGAAAGCGATAAGCGCATTTGCTCCACCTTTGTACACTCAGGATTTCAACTTGTATGATGATGAAGTTCACGCTGCATTCGACGACTACGAAAGCGGTATGGAATATGCGAAGAAACAGAATAAGCCGGTAATTATCGACTTCTCAGGTTATGGTTGTGTAAACTGCCGTAAAATGGAAGCTTCAGTCTGGACTGATCCGAAAGTAAAAGACATTCTTGAAAATGATTATGTTCTTATCACTTTGATGGTGGACGACAAGACAAAACTTCCTGAGCCTATCACAATCGAAGAAAATGGCAAGACACGTAAACTGAGAACTATCGGTGACAAGTGGAGTTATCTGCAAAGAAGCAAGTTTGGAGCTAATGCTCAGCCTTTCTATGTTCTGTTGGATTCTGAAGGCAAACCGCTTGCTCCTTCATACGCTTTTGATGAGGATGTTGATAAATATATCAAATTCCTGCAAGGCGGATTGAAGCAGTTCAAAAGCAAATGAAAAGTAAACAAGTTGACAAGGGAACGAGTTGACGAGATTTTAATATAATAAAAAGGCACGAATTAGAAGAAACAACAGAGTTTACTAATTCGTGCCTTTGACCTATACATAATATTATCATGAGTACAAGACAGGAAAAAATGGAAGCCTTCGGGCAATTGCTTGATGTATTGGACGAATTGCGAGTTAAATGTCCATGGGATCGCGAGCAGACAAACGAAAGTCTGAGAACAAACACTATCGAAGAAACTTTCGAACTCTGCGAAGCTCTTATGAATGAAGACAACACAAACATAAAGAAAGAACTTGGCGACTTATTGCTGCATATTGTCTTCTATGCTAAAATTGGAGAAGAGAAAAATGCCTTTGATATTAAAGATGTTTGTGACAGCCTTTGCCAGAAACTGATATATCGCCATCCGCACGTTTTCGGCGACGTTGAAGCTAAAACAGCAGGAAAGGTTGAACAGAACTGGGAAGAACTTAAGCTAAAAGAAAAAGGCGGAAACAAAACTGTTCTCGAAGGTGTAGCAAAACATTTACCTTCTTTGGTAAAAGCTCACAGAATACAGGACAAAGCCCGCAACGTAGGTTTCGACTGGGAAAAGAAAGAAGACGTATGGGACAAAGTCAACGAAGAATTAAACGAGCTTAAAGCAGAAATCAACAATATGGATTCCGACAAAATGGAAGCAGAATTCGGGGATTTCTTCTTCAGCATAATCAATGCGGCACGTCTATACAAGATAAATCCTGACAATGCCTTGGAAAGAACTAACCAGAAATTCATCCGCAGATTCAACTACGTTGAAGAACACACAATAAAACAAGGAAAATCTCTGAAAGAAATGTCTCTTCAAGAAATGGATAAACTTTGGAACGAAGCCAAAGCGAAAGGGCTATAAAAACAAAAGGGGAACCGACATCCCGTCGCTACCCCTCCCTTAACTTAAACGCCAAAACTAAATCTAAACAAAAAACACAAATAATGATAATATATTTTTATAACATAATTGTAATCTTACTTTTTGTCTTTGGATGAAAAGAAACTACGGGCAAATTTAAATTCCGCTGAACGGTATTTATATAACTTTTCAGGGGAAAGAATTTTACTGAATTTTTCGTAATATTCTTTTTCAAGTTGTGCTTCTTTCAATTTTACATCCAAGCACACTTGAATCACCTTGTTGTAATCTTCATCAGAAACTTTTTCTTTGTGTCGTACACTCTTATAAAGTTTTTTACATTCACGGCTATTCTCAAATTTCTTTCTTTCAAATTCTTCTGTAAGAGGAATGAAAGCAGCTGCTTCATCTGGTGTCAAATTCAGTTCAGCTGTTATAAAAGCATTTTTCTTTGCCTGAAATGTTTCTTTATCAAAGTGAGACTGTTGTTCTTTATCTTGTGCACTCACAGATATTGTAAACAACATTGACAACGCCGCAAATATAGAAATAAATATTTTATTCATACAAATTTTTATAAACTTTTTTTGTTGATTTTGATATAAATCTTTGTTTATTGTCCGATAATACTTTCAGATATCAAATTCTTCAAATATTGTTCTTCCTGAAACTCCATATATTCCTTATCAATATCTGATATAGAATCTTCCTGATTCAGAACATCCTCACTCTGTTTCTCCACCATAAGTTGTTTGGACTGTTCGTCATAATCTTTTGGCATAACGGTTTTAAAGAAAAAGCCTAGTCCAACAAAAACGGCTGCCAAATACAACAAAGGACGCAAACGATCCCACATGGTAACAGATGCTGTCTCTGTTTCCTCTACTTCCTTCTCAGGCAAATTCTGCATGATATTGTTTGTCAAATCATCAAAATAGCCTTCAGGAACTTTGAAAGGTTCTTTATCCTTCAATTGTTCTAATATATCCTGCTTTGTCTTCATAGCTTTCACGTTTATTGCTTAGACAAATATTGTATCAATAGGTTTAAACGTCTGATGTTAAAAACTCCTCTATTTTTTTCACTGCATGATGATATGATGCCTTCAGTGCTCCAACTGAAGTTCCGAGAATCTCCGACATATCATCATATTTCATATCCTCATAATATTTCATCTGAAAGACTAATCTTTGTTTTTCCGGCAAGCGAAGGATTGCTTCCTGTAATTTAAGTTGTATATCATCTCCATCAAAATATTCATCTCCTTTAAGCCGCTCCAGCAAATAAACGTCTGTATCATCTATCGAAACATTATTCAACGTACGTTGTTTGTTCAGGAAAGTAATACATTCATTTATTGCTATGCGATAAAGCCAAGTAGATAATTTAGCCTCACCCCTGAAATATGAAAGATTTGTCCAGGCTTTCATAAATGTATTCTGCAACAAATCATTCGCATCATCATGGGCCAAAACCATCTTTCGGATTTGCCAATACAATTTCTCTCCATAATGCGAAACAACCTCGGCAAAAGCTTTACGCTGTTCCGACGGATTATGGAGACGAGCCACTATGTCTTCTTCTGAATATTCCGTTAGCATATGATTTTTTTATGAAGTGAATATAAGAAAAAGGATGTATCAAAATTCTGAACAGATTCTTTTGACACATCCGTAAATTTCTTCTATCATACTTGAGTGCCCAGAACAGGACTCGAACCTGCACAACCGCAAAGTCACTCGCACCTGAAACGAGCGCGTCTACCATTCCGCCACCTGGGCAAAAGCTTAACTCCTATTTTGTAAGCTATGCAAAGTTATACATTATTTTATTGTATACAAATTTATCTACGTTTTTATAGTAGAAACAACACTAATGTTATTAAATGAAAAAACGGTCACCTTCGACAAGCGAAAGCAACCGTTCCTTATTATTATAGTCTAATACCTAATATATGTTCAGAATTACATCATTCCGCCCATACCGCCCATACCTGGGTTCATAGCTGGAGCAGCAGGAGTTTCTTCTTTCTTGTCAGCGATTACGCATTCAGTTGTCAAGAACATACCTGCGATTGAAGCTGCATTTTCCAAAGCAACACGAGTTACTTTAGCCGGGTCGATTACACCGGCAGCACACAAGTTTTCGAAGCAGTCCTTACGTGCGTTGTAACCGAAGTCGCCTTCGCCTTCTTTTACGCGCTGAACGATAACTGCACCTTCTTTACCAGCGTTAGCAACAATCTGACGCAATGGTTCTTCGATTGCACGTTTAACGATTTCAATACCTGTTGTTTCGTCTTCGTTTTCTCCCTTCAAGCCTTCCAAAGCAGCGATTGCACGGATGTAAGCTACACCACCACCAGGAACTGTACCTTCTTCGATAGCTGCACGAGTCGCATGCAAAGCATCGTCAACACGGTCTTTCTTTTCTTTCATTTCAACTTCAGATGGAGCACCAACGTAAAGAACTGCTACGCCGCCTGCCATCTTAGCCAAACGTTCCTGAAGTTTTTCTTTATCATAGTCAGATGTTGTATTTTCCATCTGAATCTTGATCTGAGCGATACGAGCCTGGATAGCTTCTTTGTCGCCGGCACCGTTAACGATTGTAGTGTTATCTTTGTTAACAACAATCTTTTCTGCTGTACCAAGCATATCCATTGTAGCACCTTCCAATTTCAAGCCTTTTTCTTCTGAAATTACAGTACCACCTGTCAACACTGCGATATCTTCCAACATTGCTTTACGACGGTCACCGAAGCCTGGAGCCTTAACAGCACAAATCTTCAAAGAACCACGCAAGCGGTTAACTACCAATGTAGCCAAAGCTTCGCTATCAATATCTTCAGCGATAATCAACAATGGACGGCCGCTCTGAACTGTTGGTTCAAGGATTGGAAGCAAGTCTTTCAATACAGAAATCTTCTTGTCATAAATCAAGACATATGGATTTTCCATCTGGCATTCCATTTTTTCTGTATCTGTTACGAAGTATGGAGAGATATAACCACGGTCGAACTGCATACCTTCAACTACGTCAACTGTAGTTTCAGTACCTTTAGCTTCTTCAACAGTGATAACACCTTCTTTCTTAACTTTCTGCATTGCTTCAGCAATCAATTTACCGATAGCTTCGTCACCATTAGCAGAGATTTTAGCAACGTGTTCGATTTTTTCAAACTTGTCACCTACTTCTTCAGCCTGGTCTGCGATGCTTTCAACAACTTTAGCAACAGCTTTGTCGATACCACGTTTCAAATCCATTGGATTTGCACCAGCAGTTACATTCTTCAAACCAACACCGATGATAGCCTGAGCCAAAACTGTAGCAGTTGTTGTACCGTCACCTGCGTTATCATTAGTTTTAGATGCAACTTCGCGAACCAACTGTGCGCCCATGTTTGCAAACGGATCAGCCAATTCAATTTCTTTAGCAACTGAAACACCGTCTTTTGTGATGTGAGGAGCACCGAATTTCTTTTCAATGATTACATTGCGACCTTTAGGGCCTAATGTCACTTTCACTGCATTTGCCAATTCATCAACGCCTTTTTTCAAAAGGTCACGGGCATCCATATTATATTTTATATCTTTAGCCATAATTTTTAGTTTTTTAGATTGTTAGTTTGTAAGTTTTTCAGTTTTTAAATTGACAAAACGATGACAGTTTTTTAACCTTGTCAACTCGTTCCCTTGTCAACTTGTTCCTTTTTTTAGATAATAGCGAAAATATCTGATTGACGCATCATCAAGTACTTTTCACCTTCGAATTCGATTTCTGTACCTGCGTATTTGCCATACAAAACATTGTCACCTACTTTAACAACCATTTCTTCATCTTTTGTTCCGTTACCTACAGCAACAACTTCGCCTTTTAATGGTTTTTCTTTTGCTGAATCCGGAATGATGATTCCGCCTAAAGTCTTTTCTTCTGCGGCAGCCGGTTTAACCAATACACGGTCTGCTAATGGTTTAATATTCATGATCTATATAATTTAAGTGTTATTAATTACTTATTTTGTTTTATATATGCGAGTTTATTTTTTACGAAACTCACGCTTATCTTATAGCGAATAGCGTGCCAAACTTATTCAAAGGCATCTTTCTGCCAATATTTCAGAAGAATCGTGACGCATTGCCGAATGTTTGCGACATTGTGACAGATTAAACATGACAAACTATGGCAAAGCCTCAAAAAAGCATAAACTATTACGAGGAATATGTTCAAAATAATATGGCAAGGAACAGAGAAAAACAGACATTTTATAATACACTATATTTCAAGTTATTACATTTTCACGATTTTTTCAGAGGCTGAAAAAAGTTTTTCATATATTATGAAAATAAATTTTCATCAGCATGAAAAAGTTTTTCCATATATTATGAAAATCTTTTTCCACATATTATGAAAAAAATATTCCATCAGCATAAAAATCCTGATATATAAAAAAAGAAAAGCTGGAATATTCGGGAGATAAGTCGAATATTCCAGCTTTATATATTAATGTTTACTAGTAAAAGGTATATTTTATCCTATACGTTCAATCAATTCTTCCAATGAAAGAAGTGACTGTTCGCCAGTAATCATATTTTTCAGATTAATCTTTCCTTCTGCCATTTCAGTTTCACCAACGATTGCTACGAAAGGAATTTTCTTTGTGTCGGCATATCCCATCTGCTTTTTCATTTTTGCAGATTCAGGATATAATTCAGTTCTGATTCCTGCGGCACGAACCTTTGCCACCAATGGCAAAAGATATGCTTCCTCAGTTGCTCCGAAGTTTACGAACAGAAGCTGAGTTGTCTGCAATGCATCTTTCGGATATAAATCCAGCTGGTTAAGAACATCGTAAATTCGGTCAGCTCCAAACGAAATACCAACACCGGAAACTCCATCCATACCGAACACTCCTGTAAGATTGTCATATCGGCCGCCACCTGTTATACTTCCTATCTGAACATCCAAAGCTTTCACTTCGAAAATTGCTCCAGTATAATAATTCAAGCCACGAGCCAATGTAAGGTCAAGTTCAAGTTCTGCACGCAAAGTGAATTTCTCGATTCGGTCAAGGATAAATTCCATTTCCTCGATACCCTTCAAACCAGTTTCAGAAGTAGCAAGAACTTCTTTCAGCGAAGCAATTTTCTCACGGTTAGTTCCGCTAAGCATAATAACCGGCTGAAGTTTTTCAATAGCCTCATCGCTCAAGCCTTTGCTGCGAAGTTCGTCGTTAACTTTATCAAGACCAATCTTGTCGAGCTTGTCGATAGCAACTGTAATATCCACAATCTTGTCGGCAGCACCAAGGATTTCGGCAATACCGGAAAGAATCTTGCGGTTGTTCATCTTAATGCAAACGCGAATTCCGAAACGGTGGAACACTTCGTCCATAATCTGGATAAGTTCCACTTCGTTAATCAATGAATCAGAACCTACAACGTCGCCATCGCACTGATAGAACTCACGATAACGTCCTTTCTGCGGACGGTCGGCACGCCAAACCGGCTGAATCTGATAACGCTTGAACGGGAAAGTAATCTCGTTGCGGTGCTGCACCACGAAGCGGGCAAAAGGCACAGTCAAATCATAGCGCAACCCTTTTTCGCAAGCTTTGGCTGCAAATTTCACCGGATTCTTCTCTGCAAGTTCTTCTTCTGTAATACCGGAAAAACAATCTCCGGAATTCAGAATCTTAAACAGAAGTTTGTCACCTTCCTCGCCATATTTTCCCATCAGTGTTGAAAGATTCTCCATTGCCGGAGTTTCAATCTGCTGGAAACCGTAAAGGTGATAAACTTCTCTGATAGTATTGAATATATAATTACGTTTCGCCATTTCCTCAGGCGAAAAATCTCTTGTTCCTTTAGGTATTGAAGGCTTCTGCATATCTTTATTTATTATTTTCTGTTATTCAGCCAACAAAAGTACAAATAAAAACGGGACTTGCGAAACTTGAATTAAGTTATAATTTTGATATTGTCCGAAGAAAAACATACATTTGTAATAATCAATTTAAGTTTCGGAAGTTGCTCCACTCTTAATTATCTTAAGACTCTTGTCAGCTCGTTAACTGGAAGTTGATATTTCGGGACTTGAATAATAAATCTTTTTTTAAAACGGTATAATACATGGGCAATATTTATCCGGTTGGAATACAAAGTTTCGAGGAAATCCGCAAAGGCAATTATATATATATAGATAAAACTGAATATATATATGAATTGGTTAAAAGCGGAAAATATTATTTCCTGAGCCGTCCGCGACGTTTCGGGAAAAGCCTTCTTATTTCAACGCTGGAAGCTTATTTCCTCGGGAAAAAAGAACTTTTCAAAGGGCTTGCAATGGAAAAGCTCGAAAAGGAATGGATTGAATACCCCATATTGCATATAGACCTGAATACTAAAAAATATAACAGTAGAACTTCTATTGAAGAAATACTAAACCAACATCTTGAGGTATGGGAAAATTTATATGGAAATGAAAAAAGTAACAGATCTCCTGAAGAAAGATTTACATATATAATCAGGAAAGCTGCAGAAAAAACCGGAAGAAATGTTGTAATCCTCATTGACGAATACGACAAACCCATGCTGCAGGCTATAGGCAACGAAGAACTTCTGAATGAATACCGGAGCACACTAAAAGCTTTTTATGGCACCATGAAAAGCTGCGACAAATACATTAAGTTTGCTATTCTGACAGGAGTAACAAAATTCAGCAAAGTCAGCGTGTTCAGCGACCTGAACAACCTGATGGACATTTCTTTGTCCAGACGATTTGCCAGCCTTTGCGGTATCACAGAGCAGGAACTTCTTCGCGACCTAGGAGAAGACATCAAAGTTATGGCACAAAAGAATGATATCAGTGAAGAAGAAATGAAAGACACACTCAAGAAATGGTATGACGGATATCATTTTGCCGACAAGAGTGATGACATTTACAATCCGTTCAGCATTCTGAACGCTTTTGCTGAAATGCAAGTCGGAAGCTACTGGTTCGAAACAGGAACTCCTACTTTCCTGGTGGAACTTTTGAAGAAAAGCAACTACGATTTACAGCGTTTCAACAAAGAAATGGCTTCGTCTGATTCTCTTGGGGGAATAGATTCTATGTATACTAATCCTGTTCCTATTCTTTATCAAAGCGGATACCTTACTATTAAAGAATACGACAAGGAATTCAGAATATATTATCTAGGTTTTCCGAATCGTGAGGTGGAGGAAGGTTTCTCCAGGTTTATTTTGCCTTTCTACGCTTCCGTAGAAAACAACAACTCTATGTTCGAGATAAAATCTTTTATCAATGATGTGCGTAGAGGCGACATTGATTCTTTCATGCAGAGACTTCAGAGTTTCTTTGCAGACACAACCTATGAACTGGCCAGAGAACTGGAACTTCATTATCAGAATGTACTTTTTATCGTGTTCAAACTTCTTGGTTTCTACACGGAAGCTGAATATCATACATCGAACGGAAGAATTGATTTGGTGATAAAAACTGACAACTACATATATGTAATGGAATTCAAACTCAATGGCAGCGCAGAGGATGCCATGCGGCAAATCAACGAGAAAGGATATGCATTGCCTTTCGCTTCTGATAAACGTAAGGTTTTAAAGGTTGGTATAAATTTCAACAATAATGTCAGAGGAATTGAAAAATGGGTGGTTGAAAAATAATTTTTGCCGCAATTATTTTGCCTTTTTATTAACAAACCAATATATTTGTAAAGTCTGTGTAAACAGAACACCTTGAGTTTAATATTAATAATATTCAAGTTTCGCAATCTCAACTTCCGGGTAACAAGTTGACAAGAAGACAAGTTGACAAGTATTTTGGATAATAATTCATGAAATTATGAGTGTTCTGACCTTGTCAACTTGTGTCTGAAGCCTTGTTAACTTTTAAGTTGAGCAACTTGCGAAACTTAAATTAACAATATAAATAACCAACTAATCAAAAAAAACCATGACAACTCGTAGAGATTTTCTTCGTCAGGCTTCGCTTCTTGGAGCTGGTTTAACTTTCAGCCCGTTCCTTATTCAGGCTGGCAACAGTGTAAGTGCAAATGATAAAATCCGTGTAGGACTTATCGGATGTAAAGGTATGGGATTTGCAGATCTTCAGGCTTTCCTGCGCAATCCGGAAGTTGAATGTGTGGCATTGTGCGATATTGACGAAAAAGTATTGGAAGAAAGGGCAGCAGAAACTGCAAAGATTTCCGGAAAGAAAGTAAAACATTTATATAAAGACTGGAGAAAAGTAATAGACAACAAAGATATTGACGTTGTTATCGTAGGTACTCCGGATCATTGGCATTGTCTTCAGGCAGTTTACGCTTGCCAGGCAGGCAAAGATGTATATTGCGAAAAACCTCTTGGAAACAGTATTGAGGAATGTAATATAATGGTTCGTGCCGCACAAAAATACAACAGAGTTGTTCAGGTTGGCCAGTGGCAGAGAAGCGACCCTCACTGGCAGGATGCGATGGACTTCGTTCACAGCGGTAAATTAGGTAAAATCCGCACAGTGCGCGTGTTCTCATATCAGGGCTGGTGTCCTTCAATCCCTGTAAAACCGGACCAGGCTGTTCCTGCCGGAGTTGATTATGACATGTGGCTGGGCCCGGCACCGGAACGCAAGTTCAATCCTAACCGTTTCCACTTCACATGGCGCTGGTTCTGGGATTATGCCGGAGGTTTGATGACAGACTGGGGCGTTCACCTTCTCGACTATGCATTGTATGGAATGAATGTTACTGCTCCAAACAGCGTTATGGCTTCGGGTGGTAAGTTCGGTTATCCTGATGATGCTTGCGAAACTCCGGATTTGCTTCAGACAATCTACACATTCGATGGCTTCACTGTTCTTTGGGACCATGCAATCGGTATTGACGATGGTGCATACGGACGTAATCACGGCCTTGGCTTCGTTGGCGAAAACGGAACATTGGTTGTTGACCGCGGCGGATGGGAAGTTATTCCTGAAAAGGTAAACGGCAAACCAAGAATGGAAGCTGTTCCTTTGAAGAAGGCTTATGGCGAAGGTGGCTTGAATCTTCACGTAAAGAATCATTTGGAATGCATCAAGAGCAGAAACCGCAACTGCAACGCAAGTATAGAAATCGGTGCTCACATCGCCAAATTCTCACAACTTGGAAATATTGCATACCGCACAGGAAAGAAACTAAGCTGGGACGGCAAGACATTCAATGATGCTGAAGCTGATGCTTTGTTGTGCAAACAGTATAGAGCACCTTGGGAATTGCCAAAGATTTGATTTTTAAATAAAATATAAAAACACAGAGACACAGAAACACAGAGTTTTTATTTAGTTATTACTCAATAAATTTCTCTGTGTCTTTGTGTCTCTGTGTTTAAATTTCTTTTAGAACATCATCTTAGTCCTCTCCAATAATCATCCCGCTACCATAACAAAGATGATGATCCTTATCATAAATCACTCCATATTGTCCCGGAGCAATTCCCTGAATTTTATCATCGCTTTCGATACGGTAAAGGTCACCGATACGGCGTATATAACCATGAGTAAATTCCGGAGTGTGACGGATTTTGAATGTTATTTCCTTTGCATCGTCAAACTCGCCCCAAGGATCTTCGGTTATGAAATCAAAACCTTGAAGGTTTACAGTCTTTCCGTATTGTGTTTCCGGATCATATCCGTTGGATACATATATTATATTACGCTTTATATCTTTCTTGATAACGAACCACGGACCGCCGCTCAAGCCCAAACCTTTGCGCTGACCGATAGTGTGGAACCAATATCCGTTGTGCTTGCCGAGAACTTTTCCTGTTTCAAGCTCGATTATTTTTCCGGTGCGGCGTCCCAGATAACGCTCAATAAAATCATTGTAATTGATTTTACCGAGGAAACAAATTCCCTGACTGTCTTTTCTCTTCGCGCTAGGCAATTTCTGAGCCTCAGCAATAGCGCGCACTTCGCTCTTCATCAGATGTCCGATAGGAAACATCAGTTTCTGAATCTGCAAGCGAGTGATTTGTCCAAGGAAGTCTGTCTGGTCTTTCACCGGGTCTTTTGCTGTTGAAAGCCACACTTTACCGTCAATCTCAGTTGTTGTGGCATAATGTCCGGTTGCAATCTTGTCGAAATCCTTTCCCCATTTTTCTTCGAAGCAACCAAACTTTATAAACTTGTTGCACATCATATCCGGGTTTGGGGTCAGACCACGCTTCACTGATTCGATAGTGTAGCTGACAACTTTCTCCCAATATTCATCATGCAAGGAAACCTGCTCAAAACGGCAACCATATTTCTTGGCGATATATGAAGTTATTTCAATATCTTCCTCAGCCGGACAATCAATATATCCGTCTTTATCTTCCATACCGATACGGATGTAGAAGATTGTCGGGTCATAACCCGCCTCCTTTAACTGATGAACAACAACAGAGCTGTCCACTCCACCTGATACTAATGCTGCTATTTCCATAAATCTTTATCCTTTCGTCTGCAAAGTTACATATTCTCGCTAAAATAGGAAGTATATTACTTAAGTTTCGCAAAAGTCATAACTTATGGAGTTAGAGAAGTTAAAAAAGGAGTTATAGGAGTTAAAGGCCAATACTATTTAGTATCTGAATTCTATCGGCTTTTAACTTCCAAGCTAAGCGAAGCAAAGCATTAACTTCCTATAACTCCTTATAACTTCCACAAAATAAGCTTTTATAAACCTGTATAAATCAGAAATTCATAGAAGCATAAATGCCACAGTGTCCGTTTCCGGCAACCGGACTGATAGTAAGATTATGCTTTTTGGCAAAAGGTCTTGTAAATATATATGAACTGCCAACGCCAATTACGGCTCCCGCAGCCACATCCCACCAGTCGTGTTTCTTTCCGTAAACGCGGCTCCAGCCGACATAAGTAGAAAGCAAATACGCAGGTATACCCCATTTCCAACCATAACGTCTCTGTATAAATGCTGCTCCTGCAAAGGAAACAGAAGTGTGCATTGAAGGGAAAGACTGGAAATCACTCCTGTCCGGACGCTGCTTATCAACTATTAATTTCAGAGCATAAGTAACACCAACCGTTGTCACACCAGCCAAAGCTCCTTGCTTCAATCCTTCCCAATCCTGAAGGGCAAGAACAGTGGCAAGACTGGCAACCGGAGTAACAAACACCAACACATCTCCCGATGTGCGCACAGCCTTCCTGGCTCCGGTAACCTGTATTTCCTGTGCCGTCACCGAAAAGCCACAGATAATAAGCATTAATGATAATAAAATTTGCCTCATTGATAATGTATTTATTCAAGTTTCGCAAGCTCAACTTCCAGAAGTTAAAGGAGTTAAATGGAGTTATCACTATGCTTCGCATAGTGCGGAAGTTAAAAGTCGATAGATTTCAGATACTAATAGTATTGGCATTTAACTCCTTTAACTCCTTTTTTTTACTCCTTTAACTCCATAAGTAACACTTATAAAACTTCAGTTATATATTTGTCTCGTATTCTATGCTAAATAAGCGCAAGTATTTTAGGAATAAAAATTATCAATCCTACTGTTGCAGCAGCAATAGCCAGAATCAGAACCGCTCCTGCGGCAAGATCTTTAGCTTTCTTTATTGCCTCATTATAGCCGGGCGACACAAGGTCGCACAACGCCTCGATTGAGGAATTGACAGCCTCAGCAGCCAAAACCATTCCTATGGCAACCGAAACAGCTATCCACTCGTAACTTTCTAAATCCAGCAAAAAGCCCAAAACGATAACACATACAGCTGCAAAACAATGTATCCATGCATTATGTTCATTCCGGATAAGCATATATATGCCATTGAAAGCATAGGTAAAGCTTTTCAACCGCTTTTTCAAGGTGAAACCTTTGTTGTCCATAAACAAGAGAGTTGAAAGATTAAAGTTGACAAGGCGACAGAAACAAGTTGACAAGGTAACAAAAGTTAGTGCTTCTATCTTGTCAACTCGTCCCTGAAGCCTTGTCAACTATCCTAGTGTTTTATAATCATCAGCGAGAAATAAGGGAAAACCTTGCTTATCAGTTCTTCCTTATCAGTTGTATAATATTCTCTTTCAGGCAATGATGCGTTTTCAATATAATGATAATTCAGCTCCGGATGATTTACTATATATTCTTTCACCACATCCTGGCATTTCGACAGTTTCATAATCACAACAGTATGGTTTGTTGCAAAATAACTGTCCAATTCTTCTGCTGTAACATTTCCCGGAACAACAACCAGACGTTCATCCTGTTCCACCATTTGCAACTGCGCACATGCTCCGGCAGCAATAAAGGAAGGAACACCACTTATCTGAGATACGGTAATATTCATTTCCTTAAGGAAATCCATAATATAATGAGTTGACGCATAAATGCCGGCATCACCCTCAACAGCCACAACAATACGTTTTTCCTGCAATGAAAATTCGTTTATTTCATCGGCTATGGCTCTATATATTTCTAAAGCTTTAGTACGGTCTCTTTCCATCGGAACGACAAACAGACGGATACATTTCTTCAAGCCAAGCTCGCATATCAAATCATTAGTACGCGAAATCACATTGCCATCCTTGTTTTTAGTAGCCGGACAAAATATAATATCTGCATCAGAAAGTCTTCTCAGCGCCTTCATAGTAATATTGTCCACATATCCGGGACCGAGGGAAACAAAAGAAACTGTTTTGCTCATAATTGTTGGTTCTTTTATATTTTCATAGTGCAAAAATCAGTAAAATAACTAAATGAAACAAGATAAAACCGATTATCTTTTGATAAGAGAGAACACGCTTCGGAAAAGCAAAATCAAAAACAAGTTTTTTTTCCTATCTTTGCCACCAATAAAAAACACATCAATGAAGAATCTATGGTTTGCATCCATGCTGTTTGCGTTTTTAGGTCTAATTGGTTGCCGGGAAAAAACAAACACCTCTAGCGGACAGCATAATACTACAGTCTTATCAGATACATCATCTGTCAGAATTTCTCCTTCTTACGCAAAAGGATTCAAAGTGTCGTATCCAAGTAATGGAGTCAGGCTTGTTGATATCCGGGACCCACAAGGCAAACAAGGCGGAACATACCACTACGCTTTTGTTAACAAAGGAACCGGCACTGATAATATCCCTAGTAAATATACAGTTATTGAAGTCCCTATCAAAAAGACTATATGCATGACTTCCCTCCAGCTTTCCAACTTCATAAAATTAGGTGCTTTGGATTTTGTGGCAGGAATCACCAGCACCAGACATCTTTTCAACAAAGAAATGCAGGAAAGACTGAAAACGGGAAAGACTGCCAAAATAGGAATTGAAGGAAATTTCGACAATGAAATTATTATAGCTGCCAATCCGGATGTTATCCTTATCTCTCCTTTCAAACGTGGAGGATATGACGCTCTGAAGGAAGTTGGCATTCCTCTGATTCCTCATCTCGGATATAAGGAGATGACTCCTCTGGGCCAGGCTGAATGGATAAAATTCATTGGTATGCTCACCGGAACGGAGGAAAAAGCAAACAAGAGTTTCGAAGCTATAGAAAAGCGATATAATGAACTGATGGCTCTTTCTCGCAGTGTTGACAAACGTCCTGTCGTGTTCAGCGGTGAGATTAGAGGCGGAAACTGGTATGCTGTTGGCGGACAAAGTTTCCTTGCCCAGCTGTTTGAAGATGCCGGAGCAGATTATTTCCTAAAAGATGACCCTCGTTCCGGCGGTGTAACTCTCGATTTCGAAACAGTTTACAGCCAGGCTGCTCATGCCGACTACTGGAGAATAGTAAACAGTTTCCACGGCGACTTCTCTTATGATGCTCTCAAAGACGAAGACCCGAGATATTCTGATTTCGACGCTTTCAACAACAGGAAGATTATATATTGCAATATGAGACTTATCCCGTTCTATGAAAGTATGCCGACAGAACCGGAAATCGTGCTTGCCGACCTTATAAAGATTTTCCACCCGGACTTGCTTCCGGAGCATCAACCTAAGTATTATACACTTCTCAAATAAACGGTTATGAGCAGGAAAGTCGTCATTTACATGCTTCTTATCACAGCATCAATATTTTTCTTTTTCTGCCTGAATCTGCTTTTGGGTTCAGTTTCCATTCCGTTCCGTTCGATTTGGAATATTCTTTGGGGCAGCGGAGATTCTCCTGTAATTTGGGAGAATATTGTTTGGAAATCCAGAGTTCCGCAAGCTCTTACTGCATTGGTTGCCGGAGCCGGATTGTCAGTCAGCGGATTGCAGATGCAGACTGTTTTCCATAATCCTCTTGCCGGACCGTCAGTTCTTGGTATCAGTTCCGGTGCAAGTATGGGAGTTGCCTTTGTTGTCCTGCTTTCAGGCAGTATCGGAGGTGTTGCCCTCAGCAGCATAGGTGTGATTGGTGAAGTGGCGCTCACGATAGCGGCAATCATTGGTTCGCTGTCCGTAATGGCGCTGATAGTTTTCGTCTCACAGAAGGTACACGGAAATGTAACCCTTCTTATTATCGGTGTGATGATTGGATATGTGGCAAACGCCGTAATCGGAGTCCTGAAATATTTCAGTGTGGAAGAAGATATCAGAGCCTACGTAATCTGGGGTTTGGGCAGCTTTGCCCGTGTTTCCGGTGACCAGATGAATCTTTTCATCTGCCTTATGGCAATACTTCTGCCATTATCTTTCTTACTGATTAAGACCATGAATCTGCTATTGCTCGGAGAGTCGTATGCACGAAATCTCGGTCTTAATATCAAGCGGGCAAGACTTATGGTAATCGGCAGTGCCGGTATTCTCACGGCTATAGTCACTGCTTATTGCGGACCTATTTCCTTCCTCGGACTTGCAGTTCCGCATTTGTGCAGAGGAATATTCCAGACATCAGACCATCGCATTCTTATGCCTGCATCACTTCTTGTCGGGGCATCACTTGCGCTGGTATGCAATCTTATTGCCCGTATGCCTGGATTTGAAGGAGCATTGCCGGTCAACTCCGTAACTGCACTTATCGGAGCGCCGGTTGTTATGTCAGTATTGTTCAACAAGCGTAAAGAATCTATACAGGAATGAAACAGGCTGCCATAAATCTAAGAAATCTCACTACCGGCTATTCAACTAAGAATAGCACAAAAATAGTAGCCGACAAAATAAACGCTTCTATCTACAGTGGCGAACTGACTTGCCTTTTAGGTTCAAACGGTGCCGGCAAATCCACTTTGCTGCGCACTCTCTCAGCCTTTCTTCCGGCAATATCCGGAGATGTGGAAATTCTCGGAAAAAGTCTTTCCCTTTATTCGGACAAGCAGTTGGCACGTATCATCGGTGTAGTTCTCACCGAGCGATGTAATATCCGCAATATGTCAGTCATAGAACTTATCGGTTTAGGCAGAAGCCCGTACACCGGCTTTTGGGGAACTTTGGATAAAAAAGACCGTGAAATTGTTGACGAAGCTATAACCCAGGTTGGAATCGAAAGTCTGCGCAACCGCATGGTGCATACTCTAAGCGATGGCGAACGCCAAAAGGTGATGATTGCAAAAGCCCTTGCACAGCAAACTCCGGTGATTTTCCTCGACGAGCCTACTGCTTTTCTTGATTTCCCTAGCAAGGTGGAAATGATGCAACTCCTGCATCACCTCTCCCGCACTCTGAACAAAACTATTTTCCTTTCCACTCACGATCTGGAACTAGCTCTTCAGATTGCCGACAAAATTTGGCTGATGGATAAAGAACGTGGCATTGCCATAGGCACACCAGAAGACCTTTCCCTCAGCGGTAAACTAAGTTCTTTCTTCTCCCGCAAAGGAATTTCATTTGATATGGAAAGCGGGCTTTTCCGTATCGACAATGATTTTAACCGTGAGCTGCGCCTCGTTGGTTATGGTTGTAAATATTCAATGGTGAGAAAAGCTCTGCAAAGAAATGGTATCAAAGCCGACCGTCACATCGATTCCAAAGCATTCATCGAATGTGGCAATATGGAATCAGATTGTTTTGTGTGGCATCCGGAAAGTGGTGAGGAACTAAAGGTTAGGAGCATTGAGGAGCTTTTGGAAATTGTTTTGAGGGGATAAAACACAGAGGCACAGGGACACGGAGAGATTTTCAACACGGAGTTCACGGAGTATTTTTTCAACACGGAGTTCACGGAGAGAGCACGGAGAGCACGGAGTTTTTTTATTGTATTAGTGCACTTTTCGAAATGGGTGTTTTTTAAGCTGGCAACAAAGTATGAAAATCATATGCCAAATTTCCAAACAATTATGCGCCAAATTTCCAAATACATTTTTGAAATCGATTTGAATTACAAAGGAATAAGCTTTTTTGTAGATAAAGAAAAATTAATTATAAAATTCAGAGTTAAACTATTGTAGGCTTATTAGTGGAATTAATTCTAGAAGAAGCCTTTCTCACATATTATTATTGATGAAGCACAAGATTTGAGTAAAGTTCAAATTCTTGTTATTTCACGACTTGTATCTGATGAAACAAAAAGTATTTCTGTGATTGCTGATGCTGCACAGAGAATTATTTAATTTTCAACTTTCAACTTTCAATTTAAAAACGAAAGGCTGCCTCCCCGAAGAGAAACAGCCTTCCTTAGACATTTAATTTTTATTCACATGCCCTTTCATTCCTCACGGAGTTACTTCTTCGGGCTTTGAACTTTTTTTATTACACAATTATTACTAATAACTAAAAATTAATGGGTTTCGCTCATCACGAGTTACTTTTTAAGTTTTTGAGTTTATTAGTTTATAAGTTTTTAAGTTCACGTCCAAACTATAAACCCAATATGTTTTCCAAGCAATGAGCTTTGAGTTGTAAGATTGAACTTACAAACTCAAAAACTCATTAACTTATAAACTTACTTTACATTTACCTTGAAGCTTTCACCCTCAACAGCAACTACCACGATACCTGTAGGTACATTGATTGTTGCGTTGTCTGATGTCAATACTTCGTTAGCTACTACCTGACCTAAGATTGTAGATACTACTACGTTCTTACCGGCAGCGTTCTTAACTACTACTGAACCGTCCTGAGCTACAACTACTACATCTGATGTTGAGATACCTTCATTTGAAGTAGCAACTTCGTCTGTAGACTTAACTGAGAATATTTCGCCGTCAGTAATGTTATCGCTAAGCAAGCCATAACCATCAACAGTTTCGTGATCACCATTAATCTTATTCAATACTGGACAACCGTTCACAATCTTAATCCATGCACCCTGCATTGAGCCAATTGATGATACATTATCCAAATTAGATTCGATCAAGAACTTATCTTCCTGAGTTTCGTCAATTAAACGGAATGAGAATGACCAGTCATTATGTTTACCAGTTGTGTAAGCATTCATCTTAGTATTCTTTTCGTCGAACAACTTTTCAGGAATGATGTAACCAGCTTCATTCTGCAAATCTTTCAACTTCAAACCATTCAACAATGTAAAGAAGTATTCACCTGCCTTGATATCCTTATTCAAGAATTCGCTGATTTGAGCAGCTTCATCAACTGTGATATTCATATGAACACCTTCAACAAAGCCCAAACGTACAGCTCTACCGTTATAAGTGAACTGATCAGGTTTATGGTAAGCATGTGAACCAACAGTTACAGAATCAGCCAAGTTAACCAAGAAACGACCTGCTGTATAACCATTATAGAATACATAGTGGTTCTTATCTTTAGATTCAGCTTCATCTTTTGTTCCAAAGTAACCGTGGGTATTATTAGAACACCAGTAACCATCAGCAATTGTATTCATTGCTACAGCCAACATATATTGAGGCATACGTGCATGCTGATTTACTATCGGATCAACCTGTAATGCAGAAGTGCTACCTTCACCATTAGGAGCCATCTTTTCCTGAAGTAAACCTAAGTAACCGAAGTTAGAGATTACAGAAGATGCACCAGTCTGGTTATTCTTATCTTCGAACAAATTCTGTTCTGCACCACCATTTTCACGATACAAGTTGATATTTCCTTCAGGCATTGTGCGATACAAAGGACGATCATTTGTTTCCAAAGCAAATGCAGAAGCTCTTTCCGTTGGCTCGTTATCCAAATCTACATAGCTTACAAAACCATTTGCATCAGTATATTTAGCCTGACGGACACCGTTTGCAACATCTGCCCAATAAGAAGATAGACGAGTATCAACCAAAGCATAATACTTAGTACCGTCGTTTCTCTGATCTGCCTTCAAATAGAACTGAGCAATTTGACCCTTACCTGCACGGATATCTTTAATACCCATTGCCTTGTAATATTCATTCTGTCCGGCTTCTTTTACCAATGCTACATAAGTTGTATCATTGTCAACCAAGTTAGCATCACGAACTTTCAATACATAAGCCTGACGTTCCAATTCTTTCAGTTCTTTACCATTTGTTTCATCCATTATGCCTGCACCGTAACCGAATGCATTAATAACGGTTTCTCTACCTGTTACAGGGTTTACAGTTTCCAACTGATAATAAGTATTCTTACCCTCAGAACCTTTCACGAATTTATCACCATCAACATTCAAATAGATATTTGAATTAGCAGCCAAATTGTAGTGAAGTGCATATTCAGTGTATGGCAATGTTTCTGGATCCAAGAACTTATAACCATGTTTATCGCAAGTCAAAGCCTCTTCAGCAGTTACTGGAATGAATTCGAAGTCATCATCAATTGGCAACTTCTGATCATATGCGAAGTATGGCTGATAATCCTTTTTGTTAATGATATAAATGCTACCATCTTCTTTATGCTTATAGAACTGACCTTCGAACGCTGGTAATACATTGTAAATACCATATTCACGGTTATGTACTTTCATACGAGTACCCTTCTTGCAACCAGCCTTTTCTACAACGAACATAGTAGCAGGCATATCGTTATAATCCTGTGCATTAGCTTCTTCAACATCATACTGAAGCTTACCGCTCATATTAGCAACGATATATTTACCTGTCTTCTTAGACTTGATGAAATACAAACCTTCTTTCAAAGATGTACGTTCCAAATAATCATATAGATTATTGAATGCGATACGAGTCTTCAAGTAAGAATGTGCAGCAATATTTGCTCTAGCAGCAGTCAGACACAAATCAGATGTATTCAATTCATCCAATTTCAATACGATAGGCAAATTAGAGCCTTCACCTTTTGCTGTATGAGTATTACTTGCAGCAGATGCCTTAGCTGTCAAATCACCAGCATATACAAAATTCTGACCAGCATAAGAATCAGCCCAAGGAGTTTTATTTTCATACTCAGCATCGCTGATTGCAGAAGCATTCAATGGTTCAATAACCAAACTATCTTGAGTTGGGAAATATGTTGTCTTGAAGAAATAACGCGCAGAAATAGCTTCATCATCTGTTGCTTTTGGAGAACTATGAACAATCTTCAAATCAGCCTTAGATGGAACCTGATTTGTCTGCCAGAAAGCAGTATCAACCATCAAGTATTTTTCACTTTCTACATTTTTCAGACGTAAATAACCGTCATTAATAATATAATTTGTATTTGCAGAAAGTTTATCCAAAATTGAGTTCAAAGCATCTTTTGCTGCAGCAAGCGCATCTGAAGCTTTACCCAAATCAGCTATTGATTTTTCGTAAATAGCGTATTTTTCATCTACATTTTTCTTTGCATCTGAATACGAACCATCAGCAGCTCGTTTTTCATTATAAGCATAGTTCAATCCATCTAATTTTTCATAAGTAGAAACAACATCCAACGTTGCACCACTCTGAATTCTAGCCCACAATTCCTCATATGTAGAACCAGAAGGCAAATGATAACACTTATAGAAGTCAACAATAGCTTTAGAAGCTTTAATACCTGCATAAGCTTTCAAAACAGGATTAGTTTCAGCATTATATGATGCTATTGCATCCTCAGCTGTTTTCTTAGCAGCTTTTGGTTCATAACCAGGATTTACCATTAACCCCATAAGGCTGATATGACCATCAAATCTGCTTAATTCTTTTGCCCCATTTTCAACTGCATTATCAATGATTTCTCGTGTACCTTTGCTCTCTTCTAAAGCTTGCTCATAAACCTCATTTGCAGCTGTCAATTCATTATAGCGATTTTTCAAGCTTAAGCGAGCTTCACTTAATTCTGAAGTTGCCTTTCTATTGTTTTCAGTTGCAACGTTCTTCTCTGCGTCAGCTTTTTCAAACGCATCTTGATAAGATTTCAAATTTTCTTTACCACCTAGCTCTCTATAAGCTTCCTGCTGAATTCTGAACAACTCATTAATATTATTTTCTGCATGGTAAGTCATATCTTCATCCATTATACCACCAGAAACAATATTTGTCAATTCTTGAGCATTCAACAAATCACCGTTAGGCTTGTAAAATTTAAAACCTGCATTCTGCTTCATTGATGCTTTATTGAAATCAATCATTGAGTTGAAATCCTGAGCATTCAAAACAATTGCAGTAGCTACTACCGGTTGAATTTTAACGGCTTTTATAGCATCAAGCACGCCATGATTGTCCAACATTTCAGATGATTTACCGACTACTGAATAGATAAAACCATCCTCATCCATTTTCATTACCATAACCTGGTCATTACCAGTATCTGTATATGAATATGGCTCTACTTGATCAAATTTAAGACTCTGAGAGTTGTTATTGTACCATTCCCATGTTGTATTACAAGCTTCAAGTACAGCATTATCTTTAGTCATACCTGAACCTAAAGCAGCAGAGAATGTATGATCGTAAGACAACTCCATATTAGTTTCCTTATTTACGAAAGTAAACTTACCTCCACCAACACCGTCTTTTTCTGTATATTTAATTCTCCACAAAGAAGGCAATAAATATACATTGTAACATTCTTTTTCCGGAACAGCCTTCAGATACAATTTACCTGTTTGCTGATCTCTTTCCTGAACCAACAATGCTGAAATTTTTTCTCCTGTTTGTTTATCAATCATTGTTGTTCTTAACTGATACCATTTATCAGCTGTAATGTGATTAATTGTAGCGTCTACAGCTGTTATGCCAGCGTAAGTTCTTATTGTGCGATACTCAGGAGTGTGTGCAAAAGCTGAGCTGCTCAATAATGAACCACCTAACATAAGTCCCACCGTTAAGAGTGTAGAAACTTTCTTGTTCATAATTTAAATAATTTAATTGTTAATATTGAGTTATAAAAATTCATTCAACAATTAATTTACGGAGAGAAAACATCAGGAAAGCAAAACAAAAAAAGTGCAGACCGTTTGCTTCATTATTCAAACAACGGTCTGCACTTTCCTTAAAGTGTCAGTATATATATAGCATAAAAAAAGCGCTGACCGTCGTTTATTATTTACCTTAAGGCATCGGCAAACGCCCTCACACTAATAATAAAACAACAGCCCGCGCTCTATACGGTATAGTTCTTTTCCCTATAAGCTACAACAAACCTTATATTCTTAAAAAGAAGAATACAGCAGAGCGCAAGCATTTATTGTCTACCATTCCAGTGTGATAAAAATTTTGCCGATTTTTAAGATAGGAATAATATCCGTAAATGCATTGCATTAATCTAATATGTAATCCCGTTACAACAAAACGCTATTTGTCTAGGATTTGCTGCAAAGTTAAGTAGTAATTATTAATCTGCAAGAGAAAGTTGGTATTTTTTTTCAACATAGTGGGTTTATGGGACGAAATATATGGGTTTGGGGGATAAAACATATTAAACACGGAGACGCAGAGGCACAGAGGTATATTTAAAGAGAGAGAGAAAAGAGGGAATATGGAGGGCACGGAGAGATTTTTCTATTATTCGAGTTTCGCAAGTTCAACTTACAGATAACAAGTTGACAAGAAGACAAGTTGACAAGATTTTTGGATAATAATTCGTAAAATTATAAGTGTTCTGACTTTGTCAACTTGTATCTGAAGCCTTGTTAACTTTTAAGTTGAGCAACTTGCGAAACTTAAATCTATTATATAATTTTTCCCTGTGTCTCTGCTTCTCCGTGTTGAAAATATACAATAAGGGTGTAATAGATTTCAGACCGAAAAGTAAAGAAAACCTATTTTGAAAGTCCTCCGAGTCCTCCGAATCCGCCATATCCTCCCATTTCGGCGGACTTTACTTATATTACCTGCTTTATATTTCTGATATACATACTATTATACAGATTTTACCTATATTCCCATCTAGTATTTGCTAAGCCCATTTGGACGGTACTAAAAAACTCATTTTTGGAGTATATTGAAGGCATTTTGAAGGGGATATTATTACTTTATTTTATACAATAAGGGGGATAATTTAAACACAGAGACACAAAGAACACAGAGATTTTTTATTACCTCTGTGACTCCGTGCCTCTGTGTTTAATTTTTCTGTTTTTACGCACCCTTATTGTAAAATTCAACAGCAATATTCCCATCAATATATGATAAAAACGATAGCGACCGGAAGGAGATTGGAGAGAATATCAGAAAAGAGGTCTACAAACACCGACAAAATACATATATCCGCTTATTATTCAATACTTTATTCAACTACACAAAACAAAACTTCCAACACTTCACCTAAAAATTGGAGGATATGGCGGACTCGGAGGACTCGGAGGACTTTTTCTGCGGATTTTGCCCCGAAATAATAGGGACTTATTGTAAAAAACACTGCAGTGTTTTCCTGGAAACATCACAGTGTTTTTCCGGAAACATTGCAGTGTTTTCTTTGGAAATACTACATTATTACAATGTTCCACACATGATTACAATAAGCCTTGCTTTTATACGGAACAATTTATATACAATCGAATAAAAAACGTATATTTGTAGATATATCAAAGGATTTTATGGCTAAAAACATAGATAAACAAACTATTAATAACATGTCAGATAACTTTCGTGGTTATGCAGCATTACTTCACAAAATCAAACAACGGGTACTGATTGCACAGCAACGAACGATTTATGCTGCTAATGAAGAAATGCTCAAGATGTATTGGGATATTGGTGGCATGTTGCAACAAAGCCAGAATGCAGATGGTTGGGGCAAGAAAACCTTGCAACGTCTGGCGGAGGATTTAAAGAATGATTATTCTGAAATTAAAGGATTTACTGTACGTAACATGCAATATATGATACAGTTCTTCAACGAGTATAATCAGGAACTAACGATGATAAAAAGAGCAGTTTCTCCAATTGCGAAATCAATGATTTCGCAATTGGATGAATATAATTTCACCCTTCCTATCAAGCATCTGGATTGGACACACAATCTTGTATTGATAAAGCAGGTTAAAGATATTCGTGCACGCTATTGGTATATGGTGCAGAGCATTACCAATCATTGGACTACACGCTATCTGCAAGAAGCAATAAAACTTGATGATTATGGCAAGCATGGGGCATTGGCTAATAATTTCACTGAAACCCTACCTATACCGGAAGCAAACGATGTAAAATCAATGCTTAAAGACCCGTATATATTCGATATGTTGACTTTCACCGACCATTACAATGAGCGTGACGTGGAAATCGGTTTGGTGAAACACGTGGAGAAATTCCTTATAGAAATGGGTGCAGGTTTTGCTTTCATGGGGCGACAGTATCACATAGAGGTGTCGGGGGATGATTATTATATTGACATATTGATGTATAATACATTTCTGCACCGCTATCTGGTGATTGAATTGAAAGATACAGAATTCATGCCTGAATATATCGGGAAACTGAATTTCTACTGTTCTGCCGTAGATGATATTCTTTGCCGAGAGGGGGACAACCGGACTATCGGACTATTGCTTTGCAAGAGTAAAGACCGTATCAAAGCTGAATATGCCTTACGTGATATTCAGAAACCTATCGGAATTTCCGATTATGAATTAGGGCAAGCTCTACCGAAAGATTTCCGAGGTAGTTTGCCTACGATTGAAGAGATTGAGAAAGAGCTGGAAACTTAACTCAGATTTCTCCCCTATTCCCAGATAAATCCACCAATCCCCCATCCTCCAATATAACATAAATCCTCAAATCACCTTTCGGATAGACTTTGGCACAATGCTTATGGCAAGATTGTAAGAGATCTTGCAGGAAAAGCTGCAAATCTTCCGGCGGGAAAAGTTCGGCAATCTCACGGGCAAGAGTTATATTATCCAAAATATTGAGTGATTGCGGAGAACAACCGGCATGCAAGGCAAGGGATTTGAGGAAATCACGGTCCATCACCACCTTGTGGCTGTGAGTGTCCAGATGTCCGGCAGCAAGTTTCACCGCCTTTCCCATCATTATTCCAAGGGTTACGTTTGCAATACCAAGGTCGGCAGCAATACTGAGAGTGTCACCGATAAAGTTTCCGAAATGGATGAAAGCCTGGGGCTTGAAATCGGGATAAAGCTGGCGGATATATTTCTCACTTTTCGCTCCAGAATTTATCACCACATGGTTTACTCCCAAGGCAACAGCTACTTCCATTTCGCGGCGGATTGCATCTACAAAAGCTTCGGATGAGAAAGGACGGACAATGCCGGATGTTCCAATGATAGATATTCCGCCTGTAATGCCCAACTTAGGATTGAAAGTGCGTTTTGCAAGTTCCTCTCCGTCGGGAACAGAAATTACAACATCGAGGGCACCGGGATAGATTGCAGAAAGTTCGCGTTCTATCATACGACGTGGGGTAATATTGATGGCAGGTTCGCCCACCGGAATACCTAGTCCGGGAAGAGTTACCAAACCAACGCCTTCGCCTCTGATAAAATTGATGCCACTGTCACTGGTAGAAGAAAAAGAAACCTTCACACAAATTGGATGGCGGTGAGTCACATCAGGGTCGTCGCCTGCGTCTTTTATCACTGTTGCCATACAGCCTCCGGAGCAAGGTTCCACTCGGGCAACGGGCATACGCAAAACTTCGCCATTGGGTAAAGTAAACGGCATAAGTGCCGGTACTTCTTTTCCAAGCAAAGCCATCAGTGCCGCCTTAGCAGCAACCGTAGCGCATGATCCGGTTGTGAATCCGCTGCGTAAAGGATAGAATGAAGGAACAATGTTTTCTACCGCCTTTCTTAAGCCATGATTTCCTGTAACTACAATAAATGACGGTGACAATCTTGGACGGGAAACAACAAACAGCGGGATTCCGGCTTTGCGGCAAGCTTCTTCTTTTTCGGCAAATCCACCGCTCTCACCGCTTTCCTTAGTTATTACGGCATCCGGTGAGAATCGTGAAATCAAATCTCCGACAGGTTCGCTTGCATCATAAGTAAGCAAACCTGATTTAGGGAAACCTGCAGATTCAGCCAGCTGATATGATTCTTCTCGGTCCAAGATACGGAAAAAACATTCATGCTCTTTCCAGAAATCTTTCAGGCGGGATATGGTTTTAACTCCCGTAAGGGCAAGCAATCGCCTGACGCCATGGTGCTTCATCTTTGCCACAGCATCATCATAGTCCGTACAAACAATATCGGAATGATGAAGGGACGGGAATATTCTTTCATAGCGCACAACAGGCAAATCACATTCTTCGGAAACCTCAGAAATGGTGCGATGAAGCTCTGCTGCAAAAGGATGTGCAGCATCTATTATAAGACGGATTCCATTCTCACGGCAGAACGAAACCATAGTTGTCGCGTTCATAGCTCCGGTAAGGCGTGTACCATTACGGCTCTCCACCACCTGCTCCGCTCCGCGTGTGGAATAGAAAAAGGGAGAGCCTGCCTCGTCGAGAGTTTTCACGCAAGCTCTTCCTTCTGTTGTTCCTCCAAAAACAAGTATCATTTTCTGAATAAATGTTTGAACTCGTCGGCATAAAGGCGCGACAAGCCGTGTCGGTTGTCAATTGCATCACCCACAACAAGTAGAGTTGTCAGAGTGAGTTTGTTTTCCTTCACTATCTTGGCAAGGTCTTTAAGCACTCCGCGATATATACACTCGTCTTTCCATGTCAGCTTATAACATGCTGCGACAGGAGTTTCGGGCGGATAAGCCTGAAGAAGTTCTTCCTGAACTTTTTCCACTATTCCGGCACTCAAATAGATGCACATTGTGCTCTGAGATTTAGCCAATTTGTGAAGCTGTTCTTTTTCCGGCATCGGAGTTCTGCCCTCGCCACGGGTCAGAATTATTGTCTGGACTTTCTCAGGAATTGTGAACTGAGAGCGCAAAGCTGCGGCAGCAGCCTGGAAAGAAGAGATTCCCGGAGTGATATGATAACTCATATTATACTGGTCGAAATATGCCATTTGTTCCTGGATGGCACCATAGATACAAGGGTCGCCTGTATGAAGACGGACTACGAGAAGACCACGGTCGTAGAACTCTTTCATAAGTTCAAATTGTTCCTCAAGATTCATACTTGCCGAGCTGCGGACAGTAGCACCAGGCTTTGCATAATAAGTAAGTTCCACAGGAACAAGACTTCCGGCATAGAGAATCAAATCTGCCTGCTGAAGGAAATGCTTTCCACGCACAGAAACAAGCTCTGGGTCGCCCGGTCCGGCGCCTACAATCTCGATATGGCCTTTGCGTACGGCTGATTTGCTGATTGCCACGGCAAAGGTGAAGTTTGAATTGTCGTTAAGCACACCTTTCTGTTTTTCAACAACAAGGCTTCCCATATCGCTACTTTTGATTGCTGTGCTTTCAGCAACACCATATACACCAGTAACTTCAAAAGCTTTTTCCGATGGATTTGGAACTGCTATATCTTTCAATTCTTCTGCAGAATATATTTCCGGAGAAGATATGTTGAAATAAGAGGCAAGCGACTGAAGAAGCGGTTCATCTTTTTTCAGTTCTATAGTGGAAACTGAGGCTACTGAGGAAGATGATATTCTTTTTGAAGCTAATTCTTTTCCGATATATTCAGCTATTCCTTCCGGATTGCATTGCTTACGGCAACCTACACCAAGATGCAAAACCTGCGGACGGTAATATAATACAGGCAAACTTGTCTCATAAATGAATGGAGTAACCGCTATCAGAAGTTCATAATCTTCAGGCTTGATATCACCGAAATTGTAATATACTTTGATATGCGAAGGCAAAGAACCTTCAAGGAAATCTGTTCCACGGTCACGAATGTCGAGCAGCAAAGCTGTCGGTCGGCGATTGACGAAAGACGAGATAAGAGCATTCATGCTTGCGCCTTTTGTCTCGGTCTTCCAGTTATATTTTGCACCGATTGTATCCAAAGCCCAAAGACCTTCATTGTCGCTTTGAGTAGTGACTACGGCTGTAGCGCCGATAATTCCGGCAATACGTGTCGCAAGAAGATTTGCACCGCCAACGTGTCCTGAAAGTACAGGTATTACGAACTTACCGGTGCTGTCGATGCAAACCACAGCAGGGTCTTCATATTTGTTCTTTATATATGGAGCTATCTCACGTACACAAATTCCCATTGCACCGATAAATACTATATTGTCGTATGCATGGAAAGATTCACTTATTTCCTTGCGGAAAGAATCAAGGCGAACGCAGCCTTCGGCATCAGCTTTGGTGAAAACTACGGATTCCGTAAGTTCACGGCTGATAAGTTGCGCCATAGGAATACTGCTTTCCGATATTACAAATATCGCTGTCTTTATATTATTCATTGTGCTTTCAATATTTCAATAGGATTAAACGAATCAACGGCAAGATGAACGGAAGATACTATTTCCATACCCAATTCCGACGCGCCTTCACGGAAAAGACTCAAACTTTCTTCGGAAACGGAATTGAAAACAATCACTCCGCCCGGCAACATTACTGATTTTACTTTACGCATAATATCCTTCAGCTGTCCGTTGTGACCGCCGATAAATACAGCATCGGGAACGGGAAACTTATCCAAATCTGCCTGCATAAAATCACCGATGTGGACATTTATTCCTGGTGTTCCGAATTTACGGCTGTTGAGCCTCATCAGCTCCTCTCCTTCCGGACGCACTTCAAATGAAGTAACCTTCAAATGCGGGAATTGCAGCTTTGCCTCAACAGATATGGAACCGGTACAGAAACCTATATCCCAAAGAGAAGAGCGGTTATGCAAATCCAACATCGAAAGACTGAGAAGACGTATCGGCATTTTTGTTATCATCTTTGTCCTGCCGTTAAGGAGATGAAACTCGCTTTCCGGTATTCCGAAAAATCGGTCCTTGCGTGATGTACGTTGCAGGATAATACAATTCGGAAATTTGAAGTCCGATGTTTCCGCAGCCTCTTCAATTGTAAACGAACGGACACGCTCTGCCTCATCATTTCCGAGAGATTCACCGACATACATAATATAATTGTCGTATCCGTAATCTCTCATTCTGGAAGCTATGACTGAAGGAGTGTTGTTTCTGTCGGTGAGCACACCCATCATTTTTTCCTGATTAATCAAAGCCTCATCAAAGGCATCCCATGGTCTGCCCGTAAGCGACACCATGTGCATATCCTGATATGGAAGCTCAAGTCTGTGAGCTAGCATTTGCAGGGAATTGAACGAAGGGAAAACCTTGATACTTGCCTGTGGCAAACGTGACTTCAGAGTATTGGCAAAACCGAAGAACAACGGGTCGCCCGAAGCGAACACCACAATATCCGTATATTGACGGTATGAATCGAAAACCTTATCCAAAGGTACAACTATATCAATCCATACCGAATCCTCAGGCAAGAATGGCTTCATTATTTCATAATGCCTTTTTCCTCCGGAAAATACTTTGCTTCCGGAAATAACAGACATTATTTGTGGCGGGAAAAACTGATTCCTGCTATCACTTATCCCTATTACTGTGAATGACTGGACAGACATTAATATAGGATTTAAAAATCAGACATCTCTTCCCGGACGCAACTGCTCTGCATCATTATAACACAAAATAGCATTTGTCAATGTTGCTGCAAGATTGCTTCCGCCTTTTCTTCCTTCAACAATGAGTTTAGGAATATGAGTGAAAGGTTTCACCATGTGCTTTGATTCACATACATGAACAAAACCAACCGGAGCAGCAATTATTCCGCAAGGTTTTGCCTTGCCTTTCCTTATCAGGTCGCAAAGCTCCATCAATGCAGTAGGCGCATTTCCGAAAACAAACAGAGCGTCCGGATGCTCGGCTACGGCAAGTCTTATTCCTGCCTGTGTACGGGTTATACCTTTTTCTTTTGCCAGTTCAACAGCACGTTCGTCGGACAAATAACATTTCACTTCCAGTCCCATTCTTTGAAGAGCACCTTTTCGGATACCGGATGCAGCCATTGTAACATCAGTAACTATTGTACGGACTTTTCCACTGCTCAGTGTTTCATATAAAGAAGGAACAGCGTTATCGTCGATAAGCAGAACATTCTCCATATCGAAATCTGCTGTTGTATGTATGGCATGAAGCAAAGCCCACTTCTTGTCCAAAGGAATATTCGGATTCTTCAGTTCCTTTTCGATAGTGCGGAAGCTGTTAATCATTATTTCCTGTCCGATACCGGCTGCTTCGGTTGTCTGATTACGGTAGTATCCGCGCGGAGTTATAAAATGATTGTCGTAGATATAAGATTGGGAGTTTCCGATAATCACAATAGTAAACATATCAATATCTTCAGGATTGAATTCGCCTAAAGTAGTGACTGTGACATTCTGCTCCTCACGTCCAGCCTGACGCACGAAACCGACAGGAGTAGCTGCATCTCTGTATTGCAGGAATATCTCCTTCAGTCGGTAAAGTTGCCAATATCTTCCCTCGCTTTTAGGATTATAAACGGCAGTGATGAAATCGCCGTCGGCTGCAGCCTTTATACGTTTCTCGATACGTTCCCAAGGTGTCATCAAATCAGACATTGATACGATACAGAAATCATGACCAATTGGCGCGCCAAGCAATGAAGCAGCTTTCTGGAAAGCGCTTATTCCCGGAAGAACCTCGATTTCTATATCACTTCCACGGTCGCGCTTCATTTCATAGATAAGTGGAGCCATTCCATATATTCCGGAATCACCTGAGCTTATCACGCAGACAGTATTTCCTTCTTCTGCCATTTCAAATGCTTGCTGGGCACGAAGTTTCTCACGTTTCATTCCGGTATCGATACAACGAGTTTCCGGTCTCAAGTATGATTTTATAAACTGAAAGTAATAGTTATATCCTACAACTATATCGCTTTGGGCAACTGCATCCAGAACTGCAGGAGTTATATCTGATGCGGAACCGGGACCAATGCCGGCAACTATAATTCGTCCTTGTTTCATTGATAGTCTTTAACGTTTATGAATGTAGCGGTAAAGATACGAAGTTTTTTCAAAGAATTTTTCCCTCTATTGCCACCTTTATCACTCCGTCTTCTCTGTTCTCGAAAACCTGATAGGCACGCTCTATTTCACTCAAAGGGAAACGGTGAGTTATCAGCGGAGTCGTATCAATCTTACCTTCAGATATAAGCTTTAATATTTCCGGGCAATCGCAACCGTCAACTCCACCCATCTTGAATATTAGATTTTTTCCATACATTTCAGGTAAAGGCAAAATCTGAGGTTTGTCATAGAGGGCAACTATTGTAACTGTCGCGTTTGGACGGGCAGATTCCCAAGCCATGCGGAATGTGTCATCTGTTCCTGCAACTTCAAGCACTACATCTGCACCTCCGTGCAATGAATTGTCAAGCACATCGGATTTGCAGTTTTCCGGACTGGTTACAATCACTCCGGGATAATGTTTCCTGACAAATTCTCTTCTTTCTTCCGACTTTTCACACACGATGATTTTCCGTGGAGATTTTAGCATAACACAGAGGAGAGTACAAATACCCGTCGGACCAGCTCCTATAATAAGAACTGTATCTTCCTGTTTAATATCAGAAATGCGTGTAGCCCAAAATCCTGTTGCCAATATATCTCCAACAAAGAGAGCCTGTTCGTCTGTTACTGAATCAGGAATAATACTCAATCCCTGGTCTGCATAAGGAACACGTACATATTCTGCCTGTCCGCCGTCAATACGGCATCCCAAAGCCCAACCTCCGTTTTCGTCTGTACAATTATTTACATAACCGTTACGGCAGAAGAAACATTCACCACAAAATGTCTCAACATTGACAGCAACCCTGTCACCTGGTTTTACGGAACGGACATCTTTGCCGACCTGCTCGACAACTCCAACCATTTCATGCCCGACTGTTATACCGGGTACAGCACGGGGTACACTGCCATGCTTTATATGAAGATCACTTGTGCATATACTTCCCAATGTTATACGCACCAAAGCATCACGCGAATCCAAAATTTCCGGCTTCTTCTTCTCCTGAAGCTGGAATTTTCCTTTTTCTATAAATGTATATGCTAGCATAGATGAAGATATTTATAGTTGACGAGGCTACAGAGACAAGTTGACAAGGTATATTTTATACAAACAAATATTCTGTCAACTTATCCCTCTCGTCCATATAAAAACAAAGTTCGGAACATTTCATATATCATGAAACATTCCGAACCTAATTTAAATTATAATAACTTAAGTTTCGCAAGTCGCTCAACTTGAAAGTTGACAAGGCTAAAAAGCTCTTGTCAACTCGTTAACTAAAAGTTATGTCTGTAAAACTTAAACAGCCAATCAAATATCGTTATTTCAAATCCAAAGAACTCAATCTGACATGGCATTCACCATTCACTCTGTCTCCTTTCTTTAACGGACGATAATCAATTGCAGCATGACTTGACAGGAACGTATCACTACCTCCATTATTATAATCAGCTACAAGCATTCTGAAACCGTCTTCATATTTCCAACAGCGGATATGTTGATTTCCTTCAGAAAGCACTTGAATATACCTTGTATTCTGAGGATTACCTAAAGTAGCATTAAAGATATTTTCCTTTGTGGAACGGAACATATTACTTCCTGCTTCAGTCTGGTCATATGACCAAGCTACATCAGGCTCCTTAGATGGACCAGCCAAACCACTGATTGGAAGATTATCGTTCATAAAATTGGTTGTACCAGACAGAGCTCCAATATGATCTGAAGGATATACATTCCAATATCCACGACGAGTCCATTGTAATTTTGTGTATTCATCTGGTAAATTGAAAACAGTTCCTATCTGACGAGGTGAAATAGCACCAGTCAACATAAAATCATAGGCAATCTTAACATCTCCGTTTGGAAGGAATGTATATATCCATTTACCCACAGCTTCCTCATAACGTCCGCTTATCTGAATACGTATCTGTTTGGCAGACTCCTCAAGACACTCAATCTTTTCGGCATGCCAATTACTGCAAACAGGCGTATATGGATCAAAGTTCTGTCCTCCGCCCAACATCTGTATTCCACGACCTTCAGCATTCAAAGGAAGTAACATAAGACTAACAGGCAAATGCTCCAGCATTCCATTATTAAGATTCATTCTATGGATACCGGAACTTGTGCGAATATTCCAAAAATCAGAATTACGTACCAAACTTACCTTGCCTTTAACTGTTTTCTCATTTGCAACGATTTCAGGCCGTAGTGAATAAGCGTAAGTGTCAATCATATAACCTCGTGAAGAATAAACATCTATATAAATGCTATCCTGATTTATTAAGTTCTCTGGTAAACGGAAACTCATTACACTATCACAACGGGCTTCAAGATTCCAGTTGATACGGGCTGTATCACCGGAAGAAGTACGCCAAACCATACGACAATCGGAAAGATTCAAGAAATTATGACGGTTTTCTACATCAAAACTCAAATTACCCTCACTATCCACATTTCCTTTAAGTCGCAAACGCACAGGACTGAAAGCCTTCTTCATATTCCAATATTCAGGTTTTTCACGACGCCATCCGTCAACCGGTCCCCAAGTTCCATACCCCACAGCACGTTCTCCAGGTAAAAAGAATGTATCATCAATACCAGCCCAAATAGCACCACCTAAAACACCTTCACTATGGTACATTCCTGTCCACATTTTATCCAGCAACTCTCCCCATTTATTACGTAATCCCGGATCTGCGGAAAGTTCCAAACGGTTATATGCATTCAGATGGCAAAATTCATCAAACACAATAGGACGTTTGGCATTACGATACTTATCAGGTCCTTCCGGTCCGGGATAATGATGATTTCCTATTTCAAGCTCTCCATTATCCGAATCCGGTCCCCACTGACTGAATATCCGCGGACGTGTCGGGTCTATCTGATGAACCAACCGAGCTGCTTCACTGAAATACTCTTTATATTTATTCGACTCGTTACCCATTGACCAAATCAATACTGACGGATGAGAACGGTCGCGATTCACCATTTCCAAATGTTGGTTGACTAAGACAGCCTGATGCATCGAATCTGGAACATTTGTTTCATGTGCCCAGCAAAAAGGAGCTTCTACTTCAACAAACATACCAAGCTCGTCGCAGGCTTCCAACAATGCCTCGTCTGGTGGATAATGTGATGTACGGATATAATTCACATTTCCTTTACGGAATAATTCCACATCACGATACCAAATATCGCCATCCAAGGAACGGCCTCGCAACGGGTGTACTTCATGACGACATACACCACGAAGCTTTACAGGTTTGTCATTTACATAAAGCTGATTACCGCGTACTTCTATTTCCCTAAAACCGACACGACGAACAGTCTGATGTAATATTTCTGCACCTTGTTTCAAGGTACAAGTCAGTTTATAAAGTTCCGGAGTTTCAGAAGTCCAATGTTTCGGACGAGAAACATGAAAAGTATAAGCCGTATCACCAGGCAGACAGTTACGTGTTTCATTCAACACTAATTTCCCTTCCGGATCATATAGTGTGAAGACAGCTTGTAAAGGTTTCTCCAATTCAGTTGCTGTTTCATTGGTAACCGACACTTCTGTCTTTAAAGTCGCATCAGTATAAGTCGCATCAAAATCAGTCTGCACATGGAAGGCTGAAAGATTGACTGGAGACAAAGCAAAGAGATAAATATCACGAGTAATACCACCCAGAGGATGCACCGCATATCGCGAAGCATTGGAAGTCGAATCTGCCAATGTTTCCGAAATAACATCAACCTCAATCACATTCTTTTTATTACCATATACTACAGCATCTGTTACATCCAGTTCAAATGCCGTGAAACCTCCCAGATGTGAACCTACTGCATCTCCATTAACACGAATATAACTCTGACTGTAAATACCATTACAACGCAACTTTATACGTTTGCCTTTCCAGTTTTCCGGTAACTGGAACTGACGGCGATAAGTTGCCCGTTCGCCTTTGGGAATCTCAAAACCCTGCATCACCCATTCGCCTGGAACTTCTATCTGGTCTTTCCCATTAAACTGCCAAGTTCCCGCCAGAGGTACACGTTCCTTTTCCCAGCTTATTGGAAGGGGGGATAAACGAGGTACTTGGGGATGATGCTCGGCATGGAGAACACCCAAAGAAACAGTTGCCAGTAAACAGGTTACAGAATAGATAAGTTTGTTTCTCATAAGTTTATTTCTCAGTGATATTGTTTTTTACATTCTTGCAAAAGAACGTTTTTATTCATAACTTTCCTAATATTCATAACAGATTTAAAGGTGAAAAACAGAACGATTTTGGTGATGAGATAGAGAAAACGGAATTACCCATAAACACTATTTACGAAAACTCTCTGATGTTTTACAAATGTTGCGAAAGTCAAGTGCAGAGACAAATAAAAAATGTTGAGTAGTAAATTTGAAACTCTCGAATAAAAATTTTAATTTTAGGGGGAAATTATATTTATCAATTAAAAAACAACCGTTTATGCATATTAAATATCCTACATTGTTAAAAATTTTTTTTCTTTCGTTGCTTCTCTGTTTATTGGGGACAGGTTGTGATAAATATTCAGAAAATTGGGAAGAGCAGGAATCTTCGGAAAAGGAAGTGTTGTTTTTGTATAAACCTGAAAAGGTAGAGATGAATCTGTTGGAAATAACAGATTTCTCAATTGTTTTTGAAGAGTCGGCAAGTTTAGCCCAGATACAGGAAAGGTACGATCGGCTAGAATGGGTTGTTCAGGATGAAGAAGGAGAACAGTATTCCTTCACATTAATGAATGCAAAAGAGTTTACGTTTAAATGGGGACATTGCTTTTACTATCCGGGAACGTTTAAGTCTTATTTGTTAGGGGTAAAGAATGAAAGAATTGTTTATCAAAGTGATACCGTTACATTAAAAATATCAAACACAAAAGATTTCTTAAGATGGAATTGGAATGAATTTCCGGATAAAACTATTTCGGAAAATAGTTTTGTAAATATTTTAGATCCTGATTTTGAGCTGGCTTACTTTTCTTTGGACAACCCTGATCAAAAAGGGATTTGTGTATATCTTTTGAATTCTGAACAACAAGACGAAGATATTTTTTCCCAGGAAGCTTTCAGGAAACTCTATAATTACATGGAGGAACTTTATGGTGAGCCTGTTGTAGATAAAGAATCGGCTGACCTGAATACTATGTATGAAGCCGAATTTTCTTACCAGTATGCAGACGCTCAACCTTTAGCTATCTGGAAAACCTCAAAGAGCCGTATTGTATTACTGGAAGTTCAAAAAGAATGGAAAAGTATCTACCTTTTTGCTGAGCCTTTATGAAAGGAACAAGAATAAAGCCGCAAAATATTGCGGCTTTATCAATTTATAAGCAACATTTACAATGTTATTTTCACTACTCCATGAACCGGGCTTACCTCCAAGGCTTTGCAATAATCACCCCATGCAATTTCCGGATAATCCCAACGGTTGTTAACATAAAGAATCAAGGCGTCGCCTTGCGGTTTGTTTAACCGGCAAGCAACTTCGCCCTCGGCTGAACTGACTGTCAGAGAAGACTGACCGGCTGCATCACGCAAAGCGTAACGACGGATATTTTCCTTCATGGCCTTTGCGGCATTGGTCAGCGGGGTTTTCGCAATGGCCCCGGCATCGGCAAAGTAGTAGTAATTATGCGTATCTGCCGACCAGGCCTGCTGCGGATCTTCACCATAAGCTACTTGCTTACTGTTAAATAGCGAAACTTCGCCAGTATTGCCCGACATGCTTCCTTCCGGATAACAGCTCCAATAACCGGTACGTTCCCACGCCAAGGTTTGCAGGGCATCCGACAAATGGAACTTCAAACCAGCCTCACGCAGCCAACCGTTTGGTTCGCCGTCTGTGGCATAAGAGAAATACATCTCACCTTGCGGAGTGATGCGGATTTCGACATCCAGCTGCGGAGAAACACCTGTTGATTCGGCTTTTACATATTCGCCACGCAAAGTAACATACACATCACCCTGTTTCTGCGTATAGCTGAAATCTTTTAATTTCCAGTCATCATCTGCTACGATGTAGTTTGGTGCTTTCTCGCGTACTTCCGGACCGGTTTTATGACTCACATTCAGGTCAAGATTCAAGAACGGACCTCGCTCGATGACTACCTTACCGTGTGAAACGGCCTGTTCGATCAATCCGCTCTGCTTATTAAACGGAATCACAAAATGAGCACCACGCACTACCAATCGGTCGGATTCTTCTTCCATACTCAACGGAGCTGCCACCGATGAGGTAACCATAACTGGACTTACGGCAGGATTACCCAGTGTGATTTGTTCTTTGTCGATCAACTCCTGCTGTTGATTCAGAAATTCGACTATAACAGTATCACCCGCTTTCCAATCGTGTGCCGGCAACGAAAGAATACCTTTGCGATGCGGTTCGACAGCAGGCGAAGTAATAAGCTGCTGTTTGCCGTTTACTGTCAGGCGCACCTGTATCTCATTCAGATTCGTATGGTCGAAACGGTTATAGATGGTCAGACGAAGCGGAGAGTCCGAAGTAAAGTCTTCTACCCAGGTTTGTTCGAGACGAACAGGCGAATAGGCCTTTTTCGTTCCCCAAAACTCCGGTTTTTCACGACGCCAGACATCCACAATCCCCCATTCTCCATAACCGACACAATTTCCTCGGAAACCTTCCGGCTTGGCGGTATGGGCAAATTCAATCCAATAAGGCGTACCTTTTTTCGGAGTCGGCAGCATAAAGGTTTCATCGATATATCCCCAGATAGCGCCCCCTAAACCACCATTAGAGGCAAAAAGCTTACTCCACATCTTATCCAGTGATATTCCCCAGAATTCACGGATATTCGGGTCGTCTTGCAGCGTGGAATAAGTATAGCAAGGCACATGTGCCCACTCGTCGAACAAAGCCGGTTTATCTTTATGCTCAAATCCGTAGGTCTGTGTTCCCAGCTGATGCAAGTTGCCATCACAACCCGGATAATGCATACTGACAATATCATAGACCTGCTTTCCTTCAGGCACATAACCCGGATAGCTGAAAACTGCCGGACGAGTACGGTCGGTTTGTTTTACCCAGTCGTAAGATTTCTGGAAGTTGATACCATATTTAGACTCATTACCCACAGACCAAAACAAGATGGACGAATGCGAGCGGAAGGAATGTACCATTTCCTGCAACTGGCTCATATAACGATCCGTAAAAGCCGGGTCATCTTGTGAGGCTGCCGGACCGTAATTTTTCTGACGGTGAGTATTGACAAAGCAGATCGCCGTTTCACATTCCACATACAATCCCATTCGGTCGCAATGACGCAGGAAGCGTTCAGTTGGAGGATAATGTGAGGTACGTACAAAGTTCATGTTTGCCTGTTTGAAGATAACAGCATCCAGACTGTCGAGTTCGGCTGTGGTTGTACGGCCCAAAGTCGGGTGTATATCATGTCGGCAAGCTCCGCGTAATTTCACTGGCTTTCCGTTGACCAACATTTCCTTGCCTTTAATCTCGACTTTTCGGAAACCCACTTCGCGTGTAAAATGATAACCGGATTCACCTCCGACACAGACTTCCAGACGGTACAGGTTCGGATGTTCTGCATCCCACAGCTGCGGACGGCTGATCGGGAAGCGGTTTTCTCCTACTCCTGCCTTCATGGCTTGTTTACCGGCAGTCAGACGGACTTCTTTTCCTTGTGGGTCGAAAAGTTTGAATTGTACGTCGGCATCCTTAGTCAGTTCATAACCGATACGCAGTTCGGCATCTTGAAAAAGCGAGTCGGGCTGTGCCTCAACAAAGAAGTTTTCCAAATGAGCTTCGGGCAAGGCATATAGTGTTACATCACGTAAAATTCCACCTATCGGATGATGGGCATAACCGGAGGCGTAAGAAATATCGTCGATTCGATCGGTAACTTCCAGGCGGATTTCATTCTTCTTACCCGGCTTGACTACTGAAGTAATATCGACTTCCCAACGAGTAAAACCTCCGTGATGTTCTGCCACCGGCTTATCATTTACCCAAAGACGGGCGTAAGAATAGACCCCATCGAAACGGAGAATAGTTGTTTTCCCGAGAAAATCTGCCGGAACTGTAAAACTTTTGCGATACATCACCGGCTTGTCATGCTCGATGGCATAACCTTGCATGGCCAACTCACCGGGAACAGTTACTTTTTCCCATTTCGAACGACTGTCAAAACGGAAATCCCAAGTACCGTTAAGAAGGATAGATTCCTGTTTTACTCCACATACTTCCTGCGGAAGTGTGTACTGAATAATCTCAGCTTGTGACATAGTTGTAAAACTACTCAAAGCGAGAAACATTAGAATTAGTTTCTTGGTTTGTACTTTCATTATTTGATTACTAAGGTTTAAAATCCTCTATATTCACTAGGCAATATACCTTCTTGATTCTTAAATATGCGAGAAAATTGTTGCGGAGAAGAAAAACCGCATTGGAAACTAATTTCTTTCAAGGTCAAATCTGTTTCCTGCATCAATTCAATAGCATAAGTTACTTTCATACGATTTATATACTCAAGTGGTGAAATTTGTAAATACTTTACAAATAGTTTATGTAAATAACGCTCTGTTATACCAAACTTACAAGCTATATCTCCTACTCTTAATTCTTTCTTTATATGCTGATCTATATAATCAATAACATTTTTCAAAGTAGGATGTAAATCCACAGATAAATTACTATCTTGTTGACAACGGTACAGATAAATCAACAGTTCCGCATAAAACATCGTAACCATTTCTTGATACAATTGTTTTTTTTGGCTCAGCTCTTGTATAATACGCTGGACAATCGAAGCTATATGTTGATTATGACTAATACGCATCAACCGAATAGGATTATTCAAGCGATGAATACCGGCTTTCTCGGCATAAACTCCAAAAATAGATACCACTTCTGGCAAAAACTCTAGTTGTAATAATGTGACACCATGTTTTCCTGCTTCAAAAGAGTGTAATTGTTCTGATGAAATTACCATCATTTCTCCTTTTCGAAAATGATATTTCTTATCATTCATCCAAATAAAACACTCTCCTTTGCGCACATAATTTATCTCTATTCTCTTATGACTATGAAGCGGATAATCACTTTTTGGTTCAAAATGAATTACACGAGCTACTTCAGCTAAACGATGATGAGGTAAATCTTCAACCAAAGATTGTAATTGTGTAAAGAAAGATTTATTCATAAAACCTTATCATATAATTAACTGTATTTTTTTCCAATTATAAATATACTTATTTACTTATAATTTTTATCCAAATTTAAAATTTGTAGGACTTTCATTACAAATTAAAAATCCAATTTAAACCATTATAATAAGAACTAAATATCTTACAACAATGCAATAACAGAACTAATCATAATAATATATAAAAATAAGAGTTACAAAAGTTAAATAACAACCTTTGTAACTCTTATTTATCTATGATATAGAGATAAAATACCCCTAATTTAGCATAAAACTTTATTCATCACGATTAGCCCCAAGGAACATCATTACATAATATAACAATGTAGCCAAAGAACCCAAAGCAGCAACAACATATGTATAAGCAGCTGAACGCAAAGCATCTTCTGCCTTATCATGTATTGCAACATTAGTTATACCTGCGCGGCTCAACCAAACCAAAGCTCGCTGGCTGGCATTAATCTCAACTGGCAATGTTATCAAACTGAACAATGTTGTTGATGCAAACAAGATTATACCGAACAGCATAAGCTGAGGGAAAGAGTTAAGCAAAAGCATTCCTCCAAGCAAAACCCACTGCACAATATTTGAAGCAAAGCTTACAACCGGAACCAATGCTGAACGCATTTTCAACGGAGCATAAGCTACAGCATGCTGCACTGCGTGTCCACATTCATGAGCGGCAACGGCAGCAGCCGCAACACTGTTACTATAATATACACTTTCACTCAAGTTCACTGTTTTGTCCATCGGGTTGTAATGGTCTGTCAAATGTCCCGGTGTACATGTCACTTTTACATCGTAAATACCATTATCATGCAACATCTTTTCTGCTACATCTCTACCTGTCATACCCGAAGGCAAAGGTATTTCCGAATACAACTCAAATTTCTTCTGCAAACGTGAAGAAACCAACCAACTCAACACGGCTACGCCGATAAATATAATCCAATAAATCATAGTAAAATAAATTTCTAATTATTGTTTATCAATATAATAGCAAAAAGTTTGCCAAATAAAAAATGGCAGAAAAAGCCCTTATAAAGGAAACATTTTTCTGCCATTTTTACCTATTTCGTCAAATTCAAGACCTTTTGTCGGCTAAATTCCAGTTCGATACGGATTTAAGCCTTGTAACTTGTTTTCTAGTCAAACTAAGCAATCAGTCTTCTTCTGTATATCTTTCGATAGTCTGTTCGCGGTCCGGACCAACTGAAACAATCTTGATGCGAACACCAAGTTCTTCTTCAAGGAATGTCAGGTAAGCGTTGAATTCTTCCGGGAATTCATCCTCGCTCTGCATTTTTGTCATATCAGTTTTCCAACCAGGAAGTTCCACATAAACAGGTTCAACACCTTCATCAATTGAGTATGGGAATTCTGTTACTTCCTCACCGTTTATCTTGTATGCAACGCAAGCCTTGATAGTGTCGAATGTGTCAAGAACGTCACTCTTCATCATAATCAACTGGCTTACACCATTGATTGTAATTGCATATTTCAAAGCTACAAGGTCAATCCAACCGCAACGACGTTTACGACCTGTAACGGCACCGAACTCATGACCCAACTGACCAATTTTATCTCCTACTTCGTCAAACAATTCTGTTGGGAAAGGACCACTACCTACGCGTGTGCAGTATGCCTTGAAAATACCATATACTTCACCGATGCTACGTGGAGAAATACCCAAACCTGTACAGCAACCTGCACAAATAGTATTTGAAGAAGTAACGAACGGATAAGAACCGAAGTCAACATCAAGCATTGTACCCTGAGCTCCTTCAGCCAACACTGACTTACCTTCCTTAAGCAAGTTGTTAACAACATGTTCGCTATCAATCAACTTGAATTGTTTCAAATAGTTCAATGATTCAAACCATTTTGCTTCCAATTCAGTAATATCATATTCATAATTCAAAGAACGCAAAATAGCTTCATGTTTTGCTTTTGCTGCTGCATAGATTGAATCGAAATCACGCAACAAATCACCAACGCGAACACCATTACGGCTAACTTTGTCTGTATAAGTCGGACCAATACCTTTACCAGTTGTTCCAATCTTACCAGCACCTTTTGCTGCTTCATAAGCTGCGTCCAACATGCGGTGAGTAGGCAAAATCAAATGAGCTTTCTTGGAAATATAAAGCTGCTTTGTGATGTCATGTCCGCTGGCTGCCAAAGCTTCAGCTTCTTCTTTGAACAAGACAGGATCCAATACGACACCGTTTCCGATTACGTTTACCTTTCCTCCCTGGAATATACCTGAAGGAATTGAACGCAACACATATTTTTCACCGTTGAATTCCAATGTATGACCTGCGTTTGGGCCGCCTTGGAAACGAGCAACAACATCGTATTTCGGAGTCAATACGTCGACAACTTTACCCTTGCCTTCGTCGCCCCACTGTAATCCTAGTAATACATCTACTTTCATGTTCTTTATATAATAGACTGTTAATATACTTATTCTTGGAGGTTGTCGCATTTAGAGCTTAAACCACACAAAGGTAGCTTATTTATAGGAACAAGCAAAAACTTATGGAACTTTATTTGCATAAAGCTGATTTTACAAGCCCTAATCAAAGTAATCCATTCGACTTTAACCATCTCTTTCCGGATGGAGTCAGAAACCATAAAAGAGCCAAAGCACATGGTATTCCAACCATTGACAAAACAAATATAGTTGCCATAATTACACCATTTGGTTTTTACAAAAATAGGCAATCTCTGCTTGAATATCAAGCAAAAACTGCCTATTTAAATGTTATTTGTCAATTTAAGTTTCGCAAGTTGCTCAACTTAACAAGTTAACAAGGCTTCAGAGACAAGTTGACAAGGTCAAAATAACTCCAAATTATTTAATGCTCTTGTCAACTTGTTATCTGAAGATGTTGCAAAACATAAATAATCAAACACAGAGACACAAAGACACAGAGGTAATATACTGAGTGTAAATAAAATCCTCTGTGTTCTCCGTGTCTCTGTGTTTAAATTAGTTTTGTAACATCCACCGAAACCTCAATCACTCAAAATAATATTCGAACTCAAACTTCAAGTCGTTGAATATTTCTTCTAATTCCGCCTTTCCACAATTCTCATATTCCGAAACCAGTTCCATAACTTTTGCCGCAGAGTTACGGTCTTTCCTGCCATAACGCTTCAATGCAAGAGAAGCCGAACGCTGTGATGCAGAAATTCCACAATTCAAAACTTCTTTGGCTTTAGCAAAGAACTTTGTTTCCAGTTCCTGAGAAACTGTTTTTTCCTTTATATACATATTTGCCAATGTAAGGAATGCACATACATATGTATATTCGGAAGGAGTCTTACTTTCAAGACAAGCACCAACTATTTCCTCAACAGAAGGAGAATTTGGAATAAGATTGGAACAAAGCTGTTCCGCTATCTCCATATATTTTATATCCGCTATCCATTGCAAAGCAGTTTCTTTCCGGAAATCACCCGCCGGATATAAAAGTGTTGCCAATATTTTCAGCTCACGGACATCTTCTTTCCATAAATCTTCTGCCAATGAAACACTTGGAGTGCAACTGCCGGCAATAAGCTTTATTTCAGGTATTGGAGTACCGAAGATAAGCTTATAGTTCATTCCTTTCTCACGCAGGCTTGTCGAAATAACTCCATTCATGGCAAGACGGAGTTTTTTTCGTATTTGCTGAACTTCAGTATTCATTTACAATAGTTTTAGATACGAGGTGACAAGGCTTCAGAAACAAGGTAAAATCCTTGTCAACTCGTCCCCTACAATCAATTATAACTAGGCAAGAATGAATAATCACGGCTATAACGAAGCATCTGTTCAATATAGCCTTCTGTATAGTCAAGAACTATATCAGTAACTTCACCGTTATCATTCTTAACTTCTTTCATAACCGGGTTCACAAATCCTTTATATGGAGCAAGATTAAGTTTCTTGTATCTTTCAAGAACTTCCTTATGCAAATCCTGATCCACTTTCACTGCATAATCCTCAACAAGACGTTTTCCGGCTTCAAAGTCACCTTCACTCTTCACACGCTGAACTTCTGCCAAAAGCTGAGCAAACAAGCCACGCAATTTATCATAATCGTTTACGACTACATAAGTCTTGCCATCACGCTGTTTCAACTCAACAACATTGTCGGCTTTACCTTTTTCGTAAGCCCATTTAGCAATAAGCTGGCGGTTACGCATATGTGCTTCTTCAACATCTTTTCCCGGTTCGATACGCACAAGCTGAGTCATCAAACCATTCATCATATACTGATAATATGCAGCTTTGTATGCATCTGCATCAGGAAGCAAGCCCAAATCTACCATTTTCTGGTCTGCCATATAATACAAACCGAACAAGTCTGCACGTGCTTCTTCCAATGTTGAGCTGTAAGCACCCAAAGCATCAGGATCAACACCATCAAGCAATTTACCTGAACCGTGACCCAGACATTCATGCAAGTCTGTATGCAAGTTATCTGTCATAAAGCCGTATTTCTTAGCCTGCTCACGCTCTGCGTCACTCCACATAAATTCTGCAGACATACCGCTTCCCTGAGAAGCTTTGTCGTAAGCTTCAGTAATATTTTCGATTGTTACAGACTTAGAACCATGGTCGCGGCGAATCCAGTCTGCATTAGGCAAGTTAATACCAATAGGTGTTGAAGGATAGCAGTCACCACCAAGCATTGCAACAGTGATAACCTTTGCGCTCACACCTTTAACTTTCTCCTTGCGGAAACGTGGGTCGATTGGTGAATTATCTTCAAACCACTGTGCGTTTTCGCTTATTATCTTTGTTCGCTCAGTAGCTTTTTTGTTTATGAAATTAACTGTTGATTCCCAGCTAGCCTTACGTCCAAGAGGGTCGCCATAAGTTTCGATGAAACCATTTACGAAGTCAACATCTGATTTTGTATCTTCAACCCAAAGAACTGAATAAGCATCGAAAGTCTTCAAATCACCAGTCTGATAATATTCAATCAACTTTTCGATGATAGCCTTCTGAGCATCGTTTTCAGCGAAAGCTACAGCCTTCTGCAATTCTGCTACGATATGCTCGATTGCTTCAGTGTATAAACCGCCGACTTTCCATACCTTTTCATAAATCTTTCCGTTTTCCTTAACAAGGCGGCTGTTCAAACCATAAGAAATAGGTCTTACTGAATCCTGACCAATCTTCATTTTATTATAGAAGTCGTTGACTTCAGCCTGAGTCAAATCCCCTTCATAATAATTGTTTGCAGAAGCTTTGATAATATCATTTGCTCCACTCTGAACTGTTCGTTTGTTCAAAACAGCAGGATCAAACATTACCGGAGTAAGTTCTTCGATAAGCTGCTCAACTGTTTCTCCTTCGCGCAAAGGCAATGCCGACGGCTCAACCTGTTTTACACATTCAGCAAAAAACTCTTTTGAGAAAGTTGGCAAGAATTTATCTTCTGCATAATGATGATGAATACCATTTGCAAACCAAACTCTTTTCAGATAAGTTTCCAAAGCCTTGAACTCTTCACTGTTCTTATCGCCCTTATAAGAAGTATAAACAGCTTCCAAAGTGCGACGGATAGGCAAATTGTAACGGCAATTCTGGTCTGCAAGAATATCACGACCCATCAATGCCGCTTCCGACAAATGATATAATAATTGTTTCTGACGAAGTGTCAGTTCTTCAAAGCCAGGCACCTGATAGCGGAGAATCTGCAAATCTGCAAATTGATCTACCACATAATTAAAGTCATTGTTTGCAGCCTCAACTGTTTTTGTTTGTTGTCCGCCGGTGCAAGCTGTCATTCCAATAGCTGTCATAACAGATAAAATTACGTTTTTCATATTTCTATTGTGTTTTTTATTCCAATGCGCAAAGATAGAAAAAATAAAAAAAAGACCAATCGGAACTTGCACAAGCTCCGATCGGTCTTATTATATCATCTTATAGAGATAATTCTTTTTTCAGTTCAAGAGTAAAAATAGAGTCATATTCAGAATGTCATATTATCTAAATCTGCTGCTTTCACACGAATAATCTGTCCATTACGTGAGAATACCAATTCGCCGTTTTCTTTCTTTTTCTGGCTTACCAAGCGCTGAAAAGCCATATTAGCACCCTTTACTATATTCTCTTCAAATTCTCTAAGTTCTTGTTCATTCATGATTCTCTAATTTTTTATAGATAACCGGATTATATATTTCGATTTTATCTCTTTTGAAGCCTTTTGCAATAATTTGCATAGGCGACATAGAGTTATCGGCTATCATCCAATAGTCACTAATAGAAAGGTACAGTTCAAACAAATTGCGAATACCGGCAGCATAACGTCTTCTGATAGTTTCTTCCGGTATATTGTGTCCTCCGGCTGAAACTCTCATTTTAACTCGTTCTATTGCCAGCTCCGGCGTGTTAAGCCAGAAATACAATAAGGTGACGTAATAACCTTCCTTTTGAGCCTCCCGTATCAAGTTTGCCACAGAACGGGTTGCCAGCGTAGTTTCCATCGCAAAGGTCTCGCCAGCGGCGATTAGCTCCTTGATGCGTTTATACATAATGCGACTTGCTTCTACGGCCACCGCAATGCTATCTGAATTAAAGGGAGAGAGACCTTTCGCGATCTCATCAGAGTTAACGAACTCTTTACATTTAAGCATTTCCGGCAGTATAGTAAATGAAGCAGTTGTTTTTCCTGCTCCATTACAACCCGCTATTATATATAGGTATGGCACTGTTTCGCTTATTTTTCCGGCTACAAATATATGAAGAAGTTTTATATCTCCACACATTTTTGACACAAAAATGCAATATGTGTGCAAAAAAAATACTTGATACCCCCTATTTCGTCATAAAAACCGGTGGATTTGTACGAATCTTATATCCACAACAGGTCGCTCATTATGCCATCAGATATAAAAACTCCTTTCTCTGTTAAGGTAAGATTTCCGTCTTTCCGGAATATCAAATCCTGCTCAATATATTTTTTTGCCTGCGCTTCGCAATATTTGCGGCGTTTATCTCCATATCTTTTTTCAATTTCATCAAGACTTATTCCCCACATTGTGCGCAAGCCTGTAATGATATAATCATTATAGCTTGTGTCTGCATCTTCAATTTCTTTCTCAACGGCTGGTTTTCCGACAGCCAAAGCCTCAATCCATTTTGGCAGTGACGACACGTTCCATTCCCTTCCTCCGCCATTAAATGAATGTGCCGAAGGACCAAGTCCCAAATAGCTTATGCCTTTCCAATATGAACTGTTGTGACGCGAGAAGAATCCTTCTCTGGCAAAATTGGAAATCTCATAATGCAAATATCCGGCTTCTTTAAGTCGGGATATCAATTGCGAGAATAATTCAACACTGGTTTCCTCATCAACGGACGAAACCTTTCCCGCCTCCCAAAGCTTATACAAAGCTGTGCCTTCTTCATATATTAAATGATATGCCGAAATATGCGGTATGTCCAACGAAATAGCTTTCTGCAGATTTTTCTCCCATTTCCCGGGTGTCTGACCGGGAAGTCCGTATATCAAATCTATACTTATATTATATATATCATGATTCTTGCATATCTCAACAGCACGGATTGCCTGTTCATTGGTGTGACGGCGGTTAAGAAACACCAAATCTTCCGAATCAAAACTCTGCACTCCCATACTGATTCTGTTGAAGGGTAGAGTTCTCAATTCCGACATATATTTATCTGTAATGTCATCCGGATTTGCCTCAAGGGTTATTTCGGGATTGTCACTTACATTATATATATGGTATATCGAATCAAATATCTCCGAAAAGTCTGACGCGTTCAGTTGCGAAGGTGTTCCTCCACCAAAATATATGGTTTCAATCTCCTCTCCTTTCAGATAATCTGCACGAAGCTGCATTTCCTTTATAACCGAAGACACATAGCGGCGCTTATAACTCATGTCCGTATTTGAATAGAAATCACAATACAGACATCTTTTGGCACAAAACGGAACGTGAATATACAATCCTGCCATAATAAATTAAATTTCTCTGTCTAAATAAAGATTTTCCGGATACAAAAATACCGAAAGGCGAGTGGAGAGCAAAATAAATATGATAAAAATGTAAATACAAGATTATAAACACATTAGCAAAACTTATTCAGAATACTATATTTTAGACAAAATACAGTTTAATGACATGCAAAAGTTATAATGCAAGAATATTAAACAACAGAAACAAGCCTAAAAACATAGTTAATAATCAGATAAGCGGACAAATAAGGCTATACAACTGCTGAACAACATTGTTTTCAAACAATAGATATCTTTTGCTTTTCTAAAAGACTATTTATAATTTGCGCTCACGATAAAACAAAAATCGTAACAAAACTATATGTTTAACCTTTAAATACCTATATGATATGAAAGTATACCAAACTAATGAAATTAAGAATATCTCCATATTGGGAAGTTCAGGCTCTGGGAAAACCACTCTCGCTGAAGCAATGCTTTTCGAGGGTGGAGTTATAAAACGTCGCGGTTCCGTTGAAAACGGGAATACTGTGTGCGACTATTTCCCGGTTGAGAAAGAATACGGATATTCTGTTTTCTCAACCGTTTTCAGTGTTGAATGGCAGGACAGAAAACTGAACTTCATTGACTGCCCGGGTTCTGATGATTTTATCGGTGGCGCGGTTTCAGCTCTGAATGTTACAGATACAGCATTGATGGTGTTGAACGCACAATATGGTGTTGAAGTTGGTACAATAAATCAATTCCGCTATACAGACCAGTTCCACAAGCCTGTAATCTTCGTTGTCAATCAGTTGGATAATGACAAAGCAGATTATGAAGGTACTGTAGCCCAGCTTAAAGACCGTTGGGGCAGCAAGGTGGTTCAAATCCAATATCCTGTAACTTGCGGTGCTTCATTCAATGCCGTTGTGGACGTGTTGAAGATGAAAATGTATCGCTGGAAACCGGAAGGCGGTGTTCCTGAAGTTCTTGAAATCCCGGCTGAAGAATCTGAAAAAGCTATGGAATTGCACAAGGCATTGGTTGAATCTGCAGCAGAACACGACGATGCTTTGATGGAAAAATTCTTTGAAGAAGGTACTTTGAGCGAAGACGATATGCGTGCCGGTATCCGTGCTGGTTTGGTTACTCGCAATATGTTCCCTGTATTCTGCGTATGCGCAGGCAGAGATATGTGCGTTCGCCGTACTTTGGAATTCCTTGGTAATGTTGTTCCTTGCACAGACAAGATGCCTCGTCTGATTACAACTGAAGGTGTTGAAGTAACTCCGGATGTAAACGAACCGACAAGTTTGTTCTTCTTCAAAACAACTGTTGAACCTCATATCGGACAAGTTTCATACTTTAAGGTATTATCTGGTAAAGTTAAAGCCGGCGACGATTTGCAGAATGCCGACAGAGGTTCAAAAGAACGTATCGCCCAGTTGTTCAGCATTGCCGGTCAGAACAGAACAGAAGTTACAGAAATGGTTGCAGGTGATATAGGTGCAACTGTTAAACTTAAAGATGTTCGCCGTGGAAACACATTGAACGGCAAAGGTTGTGACTATCGTTTCGACTTCATTAAATATCCGGATCCAAAATATCGCCGCGCTATCAAGCCTGTCAACGAGGCTGACGCTGAAAAGATGATGGAAATTCTTTTCCGTATGCGCGAAGAGGACCCGACATGGGTTATCGAACAGTCAAAAGAATTGAAACAGACAATTGTTCTCGGACAGGGAGAATTCCATTTGCGTACTCTGAAATGGAGAATCGAGAACAACGACAAATTGGCAGTTGAATTTATGGAACCGAAGATTCCATATCGTGAAACTATCACTAAGGCAGCTCGCGCTGACTACAGACATAAGAAACAGTCTGGTGGTGCCGGCCAGTTTGGTGAAGTTCATCTGATTGTTGAACCTTATTACGAAGGTATGCCTGTTCCTGATACATATCGTTTCGGCGGTCAGGAATATAAGATGAACGTAAGAGATACTCAAATAATTGATTTGGATTGGGGTGGTAAACTGGTATTCGTGAACTGTATTGTTGGTGGTGCAATTGATTCACGTTTCTTGCCTGCAATTTTAAAAGGTATTATGGGACGCATGGAACAAGGTCCATTGACTGGCTCATATGCACGCGACGTACGTATCTGCGTTTATGATGGTAAGATGCACCCGGTTGACAGTAACGAAATTTCATTTATGCTTGCCGGACGTAATGCATTCAGTGCAGCGTTCAAAGAAGCAGGACCTAAGATTCTTGAACCTGTTTATGATGTTGAAGTTTCAGTACCGGCAGATTTCCTTGGCGACGTGATGAGTGACCTACAGAGCCGCCGAGCATTGATTATGGGTATGAATAGTGAAAAAGGTTTTGAAAAGCTATTGGCTAAGGTTCCTTTGAAAGAAATGTCTAACTATTCTACTTCATTAAGTTCTATCACCGGTGGACGTGCTTCGTTCACAATGAAGTTTGCTTCATATGAATTGGTTCCTTCAGATGTTCAGGAAAAACTGTTGAAGGCTTATGAAGCATCACAAACCGAAGACTAATATTTTTTTGTTTTAGGTTAAATAATAAGGGCGGCTAGTTTCGTGAGAAACAGGCCGCCTTGCTTTTTATCAAATATAACTTATTATCTCTCGTCAACTTGTCAACTCGTCAACTCGTCAACTATAATTATCTATTCAACGCTTGCTCAATATCAGCAATTATATCATCTGCATTTTCAATACCAACTGAGAAACGTATAAGGTCTGGAGCTATTCCTGCCTCACGCAACTGTTCGTCTGACAACTGACGGTGAGTGTGACTGGCCGGATGCAATACGCATGTACGAGCATCTGCAACATGAGTAACTATTGCAGCCAACTTAAGATTGTCCATAAATCTGATTGCAACATCGCGACCACCTTTCAAACCGAATGAAAGGACTCCGCAAGAACCGTTAGGAAGATATTTCTGAGCAAGGTCATAATATTTGTTGCTCTTCAAACCAGGATAATTTACCCATGCAACTTTGTCGCACTTTTCAAGCCATTCTGCAACCTTCTGTGCGTTTTTACAATGCTGTGGAACACGGAGATGCAAAGATTCAAGACCAAGATTCAGAAGGAATGCATTCTGAGGTGACTGGATTGAGCCAAGGTCGCGCATAAGCTGTGAAGTTGCCTTAGTGATAAATGCCAGTTTACCGAATGTCTTCGTATAAGTCAGTCCGTGATATGATTCATCCGGAGTGCACAAACCAGGGAATTTGTCTGCATGAGCATCCCAGTCGAAATTACCGCTATCAACAATGCAACCACCAACGCAACAAGCATGGCCATCCATATATTTTGTAGTTGAATGAGTAACAATATCAGCTCCCCATTCAAACGGACGGCAGTTGATTGGTGTAGCAAAAGTGTTGTCGACAACCAATGGCACTCCATGTTTGTGAGCAATACGGGCAAACTTCTCAATATCCAGAACCATCACGCCCGGATTAGACAAAGTTTCACCAAACATCATTTTTGTGTTAGGGCGGAAAGCTTCGCTTATTTCTTCTTCACTTGCATCCTGGTCAACGAAAGTACATTCGATGCCCATCTTTTTCAGCGTAACAGAAAGAAGATTGTATGTTCCACCATAGATGCTTGTTGCACTTACGATATGGTCGCCTACCTCACAAATATTGAAGAATGTGAAGAAATTTGCAGCCTGACCTGAAGAAGTAAGCATTGCAGCCACACCACCTTCAAGAGCTGCTATCTTTGAAGCAACAGCATCATTTGTAGGATTCTGAAGACGAGTGTAGAAATATCCGCTGTCCTCCAAATCAAACAGACGTGCCATCTGCTCGCTGGTTTCATATTTGAATGTTGTACTCTGATAAATAGGAAGCACACGAGGCTCTCCTTTTTTAGGATTCCATCCTGCCTGAACACAAAGTGTTTCCGGCTTAAATTGCTTTTCCATATAATTTAAATATTTGAATTATTACAATCAGACTATCAATAATGTCAAATCGACACGCAAATATACCCAATTTATCCAAGTTTTCACCAGATTTTCTTTTCAAGGATTCTGAACCATATAAAAGAAACTATACCTTTCAATATGCTGGAAATACTGATAGCCCACCATACACCTGCAATTCCGAATCCTATATAACCTAGGAAGATTGCCAACGGAAGACGAAGAGTATTGAATGTTATACTTATTATTGCCGGAGGAACAGTGCGTCCGGTTCCATAAAACAAACCCTGCATGGTTATCTCAATCATCATGAAAATCATTGAATATCCGTCAATTTTCAGGAACAGACCTCCGGCTTCATATGCAGCCTGTTCGGGAACAATCACAGAGAATAATTCTCCACCAAAGAAAACAAACAACAAAGTGCAGAATAGTCCGAACACAGAAGTCATCAACATAGTAGTACGATATGCACTATAAACCCTTTCTCTTTTCCGCGCAGCATAATTCTGTGCTGTAAAAGCACTCAGAGCAGTGCTGAATCCCTGAGAAGTATTCCATGCAATTGCTTCAATTTGTCCTCCTGCGGTAAGAGCCATCAATCCATAATGCCCGCCATAAGTAGAGGCTGTTCGTCCCATCAAAAGATTTATCACAGCAAAAAAACAGTTAAGTAAAGCAACCGGAAGTCCTAAATTAATGATTTTCTTGCAATATGAAGATTTGAGAGGAACAAAGAATCTGAAATTATCCCACAATGGATGCCGTTTTTTCAACTGATATACAAAAAGCAATACAACCAGTAATTGTGAACACCATGTAGCGTAAGCCGCACCTGCCGTTCCCCAGCCAAACACAAGTATGAACAAAGGATCCAATATCATATTCAACAGAAGACCTGTTCCGCTAATATAGAAAGGGACTTTGCTCAACCCTGCTGCATTATGTATTCCTGTGAAAGCAGATGTCAGAAATATAAACGGGAAACCTGAAGCTACAATACGCAAATATTCTACGGCTTTTTCCGTAATGCCGGATTCCAGCTTATATAATGATATGATAGGATAAGCGAAGGTAAACAACAAAGTGCCCCACACTATTGAAATAATCAGCGCCATTGTAAGATTATGCGAAGCATAAGCCTTTGCCTCATCTGTATTTCTGGCACCAATGCTTTGTCCGACTGAAACCTCAGAACCAACTTTGTTAAGGTAAGAAAGAGACTGGGTCATCCAGGTCAGAATACCAACCGCACCGATTGCAGCTACTGCCTCACTTCCCAAACGTCCAACCCAAGCCATATCAGTCAAACTATAAGCCATCTGTATGAAAGACGTTCCCATTATCGGCAAGGCAAGATTGAACAACTGTTTCTTAATAGGTCCTTCTGTTAAATTTTTAGTTCCCTTTATTCCCATTATCTAATAATGAATGACAATTATAAAACAATAAAAAAGGAATGAAGAAAAAGTATCATCCTACAAATGAATACAATTTCTTCATTCCCGAATTATATTATTCGCAAATATTATCGGATAAACAAAAGTTCACGATATTTTGGCAACGGCCACATCTGGTTATCTACCATCAACTCCAATTCATCAATATGGTTACGGATTTCATCCAAATATGGAGCAACAGTGTCATGATAAGCTATTGCTTTTGTTCTCAAGTCGGAAATTCTGTTTGCTTTCTTTCTGGCTTCAACCATTTCGTCCACCTTCTTTGTTACAGCATTAATATGTCCGGCAATTTTTCTTACAAGGCGACGTGGCTCTTCTGAAAGTTCTGCATACTCAGCCTCACCGAAGCTTTCTTTCAATTTGGCAATATTATCCAAAAGAACAGACTGATAACGGATAACAACCGGAATAATATGGTTCAAAGACAAATCGCCTAGGACTCTGGCTTCAATCTGTACTTTCTTGATATATACTTCCCATTTAACTTCGTTACGGGCTTCAAGTTCCTTCTTGCTGAGAACACCTGTTTCTTCAAACATCTTGATTACCTCAGGTTTCAAATAAGCGTCATACTGCAATGGAACACTGTTTTCGCAATCCAATCCACGGCGTAAAGCTTCTTCTTTCCACTCATCGCTATATCCGTTTCCATCAAAACGAATTGGTTTTGATTCCTTGATATAAGCTTTAAGCACTTCAAAGATTGCCTGCTCCTTGCTCTTTCCTGCAGCACGCAAAGCCTCAACATCTGCCTTGAACTGGCGAAGCTGATATGCCACAGCAGAGTTCAATGCCAACATTGCTGCACCACAGTTTGCAGACGAACCCAAAGCACGGAATTCAAAACGGTTTCCTGTGAATGCAAAAGGTGAAGTTCGGTTACGGTCAGTATTATCAACCAACAATTCAGGAATCTGGCCGAATCCTAAATGCAAACGGTTCTTATCGTCAATTTCAATTGCATCTTCAATTGAGCAATTCTCAAACTTATCCAATACTTCTGAAATCTGAGAACCCAAGAAAGAAGAAATGATTGCTGGAGGAGCTTCATTTGCACCCAAACGATGAGCATTTGTTGCAGAAGCAATACTTGCTTTCAACAATGCGTTATATTTATAAACCGCCATGATAGCATTCACAACGAATGTTATAAAGCGAAGGTTGTCCTCACGGTTCTTTCCCGGAGAGAACAAGTTGATACCTGTGTCTGTTCCCATTGACCAGTTGCAGTGTTTACCTGAACCATTCACACCATTAAACGGTTTTTCATGGAGCAGGACACGGAAATTATGCTGACGGGCAACACGTTTCATAACAGACATCAACAGCTGGTTATGGTCGTTTGCCAAGTTACATTCTTCATAAATCGGAGCCAGCTCAAACTGGTTAGGAGCAACCTCATTATGACGAGTCTTGACAGGAATACCAAGTTTGTAGCATTCTACTTCCAAATCTTTCATGAATTCCTGCACGCGTGAAGGAATAGCACCGAAATAATGGTCGTCCAGCTGCTGGTTTTTAGCACTCTCGTGACCTAACAATGTACGTTCTGTCAACGACAAGTCCGGACGAGCAGAATACAAATCCTCATCTACAAGGAAATATTCCTGTTCCCATCCCAAATATGAAATAATCTTGTTTACATCTTCATTGAAATAACGATAAACATCTTTAGCAGCGCTAGTCAAAGCCTCAATTGAACGGATAAGAGGTGTTTTATAGTCCAAAGCTTCACCAGTATATGCTATAAAGATAGTAGGGATACACAATGTATCATCAATAATGAATGCCGGAGATGAAGGATCCCACGCAGAATATCCACGCGCCTCGAAAGTGTTTCTCAACCCACCGTTAGGGAAACTGGAAGCATCAGGTTCCTGCTGGACAAGCAATTTGCCGCTGAACTCTTCAATCATACCACCATTTCCGTCATGTTCCACAAAAGCATCATGTTTTTCTGCTGTTCCGTCAGTCAAAGGCTGGAACCAGTGAGTGTAGTGTGTAACACCTTTTTCCAAAGCCCACATACGCATGCCGGCTGCAACCAGATTTGCTATTTCACGGTCAATCGGTGTTCCACTGTCAATTGCCTGAGTCAAGGCTTTGTAGGTTTCTTTTGAGAGATACTTTTGCATCGCTTTGCGATTAAATACATTCTCGCCAAAGAATTCCGATACTTTCTGTTCTGGAGCTACTGCTTCAACCGCCTTACGGTTAGAAGCTTTCTCCACTGCATTAAAGCGTGAGATTGACATAATCTTCTGTTTATATTATTGTATAATTAATTGCAAAGATACTGGATTTTACGCGTTATTTCTACGCTATTTGTTTTTTTTAGCTAAAGTCAATTGTTTCATTAAAAAAGGCATGAACACAAATCGTGTCCATGCCCAATATATTGCCTTTGAAAAGAATAGGCTTAGATAACATACAAAGAGCTGATAGATTCGCCGCTACATACACGACGGATAGCTTCAGCAAACATATCTGCTACAGAAAGAATCTTAACCTTATCACATTTCTTAGAATAAGGAATAGAATCTGTGAAAATCATTTCAGAAAGAGCTGACTGGTCAACACGTGTTGAAGCAGGATCTGACATTACTGCATGGCTGGCAATAGCACGTACAGATTTTGCGCCGTTTTCCAACATCAAGTTTGCAGCTTTTGTAATTGTACCTGCAGTATCAACCATATCATCAATCAACAACACGTCCAAACCTTCAACGTCACCGATAATTCTCATTTCAGCAACTTCATTTGCACGCAGACGAGACTTGTGGCAGATAACCATAGGAACGCCAAGATACTTAGCATAGCTACTTGCACGCTTAGTTCCACCAACATCCGGAGTTGCAATACACAAGTTATCCAAAGAAAGATTATTCTTGATGTAATCCAAGAAAATAGAAGAAGCATACAAGTGGTCAACAGGAACATTGAAGAATCCCTGAATCTGATCAGCATGGAAGTCCATTGTAATCAGACGGTCGATACCAGCTGCACTCAACATATCTGCAATGAGTTTTGCACCGATAGCAACACGTGGTTTGTCTTTTCTGTCCTGACGAGCCCAACCAAAGTAAGGAATAACAGCTATGATAGAGTGAGCAGAAGCACGCTTTGCAGCATCAATCATAAGCAACAATTCCATCAAATTGTCAGCATTCGGGAATGTTGACTGAACCAAGAAAACATCACGGCCACGGATTGATTCTTCATAAGAAACAGAGAACTCTCCGTCAGCAAAATGCTGAATGTTCATCTGTCCAAGAGGACAACCTAAGCTTTTACAAATTTTCTCTGCAAGATAACGGGTGTTTGTACCTGAAAACACCAAGAAAGGAGTTTGTGCACTCATTATTCCGAATTTTTATCTTAAGTGAATATAATAAATTTGTTGCAAAGGTATGAAAAGATTATTAATTACTCAAGTTTAAGCACATTTTCAATACACAAACTTGATTATTCTTGCCGAATATCCAGGAATTACCACTTGATACGGCCATGATTCTGTCAATGTGCTTACAGTTTCAAACCCACTGGACAAATCAATTTGTCTTGCAGCCTTATTATCCTCAAATCCCAATACATTAAAGGCATCTGAAGGAATTTCAACACGCACTTTTTGCTCGCTCTTGTCGAAATTAGCTACCACTAATATCACTTCATTATCATATTTCCTTAAAAATGCATACTGACGATGAGTATTAAAATATGGATTCGATGAATTTGCATACATCAAGTCATAAAATTCCCCTTTGACAATAGCCGGCTCTTCTTTTGCCAAATGAAGTATTTTAGAATATGTTTGACGCAAATATTTCTGTTCTTCACTAAGACCTGCCCCGTCAAACTTTCCATTGTTATTCCAGTCACGCAACGATTTCAAACTCCAATAATCAAATATGGTTGTTCGTCCGTCACGACCACTAAAGCCTTCCTCATCTATTCCCGGCTCACCTAGTTCCTGACCGCAATAAATCATAACCGGATTCGTATTCATAAGTGCAGAAACAGCCATAGCCGGTATTCCGGGAAGTGCATTCCCTGCGAAAAAGTCTGAAGCAATTCTCTGCTCATCATGATTTTCAAGGAAATTCAGCATATTGCTTTGTATTCCGTCAAGTGATTGCCAGCAATATGATATATCTGAAGCATATTGATTTCCGCACATCACATTACGAAGTGTATCATACAATCCAACTTTATCATACAAATAATCAAAATGACCATTGAAGATATAGTTTCTGTATTCAGATGGATTATAAACTTCAGCAATAAAACATACAGGATATTTCTCTTTTACTGCCGGTATTGCCCAGTTCCAAAACTCAACAGGCACCATTTCTGCCATGTCACAACGGAAACCATCAATACCTTTAGCAGCCCAGAACAAAAGAATGTTAAGCATTTTCTTCCATGTACTTGGTATAGGATTGAAATGCTTGGTTCTTCCATTCATGTAATCAACCCCGTAATTCAACTTCACAGTTTCATACCAGTCATTTTGAGAAGGGAAAGCAGAAAAACAGTCGTTTCCTGTAACCTTTGCCGGGAATTCGCTGTATTCATAATCTTCGCATTGAGCTCCGAAATGAAGCACCAAAGGCTGGTCCGGTATATAATAGAAATTGTTGTTTGGATCAAAAGCTTTCGTACAATCATCTTTTTCTCCCAAACCTTCAATATATGAATGACGGACATCCGACTTGTACTGGCGAGCAACATGATTAGGGACAAAATCAATTATAACTTTCATACCAGCTTCATGAGTTCGCTCAACAAGAGCCTCGAATTCCTCCATTCTATTAGTAACATTGTCCGCCAAATCAGGATCAATGTCAAAGTAATCCTTGATAGCATATGGAGAACCGGCGTTACCTTTTACAACCGCATCATGGTCTTTTGCTATATTATATAATGTATAATCTGTTTTTGTGGCATGTTCGATTACACCAGTGTACCAGATATGGTTTACACCTAGTTCCTTTATTTTGGATAAAGCTTCCGGAGTAAAATCAGAAAACTTTCCCACACCATTTTCAAATATACTTCCGTTTTTCACTGGCGATGTGGTCATGTTTCCAAACCAGCGTGGGAACACTTGGTAAATAACCATTTTCTCTGTTTGTTTTCTATCAGTTTTCATAGGTCTATATATTTAGAGGGTGTTGCAAAACTAATTTAAACACAGAGACACGGAGGCGCAGAGGTTTTTATTTTTTTATTTTCAATATATTACCTCTGTGGCTTTGTGCCTCTGTGTTTGATTTTTTATGTATTGCAACAACCTCATTCATTATCTTTATTAATTAGGTTTTCAAGTTTCGCAAGTTGCTCGACTTAAAAGTCAACAAGGCTTCAGATACAAGTTGACAAGATCAGAACACCTGCAGTTACACAAATTATTATCCAAAAATCTTGTTAACTTGTCAACTTGTCAACTTGTCAACTTGTTACCTGTTAGTTGAGCTTGCGAAACTAAATTATTATGATTCCAAGGCTTTACGTTTACCTGCATCTATAGCCTTTATCAAAGCTTCACACTTATTTTCGCCGATCATCTTTGCAAAGGCTTTTGCAGACTCTTCATAACCTATATTAGCAATTTCATCAATATTATCCAGGTCAAATGTTTTATAAAGTCCAACCTCCTGTGCTTCTATCAGCAAGTCACAAAGTTCGCGGTCTTCCAAAGAATTCGCCTGAAAAATATAATTATAAGAACGCACTGCTATATGGAACAAGCTCTGTTTATATTTTTTCGGGATAAGAGGACTTACATTAACGCCAATAACCCTCTCACATTCATCACGGATAACAGAAACGGGGAAATTCTTAAACAATCCACCGTCAACATAGTTTATCCCATCAATCTCAACAGGACTGAAAATTATCGGAATACTACATGAAGCAGTTACAGCCTCAACTATCGGCCCCTCACGGAACTCGCGGCTGACACCATTATCAAGGTCAGTGGCAACTATAACCATTGGTATTTTCAAGTCTTCAATCCTTTTCGCTCTTAAATGACGTTTAAGAAAATCCTGAAAACGTTCCGTATCAAACAGGCCGGACTTTGGTATTTGTAACTGAGCGAACTCTGAAAACTCTCTATCAGTAAAAAGACGTTTTATTTCTTCTGCCGTATATCCATCAGCAAACAATGTACCCATTAAAGCACCGGCACTTGTTCCTGCTATTATATCAGGTTTCAAACCGCACTCTTCCAACATTTTGAAGGCTCCTAGGTGAGCAAAACCTCTTGCGCCTCCACCACTTAATGCCAAGCCTAATTTATACGGCATGGGAGTTTTCTCATCTGTCATATATTAATTTTTTTTATCGTCTCTCAAAGATGTAATTTTTTTTCGGATAAAGTGTTACATTTTTGTGTTTTTTTGTATGGAGACGAAATAACATAACAGCCTAAAGCAACAGCGAACTGTCGCCATAACTCAGAAAACGGAAACCGTTATTCAATGCATAATCATATATTGGTTTCCAATTTCCTTTAACAAAAGCTGAAATAAGAAGAATCAACGTACTCTTAGGCTGATGGAAATTGGTTATTATACCTCTTACTACCTTAAATTCATATCCCGGAGCAATTATTATCTGGGTTGAACCAACAAGAGCTTCCAGTTTATGGCAATCCAAATAGTTGAGAATATTCTGAAAAGCCTCATCCGCCGAAATAAGATTATTTTCTTCTGAGTATGGCATCCATTGTTTAATATGAATATCTTCAGCTGCAATATCAGGATTGTTGCCCAAAAGAACTCCTATATAATAAAGACTTTCGAGTGTTCTCACCGAAGTAGTTCCTACAGCTATGATATTTCCCAATTTTCCCTTTATATTTTCAATCGCAGAACGTTTCACCGAAATAAATTCAGTATGCATCTCATGGCCTTCAATAGTCTCGCTCTTCACAGGCTTGAAAGTTCCTGCGCCTACATGAAGAGTAACTTCCTCTCTCATTATTCCATGAGCATCAACATCGGCAAGGACTTCAGGTGTAAAATGCAAACCGGCAGTTGGAGCTGCAACCGAACCTTTTATTTTAGAATATACAGTCTGATAGGTCTGCAAATCGCTTTTCTGTGTCTCACGGTGCAAATATGGAGGAATCGGAAGAACTCCGGCAGCATCCAGCAAATCAGCAAAAGTATAATCAGAATTATCCCATTTGAATTCAATCAAATGAGTATCGCCATAACTTTCTTTCTTTTCAGCCGTCATTGTAACCTCATTGCCATCAATAATGACAGTTTTGGTCAACGCTCCCTCTTTCCACTTCTTAAGATTTCCGACAAGGCAATTCCAGCTACATGATTCGTTCTGCTGAAACACCAAGGCATAATCATGAGGAACAACAGGCTCAAGGCAGAATATTTCAATCTTTGCTCCTGTTGATTTCTGGAACAACAGGCGAGCCTGAATTACACGCGTATTGTTATAAACCAACAATGATTTCTCCGGCAACAATGACGCAATATTCTTAAACTGGCTCTCACTTATATTACCTTTCTTATAAACAAGTAATTTTGATTCATCCCTGCGTGGAAGCGGAAACTTGGCTATTCTCTCATCCGGCAGTTCATAATTGAAATCGTCTATGTGTATTTGCTGTGTATTCATCTCGAATAATTGATTATGGCGCAAAGTTAATCAAAAAACATGAGTCCAATAACTAAAAAGCCCCGAAGAACCGAAGCTCTCCGAGGCTGTTAATAATTTAAGTTTCGCAAGTTGCTCAACTTAAAAGTTAACAAGGCTTCAGACACAAGTTGACAAGGTCAGAACACTTATAATTTCATGAATTATTATCCGAAATTCTTGTCTTCTTGTCAACTTGTTACCTGGAAGTTGAGCTTGCGAAACTTGAATTAATAATATATGTGAGTCAAATATTGGTAGTTCGGTTTACAAAGTCCAACCTGCAGTCCAGTTATTGTCTGCGCTTACAGCACCTTTATAAGGAGCGTCAACAAAGAAAGAATCTTCAACTTTTGAACCGCCTTCAATTGTTCCTACGAACAAGTCTGACAATTCAAATTTCTGATTAGTCAAGTTACCTGCTTTTACAAACATATCATTTGTATAAATTGAATTTTCAGAATCCAATTCTGTGCTGATAGCAACATTCTCCAAAACAGAAGTACCGTCTGCCAATGAATTTTCTGTTTCTACAGTTTCAACTGTCAATGCTTTACCCTTATTTGCGATGATAGCGTTATACAATTCTACCTGAGTACCGGCACGAAGACGTACGCCTTGTTTTTCACCACCGTTACCAACTAATGTCACGTTTGCCAAAACCGGATGTGATGTTGGAGTTGCAGCCAAGTCCTTGCTGTTGTTATCGCATTCCATCAAGCAATCGCAATCATAACCCAATGAGCTTTCACCCTCCTGATAAGCAACAAGGAACTGTCCTTTACCGTTCCAGCCTTCAGTCCAGTCGAAAGAGTCATCGCTACAGCTTGTAACAACGATATTTTTGATATTTACAGAACCACCGAAGAATTCCAAACCGTCATCAGCTCCTTTGTATGCCTGGATATTTTCAACAACTGTTCCGTTTCCTACGCCATAGAAAGAAATACCGTTTGATTCATGTTCTTCATCCAAAGCGAAACCAGTATATTCCAAACGGATATATTTCAAAGTACCTGAGTTGTCGGCATCATCATCTCCACCATAAGTAGCGCCACCGATTTCAGAAACACCAGTACCACCAGAAACATTAGTATGAGCATAACCGCAAATATGCAAACCACCCCAAGAACCAACTTCTTCTTTTGAACTTGTCATCACGATTGGTTTTTCAGCTGTACCAACTGCATTGATTTTTGCGCCTTGCTCAATCAAAATATAATCAGCAACATCATCATATTGAGCTACAATCTTAACTCCTTCAGGAATACTCAAAGTAGCACCTTTCTTAACATGAACACCGCCACTCAATGTATAAGTCTGACCTGCTTCCAAAGTCATGTCTGATGTAATTTCACCCTCAAGTTTATATTCTACCGGATTTGGTTCTGGATCTGGAGTTGGTTCATTACCATCTTCATTATCACAAGAAGTGAATGCAGTCATACCTGCTAACATTGACATTGTTAAGAATTTCCAATTAGTTGTTTTCATACGATCAAAATTTAATATAAATATATTTTTAGTTTGTTAGTTTGTTAGTTTGTTAGTTTGTTAGTTTGTTAGTTTTTATTTCAACTCAAAAACTTAAAAACTCAAAAACTTATCACAATCTATATCCGAAACCTACCTCAAAATCCACACCTCTCTTGAATCTTTCCACCTCAACAGTTGTATTCTCTCTTGGAACTTCCTGCTCGAAAACAATTGCCTGGTTCAGGATATCGTTTACTTTCAGTTTAAGTGAGAATTTCTCGTTTATCTGATAATTAGCATTGAAATTCAAAGTATGCTGCGGACGTTGTTTGACATCACCCAAACCTGAAATACCTACCGAGTGAATACGCGGACCTTGCAAGTTATAAAGCAACGCTGCGCTAAGTGCCTGCTTATCATTTATGCGTGGAGAATATGTCAAGTCGGCATTAACCAGATAAGGAGAAGCGCCCTGCAATGCTCTCTGATCATTCGTGTAAGCACCGCCTTCAGGCAATTTTACGTTTGTGTACATGAACGAACCGTTAACACCCAGTTTCAATTCACGTGTAAGAGCTTTTCTCATTTCAATTTCCAAACCTGCTGCCAAACCATCTTCGGCGTTTCGGAAAGAGTGAACAGCTGCACCACCTGCCAATGTCTGAATTCTTTCGATAGGAGCATTCAAGTATTTATAGTAACCAGTCACTGAAATCATATCCTGATTCTGCTTGAACAATTCATATCTCAAATCCAGGTTGTAGTTATATCCGTTCTGCAAATCTTCGTTACCTCGAATCTGGGCTGATCCGTATGATTCCTGATAAAGGAACGGAGCCATTTCGATAAATGACGGTCGAGTGATTGTTCTTGAGAATGACAGTCGCAAGCTGTTTTCGTCGTTCAACTGATATTTGAAGTTTGTTGCCGGGAAGAAATCATCCTTATCCAAGTTTCTTCTTTTAGCTATACCGTCGTCACCGTAATAATCAACCCACTGGCGACTTGATTCATAACGTACGCCAACGTTAATCAACAATGCCGATACCGGATAATAATCTGCCGAAACATATCCTGCATAGATATCGTTACCAGCCTTATATCCGTCACGAGGCTGACGGCTGCGCTGAATAACGATTGTTCCATTCCGGACATTCTCAAAATTCATATAATCATCAGTATCATATATATTTGAGATTTCAGGGTTCAATTTGTTCAGATTATAGTAGAAACGAGTACTGCTATAATCACGGCTCTTATTCTTCATATTGAAACCGAACTGAATCTTGTTCATTTCGCCAAACTTATATGTACTGCTGATATTTGCGGCAATTTCATCTTCGTTCAATTCACCGAAATAACGCATTGTTTCCTGCCTGTTCAATTTGAACAATTCAAGTTTACCGTTATTTTCAATAAACATTATCTGACGGCGGTCCGGCTCATCACTACCAGTCTTGCTGTACGAAGCTCCCCAATTTAGCAACCAGTTATCACCGAAACTGTGTTTTCCATTCAACTGATGGTTCTGCAAACTGTAAATATGTGTAACGCTATGGCTACCGAACAAATGATGATCTTCATAGTCCATACCTTCACGATTCAGGTAAGTATCACTGGCATTACGTGCATAGAAGAATGTATAGCTTAATAAATCCGCTCCTTTCAACTGATAGGCCAAACTACCCAAACCGGCAATCTTAAGCTCATTAGTATAACTGTCATATTCAAACTCGTTAAGAGTAGTTCCTGTTGCCTCAAGTGTTTTCACTGTAGCATCACGCATAGTCTGCAAACCATTGCTAATACCTAATGAAGCAAGAATGCTGAGATTATGACCGTTAATATCATAAGTCTTTCCCCATCCGATATTACCGCCAAATTCAGGAAGAGCTGTTCTTTTTGAAGTCTGGAATGTTGTATTGAATATATTGTTCTTTGATGAATAATCCTCAAAATCAGCCAAAGGCATATTCAGCACATTCGAACTCATATTATTGTTTCTGAACAAAGTTCCGTTTCTGTCCATCTGGTAAAACTCACGGCCAAGGGTATTGAACTTACCACCTGTATTCAGTGAGACAGAAAAGAAATCCTCACCTGTCTGGTCTTTAGTGCTGATATCAATATGCGCACCAGAATAGTCAGCAAACGAACTTGCTTCATATACTTTACTTACCGTAATATTCTTAACAGTAGAAGTAGGGAATAAATCAAGTGGAATCAACTTATTATCAGGGTTAGGTGAAGCGATTGGCAATCCGTTCAACGTAGTTGTACTGTAACGGTCGCCCAATCCACGTACAATCAACTGTCCTGCCGATGCTATCGAAATACCTGTAATTTTCTTCACTCCATCCTCAACAGTCGAAATACCTTTGATGCTCATCTCCTTCGAACCGATATTCTCGATTGCAACCGAAGCTTTCTGTCTTTCCATCAAAAGAGCCTGTTCAGACTCAAGCTTTTTACGTGCAACCACTGTTACCTCATCTATCTGCTGATTATCCGGAGAAAGGACTATTTCTATACTTGTGTTCTGGTTAGTGTTTACTACAATTTGCTCTGCCTTATACGACACATAAGAAGCAATAAGAGTGTAAGTCTCTTTATCCAGTCCTGAAAGAACAAAGTTACCATCAATGTCAGTTATGGCTCCAACTGTTGTTCCTTGAATCTGCACTGTCGCGCCAATCAAAGGTTCCTGATTGGTTTTGTCTTTCACAACTCCTTTTAAGTCAACTGCCTTAATCAACGAGGCAGGGATTAATGTTAATAATAAAAGTAATAAATACTTCGTCGATAAAAATCTATTCATATAACTACCATAATTTTCACGACGCAAAATTATGGCTGTGATATTTCATAACAGAAACACTGATGTTTTACATCTTTTACGATTTTATTTCATATATGTTACGATGTGTTTAGATTTTGTTACAAGCTAAAAATTCTATTTTTTTTCTGATTTTTCTCCAATGACCTCTTTTCCGACAACTTCCTGACTTATAAGTTTTCCATCTTCAAAAACAAAAGCAGAAGTCAACACATACCATTCTGATGAATATAAACTCTCCTGATACAATAATCTTTCCACAGGCTTATTATTATAACGATTAGTCATCATTTCTTTAGCAAAAGGTTTTCCGCAGATTTTAAGAAATTCATCTTTGCTCATTCCTATTTCAATTTTCTCAGAAGTAAATCTACTTACACCTAAAGAAGGAGAAAAGCATCCGCTCATTATAATACAGCATGTCAAGAATGCCAAAACCTTTAATGATTTCATATTTTAATAAAGTATTTATTATTTCCCTGGAATTCCCAAAAGTAGGAAAAAATGACAAAAACAATATTAGTTTTCAAATAAAAGCAAGATTAGTTAATAACTATTGTCATTATATCCATTCCAACATATTGCAAATCTGATTGAGCAGACAATAAACAAAAGGCTGCCCCTCCGAAGAGAAACAGCCTTCCTTAGACATTTAATTTTTATTCACATGCCCTTTCATTCCTCACGGAGTTACTTCTTCGGGCTTTGAACTTTTTTATTACACAATTATTACTAATAACTAAAAATTAATGGGTTTCGCTCATCACGAGTTACTTTATTTCTTTAAAGGTAACAAGGCTTCAGTTGACGAGTTGACAAGGATTTTGTTTCCTTGCCAACTCTATCTTTCCTAAACCTTGCCGACTTATTGACTGTTGACTGACTTACCTCGTCAACTTGTCAACTCGTCAACTTGTTACCTGAATTATTTTACATTTACTTTGAAGCTTTCACCCTCAACTGCAACTACCACGATACCTGCAGGTACATTGATTGTTGCGTTGTCTGATGTCAATACTTCGTTAGCTACTACCTGACCCAAGATTGTAGATACTACTACGTTCTTACCGGCAGCGTTCTTAACGTTGATTGAACCGTTGTTAGCGATAACTTTAACTTCTGTTGCAGATACGTTTTCGTTAGATGTTGGAGCTTCAACGCGAGTAACGATAACCTTCAAAGCATCTTCGGATTTAGATGTGAAGTAAAGTTTCTGGTTATGAGCAGCAACATACTTGTAACCGTTCAAGCTCTTGATTACATATTCGTCAGCGTTATCAGCAGACTGTACAATCTGGAACTTGTAGTTTTCGATATCTCCAACCTTAGTCAAATCTGCAGTCTGGAAGATAGCCTTTGCATATTCAACATTATTAACCTTCATACCGAAGTCTTCAGCTTTTTCAGCACTTGCAGTACCATCATTGTAAGCGTTCAATGAATCAACTGCATTGTACATATAATTACCTGCCTTAGAAATCATGAATGATGGAGTTACAGCTTCTGAATCTGTTGTATCCAACCAGAATGTCAAATCTTCCTTAGTATATTCAGCTTTCAATGTTGATACAGGAGCAACGATACCTTCTTTGTTTTCAGCGTTCATTGCAATGTAACCGCCATTAACTGCTTCCATTGTAACGTGCTGTGGAACGTGGTTGTAGCTTGTACCAGGAGTTTCTTTCAAGATATTGAAGTCGAATAGATGTGAAGTTGTATAATCATAATATACAGATGTTGAACCTTCAATTGCTGCGTTATTGTCCAATGTTAAGATATCAGAATTTTCTTCCAATATTTCACGGAAATAATCACCACGATTCCAAGATGTTCTATCTACAGAAAGTAGTCCATAAGAACCATTCTTATACAATTTAACCAAGAATCTTGGAGCATCAGCTTCATCATCACATTTTGTCAACTGCATATCTGCATTCAAATAATAATTCTTACCATCAGCACGCAATTGTTTGAATGCATATGAAACTACGGCAATAGTATCTCCATCTTCTACAAGCTTAGTATCATTCTTTCCTGCTTCTTTCAAAATAACATAATCACTATCTGCATAGATAGAGTCTGCCAATGCTGTTGCAGTTGAAGATGCTGCAAACTTAACTACTGAGAACTGAGCTGCTTTTGTTTCGTCTTTATCAACTTCGATTTCATTTTTATCGTTAGCTGTTACATAGAAATCAGACAAATTAACATTATCTTCTGCATTTCTATTGAATACAAAACGAACCAATCCCGCATTATCCAATTCTGTAGATGCATAACCAGCTTCCTTGTTTGGAGTTACAGCTGTTAACTCAACTGTCATTCCATTCAAAGTTCTTCCACCTTCACGCTTGTATTCACCTGATTCATTTACATAAGCATAATTTTCCAAATCATCAGCAGAACGAATTTCATATTCATTATCTTTGTCTGTTGAAAGTAATTCAGCAGTGAAGGTAACATTTGCATCTTCTCTGTTCTGGAATACAAATTCGCCATCATCAGTAACATCAACAACAATCCACTGGCTTTCAGGAGCATTCAAGTTTGTGAAATCTGAACCATGAGCCAAAGTTTCACCAGCATAAACAGTCAGATACTTATTGTATTCAGATTTAGTAGCATCATTTTTAATTTTCTTGCTTACAAACTTAATATTAAACACAGAAGCTTTTTCTGTAGACAAGAAATCTTTAGCAACTACAGTTCTTGTATTTCCAATACTTGCATGAACGCATAATTTACCATCTTCAGAATCTTCTGTTTCAAATGTAGTTGTAACAATACGATCCTTTCCATTACTAATCAAAGCGATTGTGACAGGTCCATTTGAAGAAATAACATCATCTTTATCCTCATTCAATCCCCAAATCTTTGGCATTGAGAATATATATCCTTCTTTACCGTCTTTAACTGCTTTAAACTGAGCATTTTCAAATGCAAATTTCTTGCTCTTGTAATCATCAACCTCATAATTATAACCTATGCGATCTCCTTTTACAGATTCAAAATAAACAGACTCACCAAATTCGCTATGACCTGAAATATTCCAATATTTATTTTCATCTGTAGTCGGTGTAGCTACTAAGAAGTCACACTCATTAAATTCTTCTTTGGAAATAACAGATTTATTATTCAATGATTCTGGCCATGAAGTTGCCAAATAAACAATCATTGAAGCATTACCCTCTAAACGGAATGCTTTCAACTCTCTACCAAATGGGTTTTCAGTAGCTTTATGATCATCATCAAACTGATAACCCAAAGAGAATGAACCACGATTTATATTGTTCAATTGAGCAGATGAAAGATATTTAACTCCATCAACGGTTACACAAGGATAATCATTTGTAGGACAGCCATCACCTATTATAACATTAACAAGCTCACCGCCTGCAACTATAGCAAGATTTTTACCTGATAAATCTTCACCACTTAGAGCCGAAACAATATCACTTGCTTTAGCATCCTTTACCAAAATCTGAGATTGATTTTGAGAATTCTTAACTACCTCCTTGATTGTACCAGGATTATTACTCAAAATCACATCAGTATATTCTCCACTATTTACTACAGCCAAATCAATATCATTACCTGTAGAATTTTCGTTATCTTGCTTCGATATTAATGAATAAACGTCTACATTTTTAGCATAAACGGTATTTTTTCCATTTACACCTAAATTTGTTAAAGTATTTAATGCTGGACATTTTTGAGCAAATGTAAACATATACTGAGAACCTCTTCTCACCAATTTAATTGCCGAAGATGCATATACTTCATTTGCTGTATTATTTAAACCAACAAACTTATTACCTACAATATTTTCATATGTAGCATTTTCAGTCTGAGGGTACAGTGCTATCGCATTTACAGAATTCTTAACAGTAGATCCAGTTCCAGTAAAAGTGTTATTTTTAATAGTAACATTATCTGCTAAAACAGAAATAGATGTATTCAACCAAAAACCACCATCTTGAGGTACCCCTGTTGCAGATGCATCAAAATTAATATTTGATACTTCTACATTTTCATCAGCAATAACTAAGCGTCCTTTAAAAGTTTTCACACCTTCCTTAGAAGTGATAACCAAGCCATTAGCTGGAACATTCTTAATTACAACAAAAGGTAGATTTTGACCTGCCATTCCATGTTTACTTCCTGCTTGAATTTTACCACTACCTCCTGGTGCTGTTCCTAATGTAATCAAATCAACATTATCAGTTAATTCAATTTTACCATCTGTCATTACACCTTCAGGTAAATCTTCGATGTTTAATACCCATTGATCATCTGCTCCAAATTCACCCATTGCAGCAACAAATTCTGCAGGAGTAACATCCGTAGCAAAAGCCGAACTACTCAACAGTGAGCCTCCAAGAGTAAGAGCCACTGTCAAAAGTGTAGAAACTTTCTTGTTCATAATAATTTAATTTTAAAATGTTAATAAAAATAGTTTCGTTAGAATCAGCATTTTCGGCTCAACATCTTAAAATCTTTGATTAAGTATGAACATAAAAAAAGCGCAGACGTTGTATTTATTATTTACTCGGAGGCTCTGCAAAGCCAGTAAAACAATAATAAAACAACAGCCTGCGCTTATTCGGTTATATAAAGTATCCTATAATATTGTGTATATAGATACACTTCCCACCCTCCTAAAAAGGTGTGACTTTAGTGTATGAAATATACACGAACAGATACAACAATATCATATAATCCTTCCAAGCGCAAGCATTTCATGTTGTCCATTATTCCGTCTTACTTAAAAAATTTTGCAGATTTTCCGAGTAGGAATAATCACCATAAAATGCTTACACAATATGTACTTCCTCAAGTGCAGAACGCTATCTGCCTAATGGAATTGCTGCAAAGTTAAGTAGTAATTATTAATCTGCAATAGAAAGTCGGTATTTTTTTTCAACATAATGGGTTTATGGGACAAAATATGGGGGTTTGTGGGATAAAACACAGAGATGCGGAGACACAGAGAGATATTTTTCAACACAGAGGAGAAAGAGAGAACGCGGGGAATTTTATTTTCTATTACACCAAACACAAAAGTCATCACATTAATATCCCACATTCATCCTAATAATTAATGAAGGAAATCGCATTCAAAATATCGACCCACCTAGGTGGGTTAATCGGCTCACCTAGGTGGATTGATTAACTCACCTAGGTGAATTGATTGGCTCACCTAGGTGAGCCGATAAAAAAGATGCGAACAAATCAAAATATGAATGTGATTAGAGGAACAAAACATCTAATATAAAGATACAATGATTCAAAGACTGGTTGACAAGGATAAATGCAAAATTGCAACCAGCCTTATATTTATGAGCGTGGACTTTACTATATTTGTCGTGCCATAGCCGGTCAGGATAAGATTGGCAACGGATGGAATTTCGATATAATCCCCGTGTATGGAATATTCTTCCTTAATTTCAAGAGCGGTAAGACAAACAAGGTACGTACGGACATAATCCTAGCCGACAAGGAAACGGGCGAACCTGTATCAAAAATGATAAGGGAGATATTCATCGAATTTCCATTATTCAACAAAACGGAAAAACTTACAGACTATGCGAAGCAGAGCCAAAACTCCATATAACGTCTTTAACTCCTATAAGTTGAGCTTTACGAAACTTGTAGGAGTTATAAATATCTTATACACCCAAAACTATATTAGCATCAATATTTAATTTCTGGCTTATAGCACGCGCAACTTTCAATGTAGGTTCACATTTGCCGGAAATATAATCACTAAGACGAGAAGGACTAACCCCAATTAGTTTTGCAAGAGACTTTTGATTAAGCCCCATTTCAAACTTTCGGAGTTTAAGAACATCAACAAGAGTAGGTTCACCCAAAGCGAAATGTTCGTCAGAATAATCAGCTACAAGATTTGAAAGCAGTTCTAATTCTATAAAATTAGGATCATCAACAGGTGTTTCATCTGTAACCAAAGGCAGAAGTTCCTCAACTCTTCTAACTGCCCATTCATATTGAGTTTTTGTTTCTATCTTTGTCATATACTGTATATTTTTTATCATGTTTTATTCAAGTTTCGCAAGCTCAACTTTCAGGAGTTAAAGGATTTATAGGAGTTACGGCTATGCTTCGCAAAGCCCGGAAGTTAAAAGCCGATAGATTTTAGATACAAATAGAGATGTTTATATTTTGGAACAATCTTCTATTCTATCATATTCAATATGAGTACCAATAAATCTGATATAAACGAACTTAACTGTAAACTTTATTACAACAATCAGCCTATAGTTATTCCCTTTAATATTAAAAACATAATGCTGATTTCCGATATTATCAACACTATTAAAAGTCTTTTTGACATCAGCAAAACAATGCCATTCACTCTTTTTCACTATTGTTGCCCATTCCTGTAATGCGACTTTGGCATCAGGATGTTTTTCAGCATACTCCTTTAAAGCTTGTTCCGTAAATATTCTCATAATATAAGATATTTCTAGTTTCGCAAGCTCAACTTTCAGGAGTCAAAGTAGTTATATGGAGTTACGGCTATGCTTCGCAAAGCCCGGAAGTTAAAAGCCGATAGATTTTAGATACAAATAGTATTGGCCTTTAACTCCTATAACTCCTTTTTAACTCCTGTTACTCCATAACTTATAACACATGCGGAACTTAAATAAGATATTATAACTCTTGCAAAGATACGAGCAAAATTACAATATTCAAAATATTATTCTGAAATTCAAAATATCTTTTCATACAATAAATCCCTATTTCCATATATTCCATAAATAGCTATTTTTGCAATTAGAAACTCAAAAACACAAATCAATATGAAAATTGGAGATAAAGTCCGCTTTCTTAACTCAGTTGGCGGAGGAGTGATAAAAGGATTCCAGGGAAAAGACCAGGTGTTGGTTGAAGATGAAGACGGTTTTGAAATCCCGGCTTTTATTCGTGAATGTGTAGTGGTGGGCGACAGCGACATGCAGGTTCACAGCAACAACAAACCAAAGATTCAAGTTCCGGTTGAAGAGCCAAAGGCTGAGCCTGAGGTTGAAGTGGAAGAAACTCCGGAAGGCGAACGTCTGAATATTTTCCTAGCTTTCCTGCCGGATGATCCGAAATCAATTCAGAACTGCGGATATGAAACTTATTTTGTTAACGACAGCAACTATTATCTGTTGTTCAACTATATGAGCCGCGAAAATAATAGCTGGACAAGCAGATATAACGGAATGATTGAGCCTAACACAAAAATTTTCCTTGAGGAATTTGCAAAGGCAGATCTTAATTCTCTTGAGCGTGTTTGCGTTCAGCTTATTGCATTTAAGAAAGATAAACCTTATTCATTGAAAAATGCTGTTTCGGTGGAACTGCGTATCGACACTGTGAAGTTCTACAAACTGCACTGTTTCATGGCTAATGATTATTTTGATGAAGGTGCTATTATTTATCCTATCGTCAGAAATGATTTGCCGGAAAAAGAAATGCTAGTTTCTGCAGGTGATATTAAGGAAGCTATGCTGCAGAAGGCTCGCGAAGACAGACGAACTACACCTCAGCCAATTATCAAGAAAAAAGGTGGTGGCAACTCGGCTATCCTTGAAGTGGACCTTCATATCACTGAATTGCTCGACAATACCAATGGCCTGTCAAATGCTGATATGCTGAATTATCAGATGGAGAAATTCCACGAAGTGATGGCTCAGTATGCTAACGACAAAGGCCAGAAGATTGTATTCATTCATGGCAAAGGCGACGGTGTTCTGCGCAAGGCTATCGAAAAGGAACTAAAAACAAAATATAAACATCATGACTATCAGGATGCTTCGTTCCGGGAGTATGGGTATGGGGCGACGATGGTAACGATTAAATAAGATACGAGGGAACAAGTTGACAAGGGAACAAGGGGGAAAGTCTTATTCCTTGTTAACTTGTCAACTCGTCAACTTGTCAACTATCTTTTATGTCTCAAGAAATCGAAAAAAAATTCCTGGTTAAAGGAGACTTTATGCCGGAAGTTTACAATTCACAACGAATTGTGCAAGGTTATATTTGCTCAACTCCGGGCAGAACCGTAAGAGTGCGTATCCGTGGTGAAAAAGGATATCTTACGATTAAGGGTGCTTCGGATGCTTCGGGGATGAGCCGCTACGAGTTTGAACAGGAAATTCCTCTTGCTGATGCCGAGGAATTACTGAAATTATGCGAACCGGGAGCTATCGACAAGGTGAGACATCTTGCCAAACACGGCTCTCACATTTGGGAAATAGATGTTTTTGCCGGCGACAACGAAGGTTTGGTTGTTGCTGAAATCGAGCTCAAATCGGAAGATGAGCCTTTCTCTCTTCCGGAATGGGTTGGCGATGAAGTGACCGGTGACAGAAAGTATTATAATTCGATGTTGACGAAGGTGCCGTATTGTAGGTGGAGGAGTGAGGAGTGAAAAAGGAATTTTACTAGAAGTTAGATGGAGTAAAAAGGAGTTAAACGAAGTTAGATGCCAATACTTTTAGTTTACAAATATTTAAGATATTAATAGTATCGGCCTTTAACTTCCTATACCTCCATTTTCACTCCTTATAACTCCATCCATTCTCCCCATATCATTCTTGCTAATAAAACAAAAATTAATCATGAACAAATTCCTATCAACCATTCTAGCCGCAGCTCTTTCGCTGCCGGTTTTTGCCGACGAAGGTATGTGGTTGCTGCCATTGCTGAAGCAGCAGAACTTTGCAGAAATGCAGTCGCTCGGCTTGAAACTTCAGGATTATGATGTATATAATCCTAGTGGTGCGTCATTGAAAGATGCAGTAGTTATTTTCGGTGGCGGATGCACCGGTGAGATTGTGTCGCCGGACGGATTGCTGCTGACTAATCATCATTGCGGATATGGTGCTATCCAGTCGCACAGCACACTGGAACACGATTATCTTACTGATGGTTTCTGGGCTGAATCCAGAGATAAAGAACTTCCGAATCCGGGACTTACGGTGACTTTCATTGATAAAATTGAAGACGTAACGGAGTATGTGAAGAAAGAGCTGGAGAAAGACAACGACCCGAACAGCATGAACTATCTTTCCCCGAAATATCTCAATGGTCTTGCCAAGGCTAAAGTTGGAGAAAAGTTTCTTCAGGACAATCCGGGAACTGAAGTTGAGATAAAGGCTTTCTATGGCGGAAACCAATATTATATGTTTACAAAGAAGATTTATTCGGATGTTCGCCTGGTTGGCGCTCCGCCTTCTTCAATCGGAAAATTCGGCGCTGACACTGACAACTGGATGTGGCCGCGACATACGGGCGACTTCTCTGTGTTCCGTGTTTATGCCGACAAAAATGGTAATCCTGCGGAATATTCAGAAAGTAATGTGCCTTTGCGGCCGAAACGCTGGTTCAAGATTTCAATCCGTGGAGTTCAGGAAAATGACTATGCTATGATTATGGGATTCCCGGGAAGAACGAACAAATATTATACTTCGTGGGAAGTTGCCGAACGACGTGACATTGATAATTCCGTACGTATTAATATACGCGACCTTCGCCAAAAGGCTATGCTTGAGGAAATGCTGAAAGATCCTCAGGTGAGAATCCAGTATTCAAGCAAATATGCAGGTTCGGAAAATGCATACAAAAATTCTATCGGTTCGAATTGGGCTATCAACAAGCGTAATTTCGAGAAGGTGAAACGCGACGAGCAGGAAGCTCTGCTGGCATGGGCACAGGACAAAGGTGTAACTGAATATAAGGAAGCTCTTTCGGAAATTGAAAGGATTGTTTCCGAGCGCAAGGATCTGCGTTTCCGCCAGTGGATGCTCAGCGAGGCTTTGATGCGAGGCATAGAGTTTTCTTCAGTTCCGACAAATGTAGACGCTTTGGCTGAAGCACTGAAGAACAAATCGGCAGACAAACAGCAGCTGATTGACCAGCTAACAAGAGATTTCAACAATTTCTTCAATAAGGATTATGCTCCTGATGTGGACCGCAAAATCGCGAAGGTGATGCTTAAGGAATATTGCCGCCTTGTTCCGGCAGAATCCCAGCCTTCATATTTCTCTGTAATTGGCAAAGAATACAAAGGAAACATTGATGCCTTTGTTGATGATTTGTTTGAGAAATCTATTTTCGCTTCTGAAGAGAATTACGAGAAATTCATTTCAAAGCCTTCGGCAAAGAAACTGCTCAACGACCCGATGGTGCTTTTTGCCAAATCGGTTAAGGAAGAATACAAAGCTTTAAATGAAGCTCTCAAAGGTTTTGATGCTGCATATAATCTTGCACACCGTGCTTATGTGAAGGGTTTGCTGGAAATGGAAAAAGACCAGCCACACTGGCCGGATGCTAATTTCTCACTTCGTCTGACTTACGGACAAGTGAAAGGATACAGCCCTCGCGACTGCGACTATTACGGACATCAGACCACTCTGGACGGAGTGATGGAGAAAGAAGACCCGAACAATTGGGAGTTTGTTGTTTCCGAAAGACTTAAGGAGTTATACAATAACAAAGACTTCGGTCAATATGCTATGCCTGACGGACGCATGCCTGTTGCTTTCTGCGCTACGACTCACACAACCGGAGGTAATTCCGGCAGTCCGGTGATGAATGCAAACGGTGAGCTTATCGGCATAAACTTCGACCGTAACTGGGAAGGTGTCGGCGGTGATATCGAATATCTTCCGGACTATCAGCGAAGCATCATTGTTGATATCAGATATGTCCTATTCCTCATCGACAAACACGGAAAAGCAGGATATCTGCTGGAGGAGATGGAGATTGAGAAATAGGGATCGGGATAATTAAATGGAGTGAGAGGGAGTTAAAGGCTGTTATTACTAATATATGAAATATCAAGTGGCAAGAATCGGCTTATAACTCCTTCTGACTACTACAAAATTTGGATTGCAAAACTTAAATAATAAATCTAATCAACTAATATGAGAATTTTATTCATTATCTGCGCTTGCCTGTGCTCGTTATTCAATATGCAAGCCGTTGAACTGAAAGTTGTTCCCAAACCTTTATCAGTAAAAGAGACTGGAAAACCTGATTTCGTTTTAAATTCAAAAACAGAAGTTTACGTTACTCCAACATCAAAAAGAATTGGAGAAATGTGGGTGGAATCAATAAGCAAATCTCTCCCTTTTGAATTAAAGGTAAATGTTGTTTCTAATGTAAAGAATAAAAAGGGAATTGTTTTTGATGTATCCGGAAAGGATGATATGTCCGAAGCCTATACATTAAATATAGATGACAAAAGAATTATTTTAAGTTCCAAAGGACTTCCCGGTTTGTTGTATGCATCAAAAACCCTTTCACAACTCATGCCTCCGGAAATCGGCGGTAATGACAAATATACAGAGGATATAACTATTCCATCACTTATAGTAAATGACAAACCACGGTTCAAGTGGAGAGGTTATATGCAGGATGTCAGCCGTACCTTCTATTCAACAGATGTCCTGAAAAAATATATTGATATAATGTCTCTTTACAAGATGAATGTATTGCATCTTCATCTTACTGACGACCAGGGATGGCGCGTGGAAATAAAAAAATATCCGAGGCTGACTTCCGAGAAAGCGACACAATATCCGGAACAATATGACCAGCCGGCAGGACGAAGCGGATTTTACACACAAAAAGAGTTGAAGGAACTTATAGCTTATGCTGCTGAAAGGAATGTCCAGATTGTACCCGAAATAGACATTCCGGGACATTGCTGGCCGGTTCTGATAACCTATCCGGAATTAGCGGTAAATGAATCTTTATATCCTGATTATGTTATGCCTTTCCGCGAAACATATCATGTTTGGGGGCATCAATTCACACCAAATACTCTTGACCCGACAAATGAAAAGGTTTATAAGTTTCTTGACAATGTTTTTACTGAAATAGCAGAAATATTTCCATCAGAATATATTCACTTTGGAGGCGATGAAGTCAGACATATATTATGGGAAAAGAATGAGCGTATTCAGAAATTCATGAAAGAGAAAGGGATGAATAATGTCATGGAACTCCAAAGTTATTTTGTTCAAAGAGTTTCTGAAATTATATCAAACAAAGGGAAAAAACCTATCGGATGGAACGATATTCTGGCTGATGCTGATAATCTGCCCAAGAGCACTCATATTATGTCGTGGCTGGGAAATTCTGCGGTGAAAGACGCGGCAAAATATGGTTTCCGGACGATTGCAACACCTTCAAGCCATTTGTATTTTGACATACGCCAAGGAACACCGGACGACGGGCTGCTGTCTGACTTGTCCTATCCGTATGCCATAACCTTGAAAGATGTATATGGTTATGACCCGACAGAAGGACTGAACAAGAAGGAAACAGAATGTCTTCTAGGAGTGCAGGCAAACATGTGGCCGGCTGTTCCTCAGGAAGTGAAAGATATTAACCTGCAGAACTTCCCGAGATTGTTGGCTCTAGCCGAAATTGCTTGGGCTGAAGGAGAAAAAGACTTTCCTGATTTTGAGGACCGTATGAGCAGCCAGTACAAAAGGCTCGACGCGCTGAAGGTTGACTACTATAAACCTGACTGCCATATTATTGCAACATGGTCCCCTGATATGGTAAAGACTATAGATTACACTACCTGGGAATTTGATGTAACAAATAAGGTATATGACAACGGACGTGCAATGGCGGGATTGTTCTATACAAAAGGCGAAAACAGACTAAACATAAACAAAATGCAATTGCTCGAAAACGGAGTTGTCATCGCTGAAGACCTGCACAGAGGATTTGCCGATGAGACAAGAGCAACAGGAAAGAGAAAGAACTATCTGTATTATCTTGATGTAAAGAATTATAAGAAGAATGCCAAATATACGTTAAGAATGGAGGTTTCCGGTTATAGAGGAACTGATTCTTATGGAAATGTAATATTCAGCCTTTCTCCTTATGAACCTTTCAAAAGTGTAGAATCAGATAAAGCAGGTTCATAATAAGGCACTATAAAAGGAATGACAAAATCTTGAATATTCAGATTAAGGCAATGTTATCACTCTTTTTTCGCAGAAACAAGGAATATCTGGCTTAAAGAATAAATAACCACAAGCAAAACGACTGATTCGCACACCCATACCTTGCTTGATTCATGGAAATTGTAGCATTCGCCTTTCAAGTTTCCCAACTTGTCTGCATATTTAAGATTTTGTCCTTCATTACAGGCTTTCATCCCGCTAACAATCCTCACATTCGCCTCATTCTGAAAAGTCGGAACTGCAAAATAAGCGGCAGCACTGAAGAAAACAGTTATCAAAACTGATATGAAAAGTTGCTTCAACTTGTGTGTCCTTCTGTTTATATTCACCTGGAGAAGAAGCCATGCCAGAAGGACAAAATATACACTCTGACCGAGGAGCAATCCACAGCTATAATTATTGGTACTTATTCCCTTACTCAAAATGTGTTCATAGAAATCACAAAATCTTCCTGTCATAAGCAACACACCGGCTAATAAGGCAACAAACAGAAGAACCGGATGTTTCTGCAATGTAATTGGAGTTTTCATAGGCTTGCTTTTTTACAAAAATAAAAAAAGCATTTTCTATATAGACACAAATTATTTGTAAAAATCACCTACCATACAATAATTATAAGTATTTTTATATCACAACATATTAAGATAAATATTTTTACTCCAAGCTTGATATGAAATACGCATTGATAACAGGAGCATCGTCAGGAATGGGATTGCATTATGCTCTGCAACTTGCCCAAAAAGGATATGGTATTATTATTGTCAGCAACAGGCATGATGATAATATTATTGCTGCGGATAAGGTGAGAAATGCTGTTTCCGGCAGTGATGTAAGGATTATTGATGCAGATTTGACTTCTGTATATGTACCGGAATTTATTTACGACACAGTAAAAAAGTGGAACGTGGAAGTAGATGTGCTGGTAAGTAATGCAGGTATCCTTCTTTTCTCAACATTAATCAAAACATCAGCAGCTAATCTTGAACGTATAATAGCACTTCATTGTCTTGCTCCGCTCAAGCTGATACGTCTGTTTGCCGAAGATATGGCAACACGACGACATGGTTATATTCTTATAGTTTCATCTGCTACGGCATGGATGCCCTATCCTACTATTTCACATTATGCTGCTACAAAAGCTTTTCTGAAAAGTTTCGCCCGTTCACTGTGGTTCGAAATGAGGCGTTATGGAGTTGGAGTCACAACAGTATATCCCGGAGCTGTTGATACACCTTTATATGAACTTTCCCAAAAGAAAAGGAATATTTTGCGTAAATTTGGAGTGATGCAATCTCCGGAGAAAACTGTATCTACTGCTCTGAAACATATGTTCCGGAAAAGGCATAAATGTATTCCGGGCATGTTCACTAAAATAATTGTTCTATTATGTTCCGTAATCCCATCACCCATGTTGCTGCCTGTTCTTAATATTCCTGCAATAAAGAAAATCATGGACAATGTTTGACATTCTTTTTTATTTAAAAATCTTTTGATTTTTCGTTTATTTATTTTATTTTTGGGTAATATAGGATAGGTATTTTAAAAAGGCTTGAACAAGTATAAGTTTCGCCTTTTAAAATTTCCATATATACAAGGTTGATTCGTTGCTGATGATATATTTGAGCTGATTGTCTAACTTCTAAAAATCTGCATTATGAAATCAACTGCCACTTCCCTATTTGTTGTTTTTCTTGCATTATTGCTGTCCGCACCTGTCTTTTCACAGGAAAACAACAACGATTATATCACAATAGAAGGTTCCGTGCGCGACAAAGACAGCCGCAGGAAACTTGAGTTTGTCCACGTTACAGTTCCCGGCACATCAATTGGCACAATCACCAACAATGACGGTGAATTTATGCTGAAATTGAAAAAGACGGACAATGTAAATAAAATCCTGTTTTCACACATCGGCTACAAGAATATGCCATTTACGGTTGATACCGTAAATATGGCTGACATTGATATTTATCTGACTCCGGCAAGCAAAAATCTGAGCGAGGTCATTATCAGAGGTGGCGATGCACGCTTCATTGTTGAAGAAGCTCTGCAGCTTGTGAGTAAGAATTATGCCCAGACCAGCACATTGCAAACAGGATTTTATAGGGAAACGGCTCAGAAAAGGAGACGTTATATTAACATTTCGGAGGCTGTTATAAATACATATAAAACTTCCTACTCCAATAACAATACATTGCGCGACAGAGTGCAGGTGCTCAAAGGAAGAAAACTGCTGAGCCCGAAGACTAGTGACACGCTTGCTGTGAAACTGCTTGGCGGACCAACTCTGCCTGTTTTTCTGGATATAGTGAAAAATCCGGACCTTCTTCTTGACCCGGAAATCCTGCCTTACTACAGATTTGACATCAAGGAAATAGCATGGTTGAATGAAAGACCGCATTTCGTTGTTGCTTTCCGTCCACAAGTTGAATTGCCATTTGCTCTGTATAAAGGTCTTCTTTATATCGACCAGGAAAAAATGTCGTTCAGCCGTGCTGAGTTTTCACTGGATATGGAAGATATGCTGAAAGCAACCCAGGCTATTCTTCATAAAAAACCGTTCGGACTGAGATTCAAGCCGGTTGAAGTGTCGTTCCTTGTGACATATCAGGAAAACAACGGATTCTTGCATCTGAATTATGTCCGGAATGTTATCAGGTTCAAATGCGACTGGAAACGCCGCCTTTTCTCAACCACTTACACAATTGTATCGGAAATGGTCGCAACGGACAACAGTGTTGCCAACGAAGGCATTTCCTATAAGGATTCTTTCAAGAAGTCGCATTCTTTGTCCGACGAAGTAGATAATTTCGAAGACGATGATTTCTGGGGAGATTATAATATTATCGAGCCTACGGAATCACTGGAGAATGCTGTCGAGAAACTGAGGAAACTGAATCTTAAGAACTTAGAGAAGCAAAAATAACTTTAGAGAAACTGAGAATTTTCATCCGAAAGCGATTTGTTTTTCTTTCGGAAGTAATTTCATTTTCTTCCGTATGTAATTGAAATTACTTCCGTAAGTAAATTCTCATAAATTTAGATAAGTAACTGTTCAATATTAACTGTACATTTAACTGTATAACTTATGGAGTTAAGGAGTTAAAAGGAGTAATAGAAGTTAAAGGCCAATACTATTTATATCTGAAATCTATCGGCTCTTAACTTCCTGCAGAGCTTTAACTTCCTGTAACTCCTTATAACTCCTATAAAAATGAGTTCAGATAAAAATAAAGTGACTCAATAACATGATATAACACATCAGGAATTCAATCTCTCAACCGTTTTCACACCTTTAACGGTCTTGAGCTTTTTCATAAGCATATTCAATGTTATCGTGTCGCGGACCATTACCGTAAAGTTTCCCTGGAACAAACCGTCCACAGAATTGATATTAATTGAGCGCAAGTTTATTCCTGCCTCTTTTCCTATAACAGATGTGATGTTTGTAACGATTGCAATATCATCACGACCTACAACTCTGAGCGTAACAATATATCCATTATCACCTTTGCCACTCCATTTTGCACGGATTATACGATAACCGAAACGGCTGAACATCTCCTGGGCATTAGGACAGTCCATTCTGTGGATTTTGATTCCCTGAGTTGATACAAATCCAAACACCTCGTCGCCATAAATAGGATTACAACATTTTGCCAGTTTATATTCAATACCTGTAAGGTTTTTGTCTATTACAAGAACATCCTTGTTTGTTGAGATTTCCTCAGCTTCTGTTGTAGTAACGAATTCCTCGGCACTGCGGATATTCGTATGTTCCATATTTTCGGACTCACGGCGGGTCAGCTCCAGATATTCATCAATAACCACATTCGGGTCAAGTTTTTCCTCACCCAAAGCAATATAGAAGTCTGTTACAGTTTTATATCCCTTACGTTTAATATAGCGCATCAAAGGAGCTTCCTCCATCTCAATCTTACGGTTCTTAAAACGGCGCTGCAACATTTCTTTTGCAAAATTTGCTGTTTTGGCAGCTTCTTCACGCAAAGCCTGTTTTATTCGAACACGAGCCTTCGATGTAACAACAAAGTTCAGCCAATCCTGCTTAGGAGATTGTGAAGGAGAAGTTACCACAGAAACCGTATCACCATTCTCCAACACATATTTTATCGGCACATTCTTACCGTTAACCTTTGCAGAAACGCATTTACTACCAAGCTGAGAATGAATGCTGAAAGCAAAATCAAGGACGGTAGCACCTTTTGCAAGTTTAATAAGCTCGCCAGTCGGAGTAAACACATAGATTTCATCCTTATAAAGGTCCATCTTGATGTCTTGCATCAAATCCATCGGGCTGGAGTTTTTGTTTTCCAAAGCGGCACGCACATTGTTCATAAACTCATCAAGTCCGCTTTCTGCCTTCACACCTTTATATCTCCAGTGTGCAGCCAAACCACGCTCGGCAATTTCGTCCATTCTTTTGGTACGAATCTGAACCTCAACCCATTTGTTCTGCGGGCCCATAACAGTGATATGAAGACTTTCATAACCATTTGATTTCGGGATTGAAATCCAGTCCTTCATTCTGTTAGGATTAGGCTGATACATATCTGTTATTATAGAATAGACTTGCCAGCATTCCGAACGCTCTTTTTCCAATGGAGTGTCAAGCACAACTCTGATGGCAAACAAATCATAGATACCTTCAAATTCGACCTTCTGCTTTTTCAGCTTATTGTTTATAGAATGTATGGACTTTGTTCTGCCCTTGATATCAAATTTCAAACCGGCTTCCTGAAGTTTCTTCTTGATAGGATCTATAAACTCTGCAATATATGCATCGCGCGAGCGCTTGGTTTCATTCAGCTTCTTCTTGATAAAATCAAACTGCTTACGGTCTGTATATTTCAAAGACAAATCCTCCAACTCACTCTTTATCTTATATAACCCCAGCCTGTGAGCCAAAGGAGCGTAAAGATATGCGGCTTCGGTTGCAAGGCGGATACGGTCGTCTTCCTGAAGTTTCTTTCCCAAACGCATCATGCACAGACGGTCGGCAATCATAAGCAGGATTACTCTAACGTCCTCAGCAAACGTGAACAGCAAATGATGGAAATTTTCAGAATTTACAGCGGTATTACGGGCATACAAATCAGAAGTTTTCAAAAGACGTTGAATCATCAATGTTATGTCCTCTCCGAACATATCTTTCACTTCCTCAATGGTGATTACCTGTTTGTAAACAGGACGGTAAAGCAAAATTGCAATAACAGAAGTGCGCTTCAACCCGATTTCAACCGCAGCAATAAGAGCAGTGTTGATGTTACGAAGCAAACCGTTAATTCCATTCTTGTCTCTACCATAACAATCCTGAGCTACGATATGAGCCATCACCTTTTTCATCTTCGGAATATCCTCCTTCTCCAGGAAAGAAGATAAAGTACGCAACAATAGCCTGTATTTTGAGAGAAATTCTTTTTTCTCTTCGGTGGTAAAAAACGGTTCCTTTTCCATAAACAATCTTTTATTTATGGTTCGCAGAAAACGAACCAGCCGTAAAACATATCGTAAAATTATCTTTTTATTTGCAATAAACATAGTAGTTTGTAAGGATTTTTATACATTTGTGAAACCAGCTTATAAAAAAGCTCATGAAAAACAGACAGCATTTTCTGAAATTTCTTCGATCATCTGATATGAAATAACAGAACTTGAATGAATGATTATGAAATTCACAAAATATTTATACTATGTTAAACGCAAAAGACTTAGAACTGCTTGCTTCAAAAGGAATCACTCCTGAAGCATTGGAAGAACAGCTTGCTTGCTTTGCAAAAGGCTTTCCTTTCCTTGAAATCGAAGCTTCCGCTTCTGTAGAAAAAGGTATTAAAGTTATTTCACAGGACGAACAGGCTACTTATATGGAAGCTTGGGACAAATATCTTGCTGAAAACAAAAAGATTTTGAAATTCGTTCCTGCGTCTGGTGCTGCAAGCCGAATGTTCAAGAATCTGTATGAGTTCCTTTCTGCAGATTATTCTACTCCAAGCAATGCTTTCGAGCAGAAGTTCTTCAACGAAATCACAAATTTTGCATTCTATAATGCACTGAATGAAGTTTGCCTGAAAAACGAAGGGAAAGACATTCCGGCACTGGTTGCTGCGGGTGAATACAAAGCTGTTGTTGTAAATCTCCTTGAAAGCAAAGGTTTGAATTACGGTTCTCTTCCTAAAGGTTTGTTGTTGTTCCACAAATATAATGAAGGCGAACGCACAGCTATGGAAGAACATCTTGCAGAAGGCGCAATGTATGCCAAGAACAATGCCGGAGAAGTAAATATCCACTTCACAGTTTCTCCTGAGCATGTGAAACTTTTCGAACAGCTTGTAATGTCTAAAAAAGCCATATTCGAAGATCGCTTTTCTGTAAAATACGATATTTCTTTCAGTGTTCAGAAGCCGAGCACAGACACTGTTGCCGCAGCTATGGACAACACTCCTTTCCGCGACAAGAACGACAATCTTCTGTTCCGCCCGGGCGGTCATGGTGCTTTGATTGAAAACTTGAATGATGTTGACGCTGATGTTGTTTTCGTTAAGAATATCGATAATGTTGTTCCTGACAGTTTCAAATGCTCAACTGTTATATGGAAAAAAGTGCTGGCAGGTGTTTTGGTGACTCTTCAGGAAAAGATATTCGGTTATCTGAATCTTATCGAAACAGGAAAATATTCACACAGCCAGATTGAAGAAATGATTCATTTCTTGCAGGACGAACTTTGTATCCGCAAGCCGGACATCAAAGATTTGGAAGATGCAGAATTGATTCTTTACATAAAGAATAAACTTCTCCGTCCTATCCGTGTTTGCGGTATGGTTAAGAACGTCGGCGAACCTGGCGGTGGTCCGTTCCTTGCTGTTAATCCTGACGGTACTGTTTCTTTACAGGTTCTGGAAAGTTCTCAGATTGACATGAACGATCCTCAGAAGAAAGCTTTGTTTGAAAAAGGCACTCACTTCAATCCTGTTGATTTGGTTTGTGCTGTCAAGAATCATAAAGGTGAGAAATATAATTTGCCGGACTATGTAGATAAAAATACTGGATTTATCTCTCATAAGAGCAAAGACGGACGTGAGCTGAAGGCTCTGGAATTGCCAGGATTGTGGAATGGCGCAATGAGCAACTGGAATACAGTGTTTGTTGAAGTTCCTATCAGCACATTCAATCCGGTTAAGACTGTAAATGATTTGTTACGTCCTGAGCATCAATAATTGAAAGTGACAAGGAGACGAGTTGACAAGAGAACAAGATATAAACTCTTTCTTCTTGCCAACTTGTCATCATGTCACCGAAACGACCTTATATTTGCACAAATCAACTTTTTTATATAATATTGTGTACAAATTGTACACAATATTAATATGAAGCTAGACAATCTACACTTTGAAACTTTACAATTACACGTTGGTCAAGAACAGCCGGATCCTGCGACAGATGCACGAGCTGTTCCTATTTATCAGACAACTTCCTATGTTTTCAGAAATTCAGCACATGCTGAAGCCAGATTCAATCTGACTGATGCAGGAAACATATACGGACGCCTTACTAATTCAACTCAAGATGTACTGGAAAAAAGAATTGCTGCACTTGAAGGTGGTATTGCAGCTCTTGCTGTTGCTTCCGGAGCTGCGGCTATAACTTATGCTTTCCAGAATATCACCCGCTCGGGCGACCATATTGTTGCTGCCAAAACTATTTATGGCGGTACTTATAATCTTCTGGAACATACTTTGCCTCAATATGGAATATCAACAACTTTTGTTGATCCTTCAAATTTGGAAAATTTCGAGAATGCCATACAGGAAAATACAAAGTTCATATTCATTGAAACATTAGGCAATCCTCATTCCAATATTATTGATATAAGTATAGTTGCCGACATTGCTCACAGGCACAATATTCCTCTGATTGTTGACAACACTTTCGCTACACCTTTCCTTTTGCGTCCTATCGAGCATGGAGCTGATATTGTGGTTCATTCTGCTACGAAATTTATAGGCGGACATGGAACTACTCTCGGTGGTATCATAGTTGATTCCGGAAAATTCAACTGGAAAGCTTCGGGCAAATTTCCACAGCTGACGGAGCCTGATCCTTGCTATCATGGTGCGGTGTTCAGCGAAGTTGCGGGTAATGCGGCATATATAACACGTATAAGAGCTATTCTCCTTCGTGATACCGGTGCTGCTATCAGTCCGATAAGTGCTTTCCTTCTGTTGCAGGGTATCGAAACTCTTTCTCTACGTGTTGAACGTCATGTATATAATGCTTTGCGGGTAGTAGATTTTCTGAAATCTCATCCGAAAGTGGAAAAGGTAAATCATCCTTCTCTGCCGGAGCATCCAGACCATGAGCTTTACAATAAATATTTCCCTAACGGTGGCGGTTCTATTTTTACCATCAATCTGAAAGGTGGAACCAAAGAGGCACATGCATTCATCGACAATCTGCAAATATTCTCACTTCTTGCCAATGTTGCTGATGTGAAATCTCTTGTAATTCATCCGTCAACAACTACGCACTCACAATTGTCAGACAAGGAAAAACTGGAACAGGAAATTTTTCCTGGAACTGTACGCCTGTCAATTGGAACTGAGCATATTGACGATATTATTAAAGATTTGTCACAATCGTTGGAGAAAATTTAAATCGGCATAGAGTTTCATAATATCAAAAAAGCATTATATTTGCAACTGAACATTGTTCTTAATCCGGTTATCGCCGGATAAGATTAAAAGGGAATCAGGTGAGAATCCTGAACAGTCCCGCTGCTGTAAGCTTCATAAAAACGGAAAAGCATTCCTTTAGCCACTGGTAAATATCCGGGAAGGCGCTTTATCCGGAAGTAAGTCAGAAGACCTGCAATGCTCAGTTTCAGAAGGTTTCGAGGAAAGACCTGAAGATATAAACTTCTTCCATTAAACTTTTTGCAGAAAGGTTTTTATCTGAAATTTCTTACTCATCCGTCTGAAACGAACAAGTTTGATTTTTTAATTATTTTGCCATAATAATTAGGAATAAAAGCACGGTTTCCGGCGGGATGAGCTCCGCCTGTAATCGTGCTTTTCTTTTTTTTAGCAATTTATTTATATGGATTTTCAATTTTAATATATTTATTTGTATTTGATTTATATGCCAGTTATGAAATATCAGGTATTATTTCATGTCTGCATAATTTTCACTTTAATAACATAAGAATATGAAAAAGAAGTTTAGTTTATTTTTAATTGCTCTGTTGGCAATATTGACTTTACCTGCGCAAGCTCAATTCAGAATTGGTGTCAAAGGTGGTGCAAACATTTCGTCAATACATTTTTCAAATCCAGTAGAGAATTTTAATGCATCAAATATGACCGGATTTCATATAGGTCCTATGGTTGAATTGATGGCTCCGGTAATTGGTCTGGGATTTGATGCTGCAGTTTTATATTCTCAGAAAGGTATGGAAGCTTATGGCGAAACATTCCGTACAGACTATCTTGATATTCCTGTTAATTTAAAATGGAAATTCGGATTGCCAATATTGAAAGTATATCTTACTGCCGGTCCATACATCGGATTCAAGCTTGGGAACAGTGATTCTTTTGATTCTTTTATTGATAACTTGGGAAGTGTTGGCGATCAGTTCAAGACAAAATCTTTTAGTGCCGGTCTTAATTTTGGTGCCGGTGTTGAAGTTATCAAACATCTTCAGGTTGGTTTGAACTACGGATTAGGATTAACAGACAATTACAGTATCGACAAACTGAATATGAACGGTAAGAATCGTGGATGGTCAATCTCCGCTGCAATTCTGTTCTAATAATTTATAAATTAATCTTGGAAGAAGTTGGGAAATCCACCTATATATGGTAAAAGGATTTCTTAACTTCTTCATTTTTTAAGTAGGTGTTCAAAATTATTTTTATAAGATAAGTTTATCTGAACTCATTTTTATAGGAGTTATAAGGAGTTACAGGAAGTTAAAGCTCCGCAGGAAGTTAAAAGCCGATAGATTTCAGACACAAATAGTAATGGCCTTTAAGTTCTATTACTCCTTTTAACTCCTATAACTCCATAAGTTATACAACTAAATGTAAAATTAATATTGAACTGTTATTTATATCCTTTTAATTTTATTCTCTTTAATATTTAGTTCATGATATGAAATATGCAGATGTAATATTGCCTTTGCCCTTGGAAAACAGTTATACATACCATATTCCTGAAGATATGGAAAAATCTGTTGTGCCCGGGTGCCGCATAATTGTTCACTTCGGTAAGAAGAAATATTATACTGCTATTGTCATGGCAGTTCACGACAGAAAACCTGAATCCAACTATGAAACGAAAGATATTTATGCAATTCTGGATCTCACTCCAGTGCTGCGCCGCCCACAACTGAGGTTCTGGCAATGGATTAGCGAATATTATATATGCAAGCTTGGTGATGTTTACAAAGCTGCAGTTCCTTCCGGCCTCAAACTGGAAAGTGAAACTGCCGTTTCTCTTAATGAAGATTTTCAAGCAACCGAACAACTAAGACCGGCCGAAATTACTGTTCTTGATGCTCTTTCCGGTGTGCTGAAATTAACCGTTTCGGAATTGGAAAAGAAAACCGGACTGAGGAATGTTGTACCCGTAATTTCGTCTCTGATGCAAAAGGAGGCAATCGTTGTAAACGAAGAGATAAAGCAAGGTTTCACACCCAAAACCCAATCTTACGTAAGATTATGCAATGAATGGAAATCTGAAGAAAAACTGCAGGAAGCTTTTGAACTTGTCAAAAGAGCTCCTAAGCAGGAAACTCTCCTTCTGGCATATATCGACCTTTCTCATTGCATGACTGATAACAATGAGGAAGAAATATCAAAGAAAGAACTTCTGGAAAGAAGTAATTGCAGTTCTGCCGTTCTTGATGCGTTGGTAAAGCGAGGTATTCTTGAAATATATGATAAAGAAATAAGTCGTCTCACAATTAAGTATCATCATCTTCTGCCTCTTAATCCGCTTAGCGAAGCTCAGAAAAAGGCTTATGATGAGATTCTGGATATCTATAGGGAAAAGAATGTTTCTCTTCTCTATGGTGTAACTTCAAGTGGCAAGACTGAAATATACATACATCTTATCAGAGATGTTCTTGAACTTGGGAAACAGGTGTTGTATATGCTTCCCGAAATAGCTATCACAACTCAAATTACTGAAAGATTATCCAAACTTTTTGGAGATAAGCTCCTGGTTTATCATTCAAAATTTTCGGATAATGAACGTGTTGAAGTATGGAACACATTACTAAAGGATTCCGGACCGAGAGTGATTCTTGGCGTAAGGTCTTCTTTGTTTCTCCCATTCAGTAATCTGGGACTTGTTATTGTTGACGAAGAACATGAGAATACATATAAACAGCAAGACCCTGCTCCACGATATAATGCCCGAAATGCCGCTATAGTTCTTGCGGGTATGCATGGCGCGAAAACGCTGCTAGGCTCTGCCACACCTTCAATAGAGTCATATTTTAACGCATCGTGTGGGAAATTCGGTCTTGTTGAATTGACTCAGAGATTCGGGAATTGTCTTCTTCCGGAAATAATCCCGGTAAACACCCGCGAGTTGAAAAGGAAAAAGATTATGAAAGATTCGTTGTTTTCTCCATTATTGATTGAGAAAATAAATTCTGCTTTGAACAATGGTGAGCAGGTCATACTTTTCCAGAACAGACGCGGTTTTGCTCCGGTTGTAGAATGCAAGAGTTGCGGATGGACTCCTAAATGCAATAATTGCGACGTAAGCCTTACTTACCATAAAAGACTTGATCATCTATCGTGCCATTATTGCGGATACACTTATCAGCTTCCAAATCAATGTCCGGAATGTCAATCTACAGAATTCAAGATGATGGGCTTCGGAACAGAAAAAGTGGAAGAAGAAATCTCCACTCTCTTCCCTGAAGCCAAAGTGGCAAGGATGGATTTGGACACAGCCCGTACCAGAGCTGCCTACGAGCGTATAATCGACGATTTCGAAAAAGGTAAGAACAATATACTGATTGGAACACAAATGCTATCGAAAGGACTGGATTTCGGTAATGTTTCAGTCGTAGGTATTCTTAATGCAGACAGCTTGATGAACTTTCCGGATTTCCGTGCTCATGAACGTGCATTCCAGCTAATGCTTCAGGTTAGTGGCCGTGCCGGCAGAAGAGACAAACAGGGAGTTGTTATTCTACAGACCGGACAACCTGAGCATCCTTTAATCAACATGGTTCAGTGCTTTGCTTATAAGGAAATGTTTTCTCTTCAACTTTCGGAAAGGAGTATGTTTCATTATCCGCCTTACCACAGACTGATTATTCTTGTTCTGAGATGCAAAAAAGAAAGTATACTACAAGATTTGTCACGTATATATGCCGATAAACTAAGAAAGCCTTTTGGAGACAGAGTTCTTGGTCCAGTCACTCCTCCTGTGACATTTGTACAAACATTACATATAAGAAAGATTGTCCTCAAAATAGAATCTTCAGCGGCTATTATTCCTGTGCGTAATATATTGGAGCAAGTTCATAAAGAAATGATGAATATAAATCAATTCAAGCAGATTATTATGCATTATGATGTCGATCCTGTTTGAGATCACCTTATGATACGGGAAACACTGTTGTGTCTGGTTTGAATCTTTAACACACTATTTTCCTTACAAAAACATCACCTTAAAACTTTTGCAATAATCTTTTCACACCCAAACCCTCGATTATTATAATAATTTGTTACTTTTGCAATCAACCAATTTGTAAAATATGAAAGTTGCTATAATCAAATATAACGCAGGAAATATATTTTCGGTGGATTATGCCCTGAAAAGAATAGGAATCACTCCTATTATTACTGCCGACAAGGAAACCATAATGAAAGCCGATAAGGTGATATTTCCCGGTCAAGGTGAAGCTGAAACTACAATGAAATATCTTAAGGAACATAACCTTGACAAATTGATAAAAGATTTAAAACAGCCACTTCTCGGTATATGTATTGGTATGCAGCTTATGTGTAGGCACTCCGAAGAAGGAAATACGGATTGCCTCAATATTTTTGATGCGGAAGTAAAAAAATTCATACCAGAAGTCCATGAAGACAAGGTTCCGCATATGGGTTGGAACACTATAACAAATACATCTGGCGGGCTTTTCAAAGGATTCGAAAAAGATGAATATGTATATTTTGTTCACAGCTACTATGTTCCGCTTAATAAGCACACAGCAGCTGAAACAAACTATATACTCCCTTACAGCTCTGCTTTGCATAAAGATAATTTTTATGCAACACAGTTCCACCCGGAAAAAAGCGGGAAAACTGGAGAAAGAATTCTGAAGAACTTTCTGGATTTGTAAATAATAAAAATTTATTGATAAATGATAGAGCTAATACCAGCTATAGATATAATTGAGGGGAAATGTGTGAGACTGACTCAAGGAGATTATAGCAAACAAAAGATATACAATGAAGACCCTCTTGAGGTCGCAAAAGAATTTGAAGGACACGGTTTGAAACGCCTGCATGTCGTTGACCTTGACGGTGCAAAAGCAGGCCATATTGTCAACTACAAGGTTCTGGAAAAAATAGCAACAAAAACAGAACTCACAATTGACTTCGGCGGCGGACTAAAACAGGACAAAGACCTGGAAATCGCTTTCGACTGCGGAGCATCAATGGTTACGGGAGGAAGTATCGCAGTGAAATCTCCGGAAGTATTCACTCAATGGATTGAACGCTTCGGTCCAGACAGAATAATCCTTGGAGCAGATGCCAAAGACGGAAAAATTGCTATTGAAGGCTGGGAAAAAGAAACTTCACATGAGCTTCTTGAATTCGTGACTTCATATTTCGAAAAAGGAATAAGAAAAGTTATTTGCACAGACATAAAGCGCGACGGAATGCTGCAAGGACCAGCAACGGATTTGTATTCCGAAATGTTGCAGGAAATACCGGAGCTGTATCTTATTGCCAGCGGTGGCGTAAGCTCACTGGACGATATCGTAAAGCTAAATGAAGCAGGAGTTCCAGGTGTTATTTTCGGTAAAGCTATATATGAAGGGCGAATCAGTCTGAAAGACTTGGAACACTTCGTTATCGGCAAATAGATTAGTTGACAAGGAAACAAGTTGACAAGAAGGTTCTCTCTCTGAAGTCTCGTTGCCTTGTATCTGATAAAAAATTAAAGAAAAACATTATGCTTGCAAAAAGAATAGTACCTTGTTTGGATATCAAAGACGGAAAAACCGTAAAAGGAATAAACTTCGTAAATTTCCGTGATGCCGGAGATCCGGTTGAACTTGGAAAGGCATATAGCGATGCCGGAGCCGACGAGCTTGTTTATCTTGATATAACAGCATCGCATGAAGGACGAAAAACTTTTACCGAGCTTATAGGAAAGGTGGCGGCAAACATCAGTATCCCGTTCACCGTTGGCGGAGGCATAAATGAGTTGAAAGACGTTGCAAGACTGCTTGAAGCTGGAGCCGACAAGGTTTCGATCAACTCTGCCGCAATACGAAATCCGGAACTGATTAACGAGATAGCCAAGAATTTCGGTAATCAGGTATGCGTAGTAGCAATTGATGCCAATTACGAAAACGGAGAATGGATTTGTTATCTTAACGGAGGTAGAATACCGACATCCAAGCGCCTTTTCGAATGGGCAAAAGAAGCTGAAGAACGTGGTGCCGGAGAAATTCTTTTCACCAGTATGACTCACGACGGTGTGAAAGAAGGCTATCCCAACGAAGCTTTGGCGCGCCTTGCCGAAGAGTTGCACATTCCGATTATTGCATCCGGCGGCGCAGGAAAAATGGAGCATTTCAGAGATGCTTTCATAAAAGGAAAAGCAGACGCGGCATTAGCAGCCAGTGTTTTTCATTTTGGAGAAATAAAAATAGATGAACTGAAAAAGTATCTGTTGAATGAAGGAGTAATCGTTAGAATATAAAAACAATAAAAAGATGAAATTGGATTTTGAAAAAATGGGAGGATTAATCCCAGCAATTATTCAGGACAACTACACTAACAAAGTGCTTATGCTTGGCTTCATGAACGAAGAAGCTTATAACAAAACTGTTGAAACACAAAAAGTGACATTCTTTAGCCGTTCGAAAAACAGACTATGGACAAAAGGTGAAACTAGCGGCAATTATCTGAATGTTGTAACTATCAACGCAGACTGTGACTACGACACTTTGCTTATTAAAGTAAATCCTACAGGTCCGGTTTGCCACACAGGCGCAGATACTTGCTTTGGTGATAGAAACAAAGAAGACATTATGTTCTTGAAATATTTGCAGAATTTCATTGAACTTCGCCGCCAGGAAATGCCTGAAGGTTCATATACAACATCTTTGTTTACTAAAGGTGTGAACAGAATGGCTCAGAAAGTTGGTGAAGAAGCTGTTGAAACAGTTATCGAAGCAACAAACGGTACAGAAGAAGGTTTTATCTATGAAGCATCAGACTTGATGTATCACCTGATTGTGCTGTTGACAAGCAAAGGTCTTCGCATTGAGGATTTGGCAAGAGAACTTGAAAAAAGACATAAGTAAAAGATGACTGGTTGACAAGGCTTCAGATACGGAGTTGATGAGGTAAGGCAGTTATTACTTCGCAATTTATTATCTAAAAACTCTTGTCAACTTGTCTTCTTGTCAACTTGTTATCTGGAAGTTGAGCTTGCGAAACTTTAATTAAATCATTTAAACAACAAACAGTATGGAAGATAATACAGAACTGCTCTGCTTGAAAGATGTAGATATATGCAGAGAAGAAAATACTATTTTACATAAGACATGCTTCTCACTTCATAACGGTGAGTTTGTCTATGTAATCGGAAAAGTCGGAACAGGTAAGAGTAGCTTGTTGAAGTCTTTATACTGCGAAATAGAGATTAAACAAGGTGAAGCCAGATTGCTGGATTTCGACCTTAGGAGAATCAAACGTAAAGATATTCCTTATCTGAGACGAAGATTGGGAATTGTGTTCCAGGATTTCCAGCTCCTGACAGACCGCTCGGTATTTAAGAATCTGGAATTTGTACTTAAAGCAACAGGATGGAAAAAGAAATCTGAAATTGAAAACAGAATCTGCGAAGTTCTGGCTAAAGTCGGAATGGAAACAAAAGGCTACAAAATGCCTCACGAGCTTTCCGGCGGTGAGCAGCAGCGTATAGCCATTGCCCGTGCTTTGCTTAACAAACCGGCACTGATTCTGGCAGACGAGCCGACAGGAAATCTGGACCCGGAAACAAGTTCGCAGATTGTAAAACTTCTGCATGACATTTGTCAACAAGGAACGGCTGTTATAATGACAACACATAACTATAATATTGTTAAAAACTTTCCAGCAAGGATAGTTAAATGCGAGAATGGTTGTCTAAATGATATTGAAGATTGAATTTTATTCATATCTTTGCAGTCGGAATCGTTATGTTTAAAAACGAATAATTTAGAAACATGCAGGGAAATAAAATTGTCCTGCCTTTAATACATTAAGAACGAAAAATGAAAGTTTTAAAGTTTGGCGGTACTTCTGTGGGATCTGCACAGAGAATAAAAGATGTAGCAAAACTGATTACAGGCAGCCGTAACATCGTTGTTCTGTCTGCCATGTCGGGCACAACTAACTCTTTGGTTGAAATATCCGATTATCTTTACAAAAAGAATCCGGATGGTGCTAACGAAATCATCAATAATCTGGCACGAAAATACTATGGCCACATTGATGAACTATATACTTCAGAAGAATATAAGCAGAAGGCCAAAGAACTGGTTAACGTTCACTTTGACAAAATTCGTTCTTTTACCAAGGACTTGTTCACTTTGTTTGAGGAAAAAGTTGTTTTGGCTCAGGGCGAATTGATGTCAACTGGAATGATGAACCTTTATTTGCATGAACAAGGTGTCAATTCTGTTCTTCTTCCTGCTTTGGATTATATGCGTACAGACAAAAACGCAGAGCCGGATCCTGTATATATCCGTGAGAAACTGACTAAGTTGCTGGAAGAAAACAAAGATGCTGAAATCTTCATTACACAAGGCTATATTTGCCGAAACGCATATGGCGAAATCGACAACTTGCAGCGTGGAGGTAGCGACTATTCTGCATCTTTGGTTGGTGCAGCTGTCAAAGCTGAGGAAATCCAGATTTGGACAGATATCGACGGAATGCATAACAACGACCCTCGCGTGGTTGAACATACTTCACCTGTAAGACATCTGCATTTTGAAGAAGCTGCAGAACTGGCTTACTTTGGTGCTAAGATTCTTCACCCAACTTGTATCTTGCCTGCTAAGATTAATAACATTCCTGTTCGTTTGCTTAACACAATGCAACCGGAAGCTCCTGGTACATTGATTTCAAACGAAACTGAAAAAGGTAAAATCAAGGCTGTAGCAGCAAAAGATAATATCACATCGATTAAAATCAAGAGCGGCCGTATGCTATTGGCAACAGGCTTCTTGCGCAAAGTATTCGAAATTTTCGAAAACTACCAGACTCCAATCGATATGGTTACAACTTCTGAAGTTGGCGTTTCTGTTACAATCGACAATCGCAAGCACTTGGATGAAATCGTTAACGACTTGAAGAAATACGGAACTGTTTCTGTAGATTCTGATATGGTTATCGTGTGTGTCGTTGGTGATTTGGAATGGGACAACGTAGGTTTTGAAGCTCGCATTGTTCATGCATTGAAAGATGTTCCGGTACGTATGATTTCATATGGTGGTAGCAACTACAATGTTTCTCTCCTTGTTAAATCAGATGATAAGAAACGAGCTTTGCAGGCTTTGAGTGAACATTTGTTCAACGAAAAATAAAATATAAGGAAATACATACTGTTCAAATATTAAGGTAGTCAAGAATAATGACGTCTATATATCATCATTTCTTGACTACCTTATTTATAGTTTGACAGTCTGAATACCAACCTAAAATTTTCTTCTCTATAACCCCAAAACAATAAACTTTATGCTGAAAGGTAAATTTCCTATAGATAAATTCAATAGTTTACAAACTCCTTTTTATTATTACGACATGGCTCTTTTACAAGAGACATTGGACGTTGTAAAAAGTGAATCCGGAAAATACGGTTATCATGTTCATTATGCTATTAAGGCTAATGCTAATCCCCAAATTTTATCTTTGATTGCAAAGAATGGATTGGGAGCAGACTGCGTCAGCGGTGGTGAAGTTCAGGCTGCATTGGACGCTGGTTTCCCGGCAGACAAGATAGTTTTTGCAGGAGTTGGTAAAGCTGATTGGGAAATCAATCTTGGCTTGGACAACAATATTTTCTGCTTCAATGTCGAATCACTTGCCGAACTTCGAGTAATCAACGAATTGGCACAAGCAAAAAATAAAATTGCATCTGTAGCATTGAGAATCAATCCGGAAGTAGACGCTCACACTCATGCCAAAATTACGACAGGTATGAAAGAAAACAAATTTGGTATCAACCTGAGTTTGCTTGGTGGTGTTATTGACGAACTGCAGAAAATGAGCAATGTGAAGCTTATAGGTATTCACAGCCATATCGGTTCGCAAATTACAGACATGTCCGCATTCCGCAATCTTGCTATCCGCATAAATGAAATACAAGAAGAATTGGAACAAAAAGGCATCTTCGTTGAAAATCTTAATTTCGGCGGTGGATTAGGTATAGATTATTATCATCCAAATCACCTTTCAATTCCTGCTTTCGACAATTATTTCGCTGTATTCAACAAGTTGTTGAAGCTTCGTCCGGGGCAGCAGGTACATTTCGAACCGGGACGTTCAATCGTTGCTCAGTGCGGTACACTAATCTCAAAAGTTCTGTACGTAAAAGAAGGCGAAGTAAAGAAATTTGCTATTCTTGACGCAGGTTTCACAGAGTTGATTCGTCCTGCCATGTACGATTCATATCATAGAATGGAAAATATCTCAAGTGATGACGCTATAGATATCTATGATGTTGTTGGTCCGATTTGCGAATCTTCAGATGTTTTCGGAAAAGATGTAGAACTTAATTCCGTGAAACGTGGAGATTTCATAGCTTTGCGTTCTGCCGGAGCTTATGGTGAAGTTATGGCTTCGCAATATAACTGCAGAAAATTGCCTAAAGCTTATTTCTCAGATAAATTATAAGAAAAGAGACCGGAAGTGTGAACGCAACTTCCGGTTTACGAAAAACACAAAATGAAATGGGAGAAATATTTGTATCCTATCAGTCCGATTTTATATTGGCAGGAATTACAATAGTTTTATTCTTTATTCTGATGGCTTATCGCTACAGGTACATGAAACCGATAAGATACAAGGAGACTCCAACGAAGGAGCCTCTTATTAATAAAGAACCTATATCAGTAATTCTTTATGTTTCAAGCAGTGCTGAAATTTTAGAAAAAGCACTCACTGCCCTGTTGACTCAAAACTATGACAAATATGAAGTTATAGCCATAAACTATGGTAAGAACAATGACACAGAAGATGTACTGAAAAGGCTATCATTAAAATACAATCATCTTTATTATACATACATTCCTCAAGAAGCAAGGTATCTGAGTAAACGCAAACTAGCTTTCACTATGGGGATAAAGGCAGCACACTATGACAGAGTTCTGTTTATAGAACCCAACTGCCGGCCGAACTCTGAGGAATGGCTAAACGAAATATTAAAATACAAGAATGACAACTCAACCATTCTGCTAGGCAATGCCATTTATCCTTTCAGCAAAGGTCTGTCGCAGAAAATCATCGCTTACGAAATTATGACAGACAGCCTGCAATATCTTTCACAAGCTATGTCCGGTTCGTTTATCCGTGGATATGGTGAATATATTTCTTACAAGAAAGATTTGTTCATGGCAAAACAAGGATATAAAAATCATCTGAACCTGAGATGTGGAGAAAATGATTTGTTTATACACGAAAATGCTACTAGCAAAAACACAAACGTGTGCCTTTCCCAAAACAGTATGACAACATATATCGAGCCTTTCAGCCGTAAGGAATGGATAAAAAAGCGTTTCGAAAAAAACACTATTCTTCATTATTACAAAGGCCTAGGTATGTTTAATGCTAATTTGGAATATCTGTTTTATACTCTTTTTATTTTATGCGTAATTGCCTGTATTTTAAAAGGAGTTATATCTCATAACTGGATATTGGCATTATTTGGCGCAGTTACTTTTATTGAATTATACTCATTTAAATATATTCTGTATAAAAAAGCAGAAGCCATCCTTAATGTCACTGACATTGCAAAATGGCTTCCGATTCTTGATATAATAAGATTATATGATTTCATAAAAGACAAATTTATCCTCGTATTCAACAGAAAGAAAAGTTATACTTGCGTAATAAAAGATTAAGGATATTTGTCTATTCTATATGTTATTCAAATCTTATGCTCTTTGCCGGCTCTATTCTGGAAATCATGTATGATGGTCCGAGAAGCATCAGCATCGAAGCACAAAGTGTTCCGATATTCAGCAATATTAAGGATGTAACGTTCAAATCGATAGGTACAGCATCCAAATAATAAACCGATGGGTCGAGAGCTATAATATGTGTATATGATTGCAGCAGGCAAAGAGCTATTCCAATTACATTTCCCCATAACATTCCCTTTCCTACCAAAAAGAATGCGACATAGAGAAATACTTTCCTGATACTGGCATTATTCTCTCCCAAAGCCTTCAATATTCCAATCATATTGGTACGTTCCAATATAATTATCAACAAGCCGGAAATCATGGTAAAACCTGCAACTGCCATCATCAACACAAGAATTACAACCACATTCAAATCCAGAACGTCAAGCCAGCTGAATATCATAGGATTCAGTTCCTTTATTGAACGGACATATAAGGAATTTCCATTTCTGTCAGTCACTTCTGCCAAATCAAAATACAGATTTTCAGATATTTCATCGAGCTTATCATAGTCATTGACCAACAGTTCTACCCCACTCACCTGGTCATCGTCCCATCCATTCAAACGGCGTACCTGCTTGATATCGGCCATGACAAACAATTTGTCATAGTCCTGAAATCCAGTTTCATAAATTCCTTTTATCGTGAATTTTCTTGCACGTACATCTTCCTGAACAAAATAAGTGAGAAAAGTATCTCCAAGTTTCAGCCCCAGCAAATCACACAAATATTTCGAAACGACAACATCATTCGAACGTTTGTCTGCTGAAATCTGCAAAACTTCTCCTTCTTTAAGATTGGATTTGAAAAAAGACCAGTCATAATCGGAATCAACACCTTTAAGAATTATTCCTTGAAAATCCTGCTCTGTTTTCAGTATGCCAGGCTTTGTAGCAAAAACTTCCATATGTTTTATGCCTGGATAAGCAGACAGGACATTACGCAAGGAATCTCCAACAGCAATCGGAGTTGATTCATATGAGGAATTTGAGTCGAGGTTGGTTATCTGTACATGCGAGCCAAAGCCTATCACTTTGTTTCTCACTTCTTTCTTAAAACCTATAACTATGGCTACTGAAAGAATCATAACTGCCAGACCTAATGATATGCCTAACATAGCAATTCTAACGGCAGGAGAAGTTGTCTTCCTGCCGCCATCTTTGCTGAAATGTATTTTTCTAGCTATGAATAATTCAAAATTCATAAATTTCACAAAACTCTTCCGGGATATGCTTCCAATGCTTTCTGAAGAACGACAAGAGCTTTTGCCAAATCTTCTTTCTTTAGTACATACGCCATACGGACTTCATTCTTTCCAAGTCCAGGCGTTGTGTAAAAGCCTGATGCCGGAGCCATCATCACTGTCTGACCTTCATATTCAAACTCACTCAAACACCATGCGCAGAACTTATCTGCATCATCAACAGGAAGTTTTACCACAGTGTAGAATGCACCCATTGGTATAGGAGAATAACAGCCAGGTATTCTATTCAAACCATCGATAAGGAACTTTCTTCTCTCAACATATTCATTATAAACATCCAGCATATAATCATCCGGTGTGTCAAGTGAAGCCTCAGCTATTATCTGGCCAATCAATGGAGGACTCAAACGAGCCTGACACCATTTCATGACATTATCTTTTACTGCCTGATTCTTTGTTATTAAAGCTCCGATACGTATTCCACATTCACTATATCTCTTTGAAACAGAATCCACAAGTACCACATTATTTTCTATTCCCTTAAGATGGAAAGCAGAAATATATGGAGCGCCGGTGTAGCAGAATTCACGATAAACCTCGTCAGAGAAAAGGAACAAATCATACTTCTTGACAATATCACGAATCTGATTCATTTCTTTCTGAGTATAAAGATAACCTGTCGGATTGTTAGGATTACAGATTAGTATCGCTTTGGTGCGTGGAGTTATTAGTTCCTCAAATTTTTCAACAGAAGGAAGAGCAAAGCCTTCTTCGATTGTTGAAGGTATGGTTTTGATTACCGCACCACAAGAAATAGCAAATGCCATATAGTTGGCATATGCAGGTTCCGGAACAATTATTTCATCACCAGGATCAAGACAAGCCATAAATGAGAAAAATACAGCTTCCGAACCTCCGGTTGTAATTATTATATCATCAGCATCAACAATAATGTTGAACTTAGCATAATATTTAACCAGCTTTTCTCTGAAACTCCGTATTCCCTCACTAGGTGAATATTCCAACACTTTTCTATCAACATGTTGCAAAGCATCCATCGCGACATCTGGAGTTGGAAGGTCTGGCTGACCGATATTCAAATGATACACTTTAACTCCTTTTGCCTTGGCTTTGTTTGCCAACGGAACAAGCTTTCTGATAGGAGAAGCCGGCATTTCAACTCCTCGCTCTGATATATTGGGCATTATTCTTTCTTTTTATTATTTAATCGTACAAATATATGGATTTTATTTTGCTTGACCTTATTATTGTGGTTGGATTTGTAAAAGTATTTATTGGAAAAAGAAGTTTCATAAACTCAATTTGGATAAAGTTATGGTCAAGAAACAAAGAGTATATAAAAACAAAAAGCCGTACCTTCTGACAAGAAGACACGACTTACTTACCAATTAAGAGAAAACAACTTTAATTAGTTGTTTTCTGCCAAGTAAACATCGTTTACAGAAGAAATACCCATCAAACGATTGTTGTTGTTTGTAATGTTTACCAACATAACATATTTGCGGTACTGATCGTTTGTCAAAACTTTCTTCATCAATTTCAAGTTGCCATAGATAGCTTCCTGCATTTTCTGTTCCTGTACGCTTGGAAGAGCACGCAAGCTTTCTTTCTGTTTTTCGATGAAATAAGTGTTGATAGCTTCTACTTCATCAACCTGAGCAGCTGTCAAATTCAAGTAAGATGACAATTGGTACAAACTTGCAGAAAATGGTTCTTTAGCTGATCCATCATTCTTCGCAAATACATTAGCACTCATCAATACTGCTACAACAAATAAACCTAAACGTTTCATAATTCTAAAATCTTTTTTAAACCTAAACAATTAATTTGTTAACCTAAACAGAGACGCCTTAAAGTATCTCTTCTATCTTTTTGCCGTCACAAAGATATATACATGTTTTACAACATCGATATACAACAGGTTTAAAATATGTAAAATAGACTATTCTTTTGATTTATATCAAGGATTCTAGCTTTCAAATTGTATATTTAGTTTAGAATGCTTAAAACAAAATATCCACTATACCCTTATTTTAACATTAAATTGTCATTACAAAGTTATTACATTTCCTCTTAATTCTGATGTTTTTACTGGTAAAAAGCCAAATATCGGGAAATTGGACCGAACTTAAAGAGTTGTAGGTTCAAACCTACGTTTCCGTGAATCCGGATATATTTTGGGTAAAACAAGTATTCAACTAAAAGAATAAATATTAATAACACACGGATAAATAATCTTATATTTGTAACAAATATGGTGAAGGGCGAAAGCAGAGCAAAATAAAAATTAAGCTTCACCTGCTCAATTTTATCGAAGAGGATTATATGAAGATTCCCCTGCACAGTAATATCTGGTAGTCAAAAACCTTAGGCATGCCATGCCCAAGGTTGTAAACCAATAAAAGATTGTTCAGATGAGGTAGCAGTCCTTAAAACAATAGAGTAAGACCGCCAGAGTGTATTAAAAGCAAATGAAACGCAGAAAGGACATCTATATTCCATCACAATTTATCTCTCAGAATCATATCTACAAATAATAAATTTTATTTGCAAACATGAAAACGAAACTTTTTATTTCTTTATTTCTTGTAAGTATCTGTTTGTACAGTTGCCAAACAGACACAAAGTCATCCGCTGAAACATATGTAATCCCAGTCCGTTCTTTGTTGAAAGAAAACAATATCATCTCCATTAAAGACGACATTGAGAGAATCACTTATATACCACTTGAAACGACCGATTCTTGTCTCATAAGCAATGCCTTCATTGTTAAGATGGATAAGAATAAAGAAAACATATTCGTTTATAACGGAAAGACAGACCAGGTTTTCCAATTCAACCATGCAGGAAAGTTCATAAGAGAAGTGGGAAGACAAGGAAATGGCCCGGGAGAACATAATGTGGTATTAAGTCTGGCGATAGACGATAAGAACAGTGAAATATATACATTCCATTATTCAGGTACGCCGGTAGTACATTCATTTGACGGCAAATTTTTAAGGAACGAAAATATTAAGGCTACCGACATGTTCTATCTTTCAGACCACAAGAGAGTCCTGAAGGGTATAAATATGGCTCCAATAAAAGTAGCACCATGGTTAGCAGCACTACAGGACAACAACCTTGACATTACAGATTCAATCGTACCATATAATCCTGCATGGGATAAGGAAGTATGCTATATGCAGGAAATAGTTTTCTCTCCCGCCGGTCAAGATAATGTACTTGCATACACTGAATGTAATGATACGGTATTTAGTATTTCTTCTTGCGGATGCAAGTCTGTATGTGTACTCAACAGAGAAAACACATCAGGTTATCATCAGAACGTTGCGGACATAAATCAGTTAAAAAACAATCCTGTAAAAGATGGAGATATAACCTTGGTTGACCTGTTCGAATCCCCACGATTCTATTATTACAGATATTATAAAGATGGAGAATACTATCTGCAACGCCTGTCAAAGAGTGACGGCTCCGTATTAAGCCAGAAAGTCCCTGAATCTTATAAAGAGGCAACATTCAGTATACCAAGTCAAAATGCTTTAGGTATCAAAAATGACATTGACGGAGGAGTTCCTTTCTGGCCAGAGTTCTATATTGATTCTAAAACAAGAGCCCAGATAGTAACTTATGATATAATACAAAGTTTGAAGGAAAGCAATGATGTAAAAGATCTGCCTAAGGAGTTGGCTAATCTCGGTGAATATGACAATCCAGTCATTGTTCTGTATACTTTCAAATAATCAAATAAAAATCATCTGCCATAAAAATTTCACAATTCATCCAACTCACGTTATTTAAAATATTACTTTATGATTAAAAAGAACATCTTTATTGCCGGCTTTTTGATGGTATGCCTCAGCTGCTATGCCACGCCTGATACTATTTCAGTTAACGCGCCACAAGTTCCTATCCTTATTGACAGGAATGACAATCCTTTGTTTGAAATGTACATTAATTCTGATAATGGTGATACATTAGATAATATATGTATAGAATTAGGCAAAGAAACAAATCTGGATGAAATACAGAGCATAAAGCTTTATTACTCCGGAGTTGAAGCTGTTTCAAAAAAAGGAGACAATTACAAACCTGTAAATTATTTATCCAGCCATAATCCTAAATTCACAAGAAAAGCAAATCCTTCTTATTCTATAAAAAAAGAAGAAATCACAAATGTTTCATCAGTTATGACCCTGAATGCAAATCAAAAACTGATGAAAGGCAAAAACTTCTTTTGGATAAGTATTGAAATGAATAAGAATGCCTGTCTGACTAATAAGGTGAAAGTAAACATTATGTCTGCTACATCCAACGGAATACCTTTGGTTCTTGATGGAGACACTGAGACGGAAAGACGTTTAGGGATAGGTGTCCGCCATGCCGGTGACGACGGAGTGGCAGCATACAGAATACCCGGACTTGTAACCACTAATAAAGGGACATTGGTTGGAACATATGACGTCCGATACAACAGCAGTGTTGATTTGCAGGAAATGATTGATATTGGTATTAGCAGAAGTACAGATAAAGGACAGACTTGGGAACCGATGCGTATAGCTATGTCGATGGGCGAAGCCGGAGGACTACCACATGCACAGAACGGAATTGGCGACCCTTCTATATTGTTCGACACAAAAAACAACAGGCTTTTCGTAGTTGCAGCATGGACTCACGGAATGGGCAATGACAGAGCCTGGTGGAATTCTATGCCGGGCATGGAAAAGGAAGAAACCGCCCAACTTATGATTAGCAGCAGCGATGACGACGGAAAAACATGGAGTGAACCGGTGAATATTACCAAACAGGTGAAAGACGAATCGTGGTACTTTCTGCTTCAAGGTCCGGGAAGAGGAATTACAATGCACGATGGAACCTTGGTTTTCCCTATCCAGTTTATTGATTCCACAAGAATTCCTAATGCCGGAATAATGTATAGCCGTGATGGCGGGAAAAACTGGAATCTGCATAATCCAGCCAGAAGCAATACAACAGAAGCGCAGGTTGCAGAGATTGAACCCGGAGTTCTTATGCTTAATATGAGGGACAACAGGGGCGAAAGCCGCGCTGTTTCAATAACAAAAGATTTGGGTAAAACATGGACAGAACATCCTTCCAACCGAAAACTTCTTCAAGAACCGGTTTGTATGGCTAGTTTGCTGAAAATCGAAGCTGACGAAAATTGTCTGAACAAGGAAATCCTTCTTTTCTCAAATCCGAATACAACAAAAGGTAGAAATCATATTACAATCAAGGCAAGTTTGGACAACGGAAAATCTTGGAACGAAAAATATCAGATAATGCTTGATGAAGATGAAGGTTGGGGATATTCATGCCTCACATTGATAGACCAAGAAACTATCGGTATCTTATATGAATCAAGTGTGGCACATATGACTTTCCAAGCCATTAAAATTAAAGACCTTATCAGAGAATAATATTATCTCATTATGAAAACAAAAAACCGGGAATATTAAAATAAACATTTAATATTTCCGGTTTTAAATTGATATTTAAAAAGTTGCATCTATTGATTTACATATTCAAATCAAAACATACTTCCAAAATCTTTATTACTCATAGAAGAATTCAAAATACTTCCTGAATAAGTTAATTTAGAACTGTTATATGGTATTTCTTTGATAACTTCACCATCAAAAGTATTGAACTTTATCTTCAGCGTTACTGTTTCGCCTTTTGTATCAGGCAATGATGATAAATCAAACGACACCAAACCCTTGACTCCATATTTCTGTGAATCATTATATGCATTGTGGCGGAACTCCAGTTCATATGATGTTGAATCATTCAAGGAAGAAGGAATCAGATTGACAAAATGTTTCTCTCCCGAATCACCGTAATATGCGCCAAACATAATATCCAGAAAACCACCTCCGGTTTCAATAGCGATAAGCTCCACCGGGTCTGTACCATAGATTTCATCATTCTCATCGCCCTTATTTGAGGCAATAGCCTTTGTCAGAATCTCGTCTATCCAGTTGATTTTTATACCATGGCTAAAACCTTGTGTTGAATCCGAAAGCATTGTATAGTTTACCTGTACTCTTTGTTTTGAGTTAGGATTAAATCTATAATCGTTTGTTGCAAACGGCCACAATGTTTCTCCATTATCCCTCACCAGATAATATGAACCTCCACCAAGAGGTTTTGCAGTCATAACTTCAATCGCAAATTTATCCAATGAATATCCGTCATCATCCGAACATGACTGAAACAACAACATTCCCGTCATCAATGATAATACTCCACAAAATAACTTTAACATATGTCCAAACATCATCCTTAATTATCAATTAATTTTTACTCAAACTTCTTTTAAAAAAAGACGCATACGTTTCCCTAAATGCTGCATAAGAAAGAGTTAAAATTCATTTACTTGGATATTTCATTGAAAATTAGCTGAGCAGTTCTTTCTGAAGCTCCGGGATTTCCCAGAATGGAAATCATCCTGTCATAATCAGACAGCATTCTGTTTCTGTAATTCTCATCAAACAATAGAAGTTCAAGCTCAGTTCTAATTTTATCCTCGGTAAAATCTTCACCGAATAATTCTTTCACCACCTTCCGTTGCGACACCAGATTAACCAATGATATATATGGAATATGGAAAAAATGACGGAACACGAAACTGGAAATTTTTCCCAATGGAGTATAATAACATACAGCCTGCGGAACACGAAACAATGCGGTTTCCAACGTTGCCGTTCCCGACGTTACCAAAGCTGAATAACTATGCTGCAATATTTCATAAGTTTTTCCAAACAAAACAGTAACATTACGTCCTCCGATATATTCATTATAATATTCTGCCTCAATTCCCGGAGCTCCTGCCACAACCAACTGGTATTCTTCGTATCGGGATGCTATTTTAAGCATCATCGGCAAATTATCCTTTATTTCCTGACGGCGGCTTCCTGCCAGAATTGCCAGTATTGGTTTACCGCTGAGTTTGTTTTCTCTGTCAAACTCTTCTTTTGTCTTATTATATGTATTCTTGAAAGAATATACAGAGTCAACAGATGGATTTCCAACATAGTCAACCTTGTAATTCAATTTGTCAAAAAACTCCGTCTCAAAAGGAAGAATACAATACATCTTGTCCACATATCGGCGAAAGCTTTTTATTCTGTATTGCTTCCAAGCCCAAATCTTAGGTGAGATATAATAATGAACAGGAATATTCAATTGTGCCTTGACATACTCAGCAATTTTCAGATTGAAGCCAGGATAATCTATCAATATTACCACATCCGGAGAAAACATAGCAATGTCTTCCTTGCATTTCTTCATATTATTCAAAATAGTACGGGCATTTAGTAACACAGGAATAAAACCCATAAAAGCCATTTCTTTATAATGCTTGACTAATGTTCCACCCTGTGCTTTCATCAAATCTCCGCCAAAAAATCTGAACTCTGCGTTATTGTCGCATTTCTTAAGTTCATGCATAAGATTCGAAGCATGCAAGTCTCCGGAAGCTTCACCGGCAATCAGATAGTATTTCATATTTTCATTAGCTGAAGTCAGCTTCTAATTTATTCAAGAATGTATAATCGGTTACATCTATTTTGCATGGAACAAGAGATGCATAACCCTGATCCAACAAAAGCATATCATTGTTTTCTCTTTCATCGTCATTACGGAACTCGCCAGTCAGCCAAAAAACAGGTTTTCCCTGAGCATCTTCCGAACGCTTGAATTCCTTTATCCATCTTCCGTCTGCCTGAACACAAACTTTCATTCCTTTCACCTTTTCCATAATTGGGACATTAAGGTTGAGATATGTTCCATGCGGCAAACCGTTCTTCAAAATATATTCTGCAACTTCTCTTCCTAATCTGCAGCATTCATTGAAGTCAGCATCGGCACTATGGTCCAACGAAGAAACTCCAAGCGAAGGAATACCAAATATACAACCTTCGGCAGCGGCACCCATTGTTCCGGAATAGTTCACACATATTGCCATATTTCCTCCATGGTTGATTCCGGAAACCAGCAAATCCGGTTCACGGTCCAATATCTCATTAATCGCCAGTTTTACACAATCAACCGGAGTACCTGTACAACTATATACAGTAAGGTCATCTTCTTTTTTTATCAGGCGATATTTCAAAGGCAGCAATGAAGTTATCGCACTTGACATTCCCGATCTTGGTCCGTCCGGCGCAAACACAACAATTTCACCCAAGCCTCTGAGAGATTTTATCAATTCATTTATTCCTTTAGCCTGATAACCGTCATCATTGGTCACAAGTATCAATGGTTTGATTTTGTCTGTCATATTATATTGTTTTAATAATAGCCAATAATATATTTATGCTCAAAGATACTAAAAGTAGAATGTATAAAAAATAAGGTCACTTGATTTTTTATATAGAGATCAATCCATATAAATAATAAAAACAAAATTCACTATTTTTACTTTCGTAAAAACTGTTTTTATTTCACAGTGCGACAAACCATATAAATACATATTAATAATAAGGACTAAATACACATAATATATGAATTGGCAACAATTGTTATCCGGAAGAAGATTCGGTATGGAAGAATATCACGAAAGGAAACATGAGAGAACTGATTTCCAAAGAGACTACGACCGTCTTATTTTCTCCTCACCTTTCAGAAGAATGCAGAATAAAACTCAGGTTTTTCCTCTACCGGGGAGTATTTTTGTCCACAACCGACTTACACACAGCCTTGAGGTTTCATGCGTAGGACGTTCTTTGGGGAACAATATTTCTAAAGCTCTAATCAAGAAATATCCCGAAGGTTCAATTAATTTTCCGGAAATTGGAGCTATAGTTTCTGCTGCCTGCCTTGCTCATGATATGGGAAATCCTCCTTTCGGACACTCTGGGGAAAGGGCTATCTCTGCATATTTCTCTGAAGGCAACGGGACTTCTCTGAAATCAACTATAGAAAATGAAGGTGGTAGATGGGAAGACTTCATACATTTCGAAGGTAATGCCAATGCTTTCAGGTTACTGACACATCAGTTTATAGGAAGAAGAAAAGGAGGGTTTGCTCTTACTTACAGCACTCTTGCCTCAATAATTAAATATCCTTATGCATCAACTGAAGCTGGTGGCAAAAACAAATTCGGATTCTTCCAGACTGAGGAAGATTCATATTTAAAGATTTCAAAAGAACTTGGTATATGCAAAAATCCGAATAATGATAAAAAATACTCCAGATATCCATTAGTATATCTTGTTGAAGCAGCTGATGATATTTGTTATCAGATAATGGATATTGAGGATGCATACAAACTGCATATACTAAGTAAGGAAGAAGCTATCGAATTATTGACCGGATTTTTTACCGGAGATAAACTCCTGCATATAAATAAAGTTATGAACATGGTTGATGACACCAATGAACAAATTGCATATCTGAGATCATGTATTATCGGTCTGCTGGTTGATGAATGTTCCAAAGTATTTATCGAACATGAGGAAGAGTTGTTGAACGGGACATACAATACACCTCTTATTGATAATATAGAAACAACTGCAAAGACAGCATATAATAACTGCTCAAAGACTGCACAATCAAAAATATATAAATCCAAGGAAGTTCTTGATGTGGAACTTGCCGGTTACAGAATTTTCAGTCACCTTATAGATTGCCTGACCGATGCGGTTATGCGACCAAACCATGCATACAGCAAACTTTTACTCAAAAGGATTCCGGAACAATATAATGTAAATGCAAAAACTAATTATGGAAAAATTCAGTGCGTACTTGATTATATCTCCGGTATGACTGATGTATATGCTTTGGACTTATATAGAAAAATCACAGGAATGAATCTGCCGGCTGTATAAATACTTCATTATATACTATCAGAAACACTGCAGTGTTCCAAACCAAACACTGCAGTGTTTCCAAAATTTCTTCGCAGTGTTTTTACAATAACTACACTAAGTTTATAAACAAAAAAAGACCCGATTCCTTTCGGAACCGAGTCTCTTCGCTTTCTAAAACGGCGGCTACCTACTCTCCCACTTTTACGCAGTACCATCGGCGTGATTGGGCTTAACTTCTCTGTTCGGAATGGGAAGAGGTGG
>JAXDRC010000032.1:0-36031 GCA_034091205.1 Parabacteroides sp. | reverse complement strand
TTTGTACACACTTCATAAGCTATATCGTTATTGGTTAATATTGTTTTTCTCTTATATACAAAGTTAACTATAATGGTATAGCTTTTTTAGTGCTATCTTATGTTATCCGTCACTTCCGATTTTAAACATAGGAACTATTTTTATTAATGTAGACGAGATTATATAACCTTAGTCAACTCATCTACTTATAAACTATTTCAAAAAAGATTTTTCCAAATTCAACAAATATGACTTACGCCATAAACCTCCTGCATATCCAGTCAAATTGTCTTTCGCACCAACAACTCGATGACACGGAACTATTATTGATATGGGATTATGTCCAACCGCTCCCCCCACAGCTCTAGCCATATTTCCTGCAAACGATTTACCATATATATAAGAAGCCAACTCTGAATATGTAACGACTTTCCCATAAGGAATCGTTTCTAAAGCTTTCCATATTTTCACTCTAAAATCAGTAGCATCTAAAAATAAAGGGAAATCAATTTCCGGGGAATCACCGGAGAAATACATATCCAACCATTGTATAACCTTCTCTGTTGCAGGAAACAAGCCAAATAATGATTCATGTCCTAAATTAGAAGCATAATACTTTTGTCCCTCAAACCATAGACCTTGTAAAGCTTCATATTTAAAGGACAATAATATCTTTCCGATTGGAGATTCATAAAAGTAATGATGTTCTTTGGCTATAAGCATATCTAATTATAGGTTTTCAAAAACATGAGACCAATCCTCATCAGCATCCGGTGTATATGTCCTTATACCCAATTTCTCCGCTGCACGGCAATTGACCAAAGCATCGTCCAAAAACAAAGTTTCTTCAGCTTTCATTCCCGCATCATCCAATACATACTGGAAAATCTCAAGATCCGGCTTCTGCATATGTAACTTATAAGACAAATAAATACGGTCAAAAAAGTCCTCAGCCTTATGATTATGATAAACAAAGCTATTCTTTTCTGCCCATTCCCAATGTAGGATATTTGTATTACTCAGCAAACATATATGGTATTTTTCTCTCAATTTAAGCAGTAAATCCAACTTATAATCCGGAATTTCACCAAGCATAGATATCCATGCATTATCAATTTCTTCATCTGTAATTTCCTTGGTAGTCAGACGACGAATACCTGCACGAAACGCAGCAGTTGAAATATTTCCTAATTCCAACTGCATATACAACTCCTTATGCTGATATGACGGAGACATCATATTTTCCCAAATGCTGGAAACTCCCAGATTTTTGAATGCCTCAATCCATCTGTTACGAGTTATATTTATCAATACTCCTCCGAAATCAAAGATTACATTACGAATCTCTCCCATAATAGTACCTCCTAAAATTACCATTTGCGACGGCGACGATGACGTTTCTTTTGTTTGTATTTTACATACTTTTTATATACAGACCATACAAACAAAACACCGAATACAGCAAATATAAGAATAAGTATTCCAATATTCAAATTATCTCCCTTGACATGACTCCACATTTCAAGTACATATTCTGTGTCGCTGCCAAAATCACGTATCATTGCACAACGTTCCACAACAGACTTGTCCGGGTATAGAGCTGGATTAACATTTGCTCTATCTGCTCCCGGTATATTACCAAAGAAATATGTAAGGTCACATTTTTCTGTGAAAGATGTATCAATACCTGCTTCAAGTATTTCTTCAGATGCTATGGCACTCACATATCCAGTCGCATCCATATTGCGCATTGCAATATCAGGACGGCACAGGAAATTCATAAAATAACTTGCTGCCCTTATATTTCTTGCATACTTAGGAATAGCCCATCCATCATACCATATATTACTACCTTCCGATGGTACAATATATGCCAAATCCACATTTACAGAAGCTGCTTCCTCAATTGACCATACAGCATCTCCACTCCATGTAAAATTAAGCCAAGCTTTTTCCTTGGTCATCATTTCCTTTCCGAAGTCCGTTTCCCATCCGGCAATATTTGGCTTCATATCTTTCAGATATTTTTCAGCTAAATCCACAGCTTCATGGGAATTGTTATTCATTATATCTTCAACAGAAATCCTTCCCTCTTTCAGAGATTTAGCATTAGCATAAATAACAGCCGTGCCAAAAGCATCCCTATAGCTGTCTTTCATCAGAATCTTACCTTTGTTGCGAGGATTCCACAAGCAGCTCCAACTTGAAACATCTTCCTTTGTGACATATTTTTTGTTATACAATATACCGGCAGTTCCCCACATATACGCAATGGCATAATCTGTAGTTTTCATTCCTGGCTGGCTTAGCTTATTCAACTGCATCTGTATAAACGGAGAAATATTTCCTATATAATCCGGTGTAGAACCAAAATTTCTGTCAATAGGCAAAAGCAGATTCTTCTTAAGCATTCGTTCGATAATATATTCCGAAGGACATATAAGATCAAAATCCTCATGTCCACGCTCAATTTTCGTAAGCATTATCTCATTGATATCAAACACTTGATATATTATCCTGATATCTTCACCTGTCTGTTCTTTATACCATACTTTGAAATCATCCAAAGCACTTTCATCAATATAATCTGCCCAATTATATATTTTGAGTATTTTGCTTCTCTCCTCGTCACTTCTATGACAGGAAACGCTCAGCATAACCAATGCCAACAGAGACAACACTAATCCAAACTTAATCCTTAACTGTCCGAACAACATATATCAATGTATTTGCTTCGCCTTATCAGCACGTTTGTTAATAATAACAAGTAACAACAGAACGACAACGAAAATCAGTGTCGACAAAGGACGCAATTCCGGAGTAAGACCTCCCTTTCTTGCATCTGCATATATAAAGGTTGACAATGTTTCAAGCCCTTCATTTCCGATAGTAAATATAGTTATCGCAAAATCATCTATTGAAAGAGTCAGAGCAAGTATAAATCCGCTTATCATACCAGGCTTGATTTCAGGGAGTATCACCTTCCAGAATGCCTGCAACGGTGTCGCACCCAAATCAAGAGCAGCTTCATAAATATTCGGATTCATCTGTTTCAAACGAGGCATAACACTTAACACCACGTATGGAGTACAGAAAGTTATGTGAGCCAGCGTAACAGTTGTAAATCCTTGAGAAACTCCCAGACTTACAAAAAGCAGAAACAAAGATATACCGGTAATTATTTCCGAATTCAGAATCGGAATACTGTTCATAAAAGATACCGTCTGACGTGCACGGTTTCGCAAATTAAATATTCCCACTGCAGCCAGACTTCCCAATATTGTGGACACAACAGACGCAATCAACGCTATCGCAAACGTATTCCATATCGCACTCAACAAAGAATGCTGCACACTTCCCGAAAATAAAGACTCGTATAGCTTTAACGAAAAGCCTGTCCAGTTTCCCAACACTTTGGCTTCCGTAAATGAGAAAATCATTATTATCAATATTGGCGCATACAGGAAAGCCAGCAGTATCCACAAATAAATTTTTGACAGAACACGTATCATCACAACAAGCCTCCTTCATTATCCTTGCTTCCATCGCCCGATGTCAGCAAGCTGGTTATACCTATAAGCAGCAACATTATCAACGACAAAGCCGCTCCATAATTCCACATTCCATTATTTATGTTTTCCTGGATAGTTGTTCCGAAAAGTTTGATATTATTCATCGTAAGCAATTCTGCAATTGCAAAAGTGGAAACTGTAGGCATGAATACCATCATTATACCACTCGCAATACCGGGCATCGACAATGGAAGAACAACTTTTACAAAAACCTGTATTGGTGTTGCCCCAAGATCCTGTGCAGCCTCAATAAGGCTTCGGTCCATTTTCTGCAGCGTATTATATATAGGATACATCATAAAAGGCAGGAAGTTATACACCATACCAAATAATAGCGCTCCTTCTCCCAACGGTATTTTCAGGAAATCAAACAATGCTACCGTAGCGAGTGTCCTGATCAGGATATTCACCCACATAGGCAAAATGAACAACATAACAATCGTTCGCGACGAATCAAGTTTCGACCGGCTTAATATCCATGCTGCCGGATAACTGAGCAACAAGCATATTATTGTTGTAAGCAAAGCTATTCCAACGGAATAGACAAATGTGTTTATTGCCTCCGGATGAATAAAGAATTTCCGGAAATTGGCAAACGAAAACAGCCCATCATTATCTGTAAAGGCATAATAAACAATCAAAAGCAACGGCGTTACAACAAATATCATTAAAAATATCAGATATGGGATAACCCAGTTGCGCCGTCTTGACAACAATAAGGATAAATTACCGATCACTTCCTTTCCTTTTAAATTATAACTTAACTATACGAATATTCTTTGGAGCTATTGAAATACCGACATGATCTCCATTATCCCAAACATCATTGGTATTTACATATATATCTTCATCCCAATCAGTAAGAACTGTCAGATGATAATGATTTCCTTTATAAAGAATAAATTTAACTTCTCCTGTCAGATTTCCATCATCTTCATTGTCCTCAAGAACTACATCATCAAAGTCAACCTCTACCTTAACTTTCGTACCTACCGAAAAACCATGACTTGGCTTACATTCAAATGTACAACCAAGAAATTCAACATGATTATCATCAACAATCATTCCTTCGAAATTATTACACAAACGTTCTTTCTTCATTACATGAATATCCACAGGTTTTATACGCAAACCCACTTTCTGACCTACACAATATGAGTGATAGTCCTGAACCATAAATTCATATCCCTCAGGAGTCTGAACCATCATCTCGAAATGCACACCTTTGAATATGCATGACGACACAATACCAGAAAGCATAGCAGCATCAGAATAGTCGAATATATATATATCCTCCGGACGCACAACTATATCTACTGGGACATTCGTTCCAAAACCTTCATCAACACATTCAAATTCTTTTCCAGCAAACGCCACCTTCTTGTCTTCAATCATAGTCCCATTCAATATATTGCTCTCTCCTATAAAATCTGCAACAAAAGAATTCACAGGCTCATTATATATATCCATTGGAGCACCAATCTGCTGGATTTTTCCTTCGCTCATCACCACAATAGTATCACTCAGTGTAAGAGCCTCTTCCTGGTCGTGAGTCACATAAACGAAAGTAATACCCAAGGATTTATGCATTTCCTTAAGTTCCATCTGCATATCCTTACGCATCTTAAGATCCAATGCCGCCAAAGGTTCATCAAGGAGCAATACTTCCGGTTCATTAACGATGGCACGAGCTATGGCAACTCGCTGTTGCTGGCCTCCGGACAGAGAATCAACATCTCTGTATTCATAGTCCGTAAGTCCCACCATCTTAAGAGCCTGTTTCACCTTCTTTTCAATCACAGCTTTCGGTACTTTCTTCAATTTAAGTCCAAATGCTATATTGTTATATACATTCAAATGCGGAAACAATGCATACTTTTGAAAAACCGTATTTACAGGGCGCAAATGTGGCGGAGTCTGGGTTATATCTTTTCCTGAAATATATATTTCTCCACTGGTTGATGTCTGAAATCCGGCTATAAGGCGGAGCAAAGTTGTTTTTCCACAACCCGAAGGTCCTAATATTGTAACAAACTCTCCTTTGCGGATGAATAAATTTACATCATTCAGCACAATCTTGTCCCCAAAACTTTTAGAAACATTCTCTACTCTGATAATGTAGTCGGAATCTTGCATTTTTATTCATTTTTTATAAACTTCTGCAAAGGTATAAAATAACGGGAGAGTGAACAAATTTTGAATCTGGCAATCGCTATTCATAAAAGTACATATACAAAAAACAAGAAATCAACAAACCCAGCCTCATAAAAAAAACTCCTGCCATCATGAAGATTACAAGAGTTTTTTACAACCTATTATATTCACTATTTTCTATTTTACATCTCCTTCAATTCCTTATACAAACGCTGAACCGGTAAACCCATGACATTGTAGAAACTGCCTTCTATATTTTCAACCGCAACATAACCAATCCATTCCTGGATGCCATAAGCTCCAGCTTTGTCGAACGGACGATATTTATCCACATAATAAATAATTTCTTCGTCAGTTAACTCTGCAAAACGCACGGAAGATGTAACAGAGAATGTTTTCTTAAAAGATTTAGTAGTCAGACAAACTCCGGTTATCACCTGATGTTCATGGCCGGAAAGAGAACGTATCATAGCTATTGCCTCGTCACGGTCGGCAGGTTTTCCAATCACCTGATTATTGTTCCACACAATTGTATCTGCAGTAATCAGCAAATCATTATCTTCCAACGAATCCAGATATGCAGAAGCTTTCTGTTCGGCAAGATATGCCGGGATTTGTTGTGCCGGGAGACTTTCCGGATAAGATTCCTCAAGTCCCGGAATAACTTTTACCTGAAACTCCAAATCCAGTCCGCCCAACAATTCCTTCCTTCTTGGCGAATTTGATGCCAGTATAATATTATATTTATCCAAATTACGCAACATATTTCTTTTCTGTATTTATCCGCAGCCAGCTACTTGCCTTTCCACCTCAATATATTTATGGATGAAAAAGTTTTTTCTCCCTGATGAAAATTTATTTTCTCCCTAGTGAAAAAAGTTTTCCAAAGCAAAAAAATTATTTGGAAATGCAATCGCTTGACTACTAATATTATATCCAAAATACTATTTTATACAATCATTTCACCAGCCAAAAGCCTCGCCCTGCATCCATCGTCCCTGAGCTTTCAGAGTCTGTTCGATAACGTCGCGGGCAATTCCGTCGCCACCATTTTTATGGGATATATATTTTGCAATGCTTTTTATCTCAGGAGCTGCATCGGCAGGTGCAACAGGAAGACCGGCAAGTCGCATAACTTCATAATCAGGAATATCATCTCCGGCATACATCACTTCTTCAGGCTTGAGTCCTGTTTTATTCAGGAAATCCTGATAATCGTTTATTTTCACAGCGCTGCGCATATAAATATGCTGGACACCCAAACGCTCGAATCGGATGCGGACTGAATCTGTGTAGCCTCCGGTTATGATTGCGACCTGATAACCCAGTTTCACAGCCAGCTGCATTGCATAACCGTCTTTTATGTTTACCGTACGCATTGGGTCGCCATTCGGATGCAGACTGACAACGTCTCTCGAAAGAACTCCATCGACATCGAATACGAAGGCACGGATTTTAGTCAAATCATAATTTATTGTACTCATTTCGTTGATTCCTTATGTATGCTTTGGCTCAACAAACGATAAATCTCGTTCATCATCGGGTCCGAAAGCATATTCAGATGTTTGTTTATTACATTTTCGTCATATCTGACAGCAGGTCCGGTCTGCGCCTCACGCGGAGGAATCTGATGAACCTTGCCCACTGTTTCGTCAATCAATGGAAGAAGAACATCGAAAGGAATATCTGCTTCATCAAGAATATTTGCTGCCAATGCATAAATATGGTTTGTGAAATTGCATGCAAAAACTGCTGCCAGATGGATATTCCTTCTTTTCTCTGAAGAAAGGACTCTTACATCGGAAGATATGCTTAAAGCAAGATTTTCCAGTATTGAAAGATTCTCTCCATCGCAAGCTTCGATGAATATCGGAATTCTGCTGAAATCCACTATGCGCTGTTTGCTGAATGTCTGCAACGGATAGAAAACTCCATATCGTTTCGCATAAGGCTTGAATACTTCCATCGGGACACTGCCTGCTGTGTGAACCCACAATCCGTCGTTTTCCGGTACTTGAGACAATACTTCTTCCAGACATGAATCTTTCAGCGAGAATATATATAAATCTGAACCGGGAAGTATTTGGCTTGCATTGGTAGTGAAGTCACAACCTAAATTCCCTGCAAGTTTCTTCGCGTTATCTTCTGTGCGGCTATATACTTGGACAAACTCCACTTTTCCGCACGATTTTAAAGCTGCGGACAAATTGGTTGCCAAATTGCCCGAGCCTACTATTGTCACTTTCATTCTTCTGATTTTGTTTCCGGAGCTTCCGGCATTGAGTATTTTCCTAGATGTATCTTTTCCCACTGAAGTTTTGACTCGTCGAAAGGCTTGTTGACCTGGTCTTTATATCCAAAACCAATGATGGATAGGACTTCGAGCTGATAAGGAATATCCAGAAGATTTCTTACATACTGAGCTGCATCAACGTCTTCGTCGTACTGACGGTTGCGAATCTGACACCAGCAGCTTCCCAATCCCAAATCTTCAGCCTGAAGCTGCATGAATATTGAAGCAATTGAAGTGTCTTCAATCCACACGTCGCTTTCCATTACATTTCCCAGAACAACAACTGCAAGCGCACATTTTTCCAGAAAAGCTGCGCCGTGAGGCTTGCAGGCTGCAAGTTTCTGAAGCATTTCCTTGTCTTCAACAACAACAAACTGCCAAGGATTTTTTCTTTTGGATGCCGGCGCCATCAATGCGGCACGCAATATTTTTTCAACTTGTGTAGGATTCAACAACTGAGAAGTAAATTTACGTGTACTTCTTCTGTCCTTTATCAATGATGCAAAATCTTTCATATTTTCTTTCTAATTTTGTAGTCTGAATCACAAAAATAGAAAGAATTTGTGATATTCAGAAATTTGGCAAAATTCAGCAAAAACGGATAAAAGTTTAATACTGAAATATAATTTTTTGTATTTTCTACGTTTATATGTAGAAATGGCCTGTTGATATGAATATATAATGAAGTCATATCAATATTTTAATCCTATAAATAAAAAAGTAACAAATGATAAAACGTCGTGCAATAACAGCACTTATACTTATTTTTACTGTATTCTATTCTTTTGCGCAGAAAACAGTAAAAATCACCGGCTACGTGAGAGACGCAGATGGCAGTCCGCTGGAGCTGGTAAACGTAAGAATAAAGAACACTCTTAACGGAGCCATGACCAACGAAAAGGGCTTTTACTCCATCAACACCACACCGGGAGATTCCGTTTCGGTAATATATTCGTGTATCGGCTTCAACAAGGCAGAGAGAATTATACCTTTGCTAAGCGGCGATATGCGCCTTAATGTGCAGATGAACTACACATCACTTGAGCTGGGCGAAGTTGCCGTCACAGCTATCCGCAAGCAGACAACAACAATGGAAACTATGAAGGCAGACAAAATAAAGCTCCTTCCCGACCCAGCCGGCGGAAGTATTGAAAGTTTGGTTGTGACCTTTGCCGGTGTTTCGTCAAACAACGAATTGAGTTCGCAGTATTCTGTGAGAGGCGGTAGTTATGACGAAAATATTGTTTATGTAAACGGTATCGAAGTGTTCCGCCCATTGTTGATTCGTTCCGGACAGCAGGAAGGACTAAGTTTCGTAAATCCTGACCTTACAGAGGCAGTAAATTTCTCAGCCGGAGGTTTCGAGGCAAAATATGGAGATAAGATGAGTTCTGTTCTCGACATCAAATACAAACAGCCGAAAGGTTTTGAAGGTTCAGCATCGGGAAGCCTTATGGGCGGCTCGGCATATGTGGGAAGCGGAAACAACAAATTCTCGCAAATTACGGGATTCAGATATAAAAGCGGTAGTTCGCTGCTAAGTACAATGGACACAGATGCGGAATATGATCCTCGATTCATGGACATACAGACTTATATGACATATAAGCCATCGAGCAAAATTGAGATGAATTTCCTTGGAAATATGTCACGCAACACATATCACTATGTGCCTCACAGCAGGGAAACATCTTTTGGTACGACAAATGACATCACAAACTTCACTGTTTGGTTTCCTAACAGCAATGAGAAAGACAAGTTCCAGACTCTTTTCGGAGCATTATCTCTGAAATATAAGGTAAACGACAAATTAGATTTAGGTTTGCAGGCATCAGCATTCGACAGCCAGGAAGAGGAAAGATATGATATTTCGGGAGAATATTGGCTGAGCGACGGAACGGAAAACACTGCAACCGGAGATGCCGGAGCATCAGCAATGTCTGTCGGCAGATATATGGAACATGCAAGAAACCAATTACACTCCAGTGTAATGAATATCGCACACACAGGAAACCTGCGTCTGAAAGGGAACACCATAAACTGGGGATTGCTGGTTCAGAGAGAAAGAATCAACGACAGAATCAGTGAGTGGGAAAAACGAGATTCATCGGGATATTCACTTCCACACACCGGCGACGGAGTGAATATGTATTCAAACTTATATTCGGACAATAAGCTGGAAAGTACAAGATTCTCGGCACACATACAGGATGCATTCAAGTTCAGGACAGAACAAGGAATGTTTACCATCGTTGGCGGGATTCGAGGAAGTTACTGGAGCTTCAACAAAGAGTTTATTTTCAGCCCTAGAGCATCAGTTGGATTCATTCCAAATTTCGACCAGAATCTGACAATGCGTTTTGCAACGGGTATTTATTATCAGTCGCCTTTCTACAAAGAACTGCGTATGATAAAAGAGGACGAGAATGGCAACGACATAACTGTCCTTAACGACCAGCTTAAGTCTCAAAGGTCAATTCATTTCATATTAGGCGGAGATTATACGTTCAAACTTATGGACCGTAATTTCAAATTGACTACGGAATTATATTATAAGAAACTGGATGACCTTATTCCTTATACAGTAGATAATGTAAAAATAAGATACTACGGAGAAAACTGCGCGAAAGGTTATGCTGCAGGACTTGACATTAAATTCTTCGGTGAATTCGTTCCGGGAACAGACTCATGGATAAGTTTGTCGCTTATGAAAGCAGAGCAAACTATCAGGGGGACGACTAAAGCGCCACTGCCAAATAGTCCAGGCTATAATCTAAGTCTTTTCTTTCAGGATTATTTTCCGGGATACAAAAGGGTGAAGCTTAACCTTAAAGGAGTTTTATCCGGAGGTTTGCCAGTTACTATTCCGAATCACGGATATGAAGACGGATTTTTCCGCACACCGGCATATAAACGTGTTGACATAGGTGTTTCATATCAGTTGACCGGTGGTGAAAGCAGACTAATGGATCGTGGAGTGTTCCAATACCTGAAGAATATATGGATTGGACTTGATGTATTCAACATATTCGATATTAAGAATACTAATTCATACTACTGGATAGCAAAACCGGATGGAGCACAATATGCAGTGCCGAATTATCTAACTGGACGCCAAATTAATGCAAGACTTATTGTGGATTTCTAATCAAATTGCAAATATTGTATCATGGACACGAAAAACATAATTTTATGGTTAGAAAACTTAAAAAAAGATGAACTTTCTTAAGAATTCGTTTCATTTTTTTCTTTTTAATCAAAAAAAGAAATGTACCTTTGCCCGTAAGAAAAAACATAAAAACATTATCAATCTTTAAATCATTATCAAAATGGAACTTACACATATTGAACATTTGGGTATTGCAGTAAAGAGCATCGAAGCATGCTTGCCTTACTACGAAGGTGTTTTAGGTTTGAAATGCTACAGCATTGAAGAAGTTGCTGATCAGAAAGTAAAAACTGCTTTCTTCAAAATCGGACAGACAAAAATCGAATTGTTGGAACCAACCAGTGAAGACAGTACTATCGCTAAATTCATCGAAAAGAAAGGTGAAGGCATCCATCACATTGCATTCGCTACTCCTGACGTTCAGACTTGCTTGAACGAAGCAGAAGAAAAAGGCGTTAAGTTGATCGACAAAGCTCCACGCCGTGGTGCTGAAGGTTTGGACATCGCATTCTTGCATCCGAAATCAACTTGCAGCGTATTGACAGAACTTTGTATGCCAGGCAAATAATAAATGGGAAAATGAGAATTGAAAATTGAAACTTATTCTTAAGTGGAGTTATTTCGATTTTCAATTCTCACTTTTCAATTTACTAAGTTCATTACTAACTTATAATAAATCAGAAATACAAAATGAGTAATCAGCTTGAAAAAGTAAAAGAGCTAATCGCTTTGCGTGAACAAGCACGTTTGGGCGGTGGAGAAAAGAGAATTGAATCTCAGCATAAAAAAGGTAAATATACAGCTCGCGAACGTATCAATATGTTGCTTGACGAAGGTAGTTTCGAAGAAATAGATATGTTCGTTAAACACCGCTGTTCAAACTTCGGTATCGAAAAAACTAAATTCTTGGGTGATGGTATCGTAACAGGTTATGGAACAATTGACGGTCGTTTAGTTTACATTTATGCTCAGGACTTCACAGTGTTCGGAGGTGCATTGTCCGAAATGTTGGCTATGAAGATCTGTAAGGTTATGGATCAGGCTATGAAGATGGGTGCTCCGGTTATCGGTTTGAACGATTCAGGTGGTGCTCGTATTCAGGAAGGTGTAAACGCTTTGGCTGGTTATGCTGAAATCTTCCAGCGTAATATCTTGGCTTCAGGTGTTATCCCTCAGATTTCTGGTATCTTCGGACCTTGTGCCGGTGGTGCTGTTTATTCTCCTGCTTTGACAGACTTCAACATCATGACTCGTGGAACAAGCTATATGTTCTTGACTGGTCCAAAAGTTGTTAAGACCGTAACAGGTGAAGATGTAACTCAGGAACAGCTTGGAGGTGCTAGCGTTCACTCAACAAAATCAGGTGTTGCTCACTTCGCCGTTGACACTGAAGAAGACGGTTTGAAACTTATCCGTCAGTTGTTGAGCTATTTGCCACAGAACAACTTGGAAGAAACTCCAGTTATCGACTGTAAAGACCCTATCGACCGTTTGGATGACTATTTGAATGAAATCATTCCTGACAATCCAAACCAGGCTTACGACATGTATGAAGTTATCGGTACTATAGTTGACAACAACGAATTCCTTGAAGTTCATGCAGACTATGCAAAGAACATCATTGTAGGTTTCGCTCGTTTCAACGGCCAGTCAGTTGGTATCGTAGCTAACCAGCCAAAGGTTATGGCAGGTTGCTTGGATAGCAACGCTTCTCGTAAAGCAGGTCGTTTCGTTCGTTTCTGCGACGCATTCAACATTCCTTTGGTAACATTGGTTGACGTACCAGGATTCTTGCCTGGTACAGGTCAGGAATACAATGGCGTAATCCTTCATGGTGCTAAACTTCTATATGCTTATGGTGAAGCTACTGTTCCTAAAGTAACAGTAACATTGCGTAAATCATATGGTGGTGCTTATTGTGTGATGAGTTCTAAACACTTGCGTGGTGATATGAACTATGCATGGCCAACTGCAGAAATCGCAGTTATGGGTCCAAGCGGTGCTGTAGAAGTTATCTTTGCTAAGGAAGTAGCTGCTGCTGAAGATCCGAAAGCATGTGCAGCAGAAAAAGAAGCAGAATACAAGAAAGCATTTGCAAATCCTTACAATGCAGCTCAGTATGGTTACATTGATGATGTTATCGAACCACGTAACACTCGTTTCCGCATCATCCGTGCATTGCAACAGTTGCAGACTAAGAAGTTAAGCAACCCTGCTAAGAAACATGATAACTTGCCATTGTAATTCTCTAAAAAAAAGAAAACTTATGATGAATAAAAAATTCGGAATGTTGTTGCTGCTTCTGACATTGTTCACATTCGGTGCACATGCCCAGCTGACATCTTCCGTTAGAATAAACGAAGTATTGGTTGTCAACGAAGATAACTTCGTTGACGACTATGGCAAGCGTCATCCATGGATTGAACTATACAACAATTCAGCAGGAACTGTCGACTTGCGTGGTTGTTATCTGACAGACGATAAGAACAATCCTAAGAAATATATGATTCCTAAAGGTGATGTATTAACTAAGATTCCACCTTATCAGCACACTTTGTTCTGGGCAGACAATCAACCGTCACGTGGAACTTTCCACATTAATTTCACATTGGATCCAAATAAAGACAACTATATCGCTTTATATGATGCAGACGGAACAACTTTGATTGACGAAGTTACTATCCCGGCAGGTCAAAAAGCAGATATCAGCTATGGTCTTGATATGGACGGAAAAGGAAAATGGGCAACTCTTACTAAAGTTACTCCAAGTACAAACAACGTAACATTGGACAGTAACGCAAAAGTTGAGAATTTCCAGCGTAACGACTCTTGGGGTATTGGTATGACAATTACAGCTATGGCAGTAGTATTCCTAGGTTTACTTGTCCTTTACATTGTATTCAAACAGATTGGAAATGCTGCTATCAAAGCAAGTCAGCGCAATGCTCAGAAAGCTGCTGCAGCTGCAGGTACTACTGTTTCTGCTAATGCTGGTCGTGAGTCAGGTGAAATTTTCGCTGCAATTTCTATGGCTTTGTATGAAATAAGTGATGATAATCACGATATTGAAAATACAGTATTGACAATCCACAAAGTACAGCGTAGATATTCTCCATGGAGTTCTAAGATTTATTCTTTGCGTCAGACTCCTAATAAAAAGTAATTATTCCTTTTAAACTGAAATTAAAGAATGAAAAGTTTTAAATATACCATTAACGGTAACGAATATAAAGTACATATCAACTCTATTGTTGATGATATTGCTGAAGTTGAAGTAAACGGTACTCCTTACAGCGTTAAAATGGAAAAGCCGGCTAAAAAACAAATGGTAACATTGAAGCGTCCGGCTCAGGCTCCAACAACTCCGGCAGGCGAACCAGTAGTTGCTCGTCCTGTTAGCTCAGGTGCTGCAGGTGCAGTTAAGTCTCCACTTCCAGGTGTTATCCTTAGCATTGACTGCAAAGTTGGTGATGTAGTTAAGAGAGGTCAGAAGATTTTGGTATTGGAAGCTATGAAAATGGAAAACAATGTCAACGCAGACCGCGATGGTAAAATTGTAGAAATTAAGGTAAACAAAGGCGATTCAGTACTTGAAGGTGCTGATCTCGTCATAATCGGTTAATAAGAGTATGTTTTCATCAATATTATTACAAGCGGCAGGTGCATCTGAAAGCTTTGCTCAGTTCTTGGCTGAAAACATACAGGTGTTCTTGTCTTATACAGGTTTTGCGAACGCAACTCCGGGCCACTTCATAATGTTGCTCGTTGGTTTGTTGTTCATCTTCCTGGCAATTAAATATGAGTTCGAACCGATGTTGTTGATTCCTATCGGATTCGGTATCCTGATTGGTAACATTCCTTTCAAAGATGCAGGATTGCAGTTAGGTATCTACGAAGAAGGTTCAGTGTTGAATATCCTTTATCAAGGAGTGAAGCAAGGATGGTATCCGCCGTTGATCTTCCTTGGTATCGGTGCGATGACCGACTTCTCGGCGTTGATTTCAAACCCGAAACTTATGTTAGTCGGTGCAGCTGCACAGTTCGGTATCTTTGGTGCTTATATCATCGCTTTGCAGATGGGCTTCGACCCAAGTCAGGCTGGTGCTATCGGTATCATTGGTGGCGCTGACGGTCCAACAGCTATCTTCTTGTCATCAAAACTTGCTCCTAACTTGATGGGTGCTATTGCGGTATCAGCCTATTCATATATGGCATTGGTGCCAATCATACAGCCTCCATTCATGCGTTTGTTGACAACTCAGAAAGAACGTTTGATCCGCATGAAACCGCCAAGAGCAGTTTCTCAGACTGAAAAGATCATGTTCCCAATCGTTGGTTTGTTGCTGACTGCATTCCTGGTTCCTTCAGGTCTTCCATTGTTGGGTATGTTGTTCTTCGGTAACTTGTGTAAAGAAAGTGGTGTAACTCGTCGTTTGGCTGAAACAGCTCGTGGTCCGCTGATTGACGTTATCACAATGCTTCTTGGTGTTACTGTAGGTGCTTCAACTCAGGCAACTCAGTTCTTGACATTGAACTCAATCAAAATCTTCGGTTTGGGTGCATTGTCATTCGTAATCGCAACTTGTGCAGGTGTATTGTTCGTTAAATTCTTCAACTTGTTCTTGAAAGAAGGTAACAAAATCAATCCGCTTATCGGTAACTCTGGTGTATCAGCCGTTCCTGATGCGGCTCGTATTTCACAGAATGTTGGTTTGGAATATGACCCAAGCAACTATCTGTTGATGCACGCTATGGGTCCGAACGTAGCAGGTGTAATCGGTTCTGCAGTAGCAGCCGGTATCTTGTTAGGTTTCTTGGGATAATAGATTGAATTCATCATTATAATGAAAACGGAGTGATTTTCTATATGAAATCACTCCGTTTTTTATTCATCCAACTGTTATTATTTATATAGACGAAGTTCTGTCAAAACACATCCGAACCCATGAGCTTGCGGGGCCGAACCTAATTGAATTTGGGGCCGAACCAACGAGACCGTAGGTTCGGATGTGTTTTTAGAGCTTGCAACATTAGTTATATACGGATATAATCTAAAAATCTTCAATATAAAATGGATTTATAAAATAAGATATTAAATTTGCTTTCCGAAAATTATCCAGAAAATGATTACAGAAAAGTTCATAGCTATCAAACATTATTTCACTAGTCCTATATCATTTTATTCCCGGCCTTGGATTATAATATTGTTGAATGTTATTCTCTCAGCAATGATGCTGGTATTGTATGAACCTTTCGGATATAAGTTGCATAATTGGAAACAGTTCGGCGAGCTTGTAGGATTCACTGTAATAACGCTGTTTTATTCATTTTTATTTTTCTACTGTCTTCCCAAATACATGCAATACAGGAATTTATTCTCACAATGGAATATTGCACGACATATATGCTATCTGGTAATATTCCTGATAATTACAGGGATAAACATTTTCTTATACGATTTTCATTTCATATCATCATATTCAATTGCTGATTATGGCGGTAAATATTTCACAGAACGCCTTATAACAGATGTTTTCGGAGTTTTTGCCATTGGTATATTCCCTCTTTATATAGGTTATTTGTTGGATAAGAATCATTTACTCTATCAGCAGCATATTGATGAAAGTATTTATGATTCTGAAAAGGTTTCACAAAAAACAAATGAAACAACAACCAATCATAGCAACACTATTGTACTCAAAGGAGAGACAAAAGAAATACTGAATATTTCTCCGGAGAATATAATATATATAGAATCGTCAGGGAATTATGTCAATATTTACTATTGGGAAAACAAAACAACCAGAAAGACAATACGGGCAACTATCAAGAAAATTGAAGAACAACTTCAAACCTATGAATATTTCACAAGATGCCATCGCGCATATATAATCAACATAAAATTCATAGATAAATTCGGAAGGAACACTCAGGGATACAGAATATGTTTGAAACACTATTCTGGAGAAATTCCTGTTTCAAGAACATACATCAACCACATAAAAGACACATTACATCTGTCATAACACTTGCATTTCGTCCCAGAATCCGTTATAAAATGCACAATTATTGCATTTTATAACTTTCATATTCACTCTGTCACTATTTTTTGCAAGAGTTTCATTTTATTTCTCCCTTTGTAGTCAAAACAATGTTTAAGCATTTTATTTGGAGTAACTATAAAAGGGATAAAAAATGAAAAAGTATTTGTTGTTGATTTTAATCTTTCATTTTTACAATAATATCACTGCCTCTTCTCAAGTCATAAAAGGCAAAGTTGTAGATGAAAAGAATAATGCTGTTGAATTTGCTAACATCGTTCTGCTCAATCTGCCGGACTCTTCATTTATTGCAGGAACAGTAAGTAATCCGGACGGAACATTTTCTTTTGACAAAACAGCTGATATAGTTAAAATATCCTCTATCGGATATACTACAGTATATTGCAAACCGAAGGAATTGACACAACCAGTGATTCTCCGCGAAGAAACTAATCAGCTGAATGAAATTGTAGTCAAAGCACGACTTCCCAAATATAAACAAACAGCAGAAGGACTACAGACCAAAGTAAAAGGAACAGCGCTGAGCTCAGTGGGCTCGGCAAGTGACGTGTTGAGAAATATGCCTCTTATAAAAGAAGAAAACGGAAATTTCTCTGTCTTTGGCAAAGGAACTCCAATTATTTATATAAACGGAAGAATAATGCGAAGCCCAAGTGAGCTGGAAAATATCAAATCTGATAATATAAAGAATATTGAAATTATCACAAATCCCGGAGCAAGATATGATGCTTCAGTAGGCTCTATAATCAAGATAAAGACTATTTCTCCCGAAGGCGAAGGATGGGGATTTTCAGTCTATTCCGATTATTACCAGGCTGACAAAGAAGACGCTTCAACTCAACTTGACATAAATTACAGAATAAAGAAATGGGATTTGTTTGGAAATATTAAATACAACAGAAACAATTACTGGACAAAAAGCAAACTGAGCCAATCCGTCTTTGTCGATACATTATGGAATCAGACAAACAGTATGTTCGCCGAAGGAATGAATCAGGAAATTCAGACTATAGCTGGTTTCAATTACCAGATTGACGATTCAAAACAGTTTGGCTCACGACTCCAGACAATCTGGTATCTTGACACAAAAGAAAAGACTAATATTGAAAGTCTGGTCAAAGCTAACAATTCTTATTTCGACAGATGGCAAAACGAAGAGAACAAAACAATTTCCAGAACTCCGCTCTACGACTACAACTTATATTACACCGGAAAATCCGGGAAATGGACAATTGATTTCAACTTCGACTTCCTCTTCAGCGGAAGCAACACTATTTCCGATGTAGAGGAAAACAGTGAAGTCAATGACGACAGAATTGTCCAATCGGAAAACAAGGTGACAAACAAATTGCTCGCATCACGTTTCATCGCCACTCATCCATTGTTTGGCGGTTATTTTTCGGGAGGAATAGAACATTCATTTGTCAACCGCACGGACAATTACATCAATCACCAGAACATTGTCCCTTCATCGTTCAGTAAACTTAAAGAGAATTATCTCAGTTCTTATCTGGAATACAACCGTAAATTCAAGCACTCAGTTCTAAAAGCAGGACTGAGATATGAATTTGTAGATTTCAGATATTTCAACAAAGGAGAATTTGTTCCGGAGCAAAGCAGAAGATATAACCAGTTCTTTCCTAATCTGGCTTTTTCTACACAAATAGGAAAAATGGACTTACAATTAGCTTATACATCAAAGGTGAAGCGTCCAAGTTTCAACCAACTTAGCAACAATGTGTTTTACGGAAATCGCTACACACTGCAAACAGGAAATCCTTTGTTACGCTCATCAGCCATCAACTCAGTCGGCATGTCCGGTTTATGGAAATTCCTGCAATTCGGTATTTCATACAATATGGAGAAAGATGCCATAATTTATTCTGCGGAACAGTTGAAAGAAAATCAGGCAATAACAAAAGTAATGTTCAAGAATCTGGACAAACTGAATGTGCTTACTTCTTTCATCACAATTGCTCCCGAATTTGGAATCTGGTCTCCAACAATAAATGCCGGAATACGTAAACAATGGCTCACCGTCATAAGCAACAACGAAAGTGTGAAAATGAACAAGCCAGTATATAATTTGTCATTCAACAATATGTTCAGATTTCCATGGGATATTATTTTTTCCCTCAAAATTTCTTACCAGTCAAAAGGTGACTATCAGAACGTTTATCTGAACACTTCACAATATATTCTCAATGCATCAATATCCAAAGCTTTCCTAAACAAGAAACTGACAATACAGCTGAAAGGATATGATTTGCTCAATGGATATAACGACGGGAATTTGCTCTTCAACAAACAAATGCAAATGGATATATTGAATCACTACGACAGGCGAAGAGTTGGAATTTCCATAAAATACAATTTCAACGCAAGCCGCAACAAATACAAAGGAAACGGAATAAGCATGGAAAAGAAAAACCGATTGTAAAAGATATTATAGTGCCCAAAGAATAGAACAAAATCCCAAACAAGCATTTTGTTCTATTCTCTCTTTTTTAAAGTAAATAGAAACGTTGTCCCTTTACCTAATGTACTTTTGGCTGATATTTGTCCTTTGTGGAAGAGGACAGCATTTTTAACTATAGACAATCCAAGTCCAGTACCTCCTATTTTTCTGCTTCTTCCTTTGTCTACCCTGTAGAAACGTTCAAATATCCTATTGAGGTGTTCCTCCGGAATTCCCGTACCATTATCAGAGAAACTGAAATAATAGTAAGAATTGTCTTCCTTGTAGCAATTAAGTTTTATTTTTATACCATCGCCTGCATAAGCAATAGCATTATCATACAGGTTACGGAATATAGAATACAACAAAGAGTAGTTTCCATGAATCATAGCATTTTCCGGAAGGATTACTTTTGTTGTTATACCTTTACTTTCAATTTTCTGGGCACATTCTTTCTCTATTTCTTCAATCATCATGTTGATATTGACATCAGAGATTTCAAACATGCCAGAAGCTTCTTCAAGTCTGTTGAGGACGGAAATATCCTGCAATAAATCTGTAAGGCGCAGACTTTGTGAATAACATCTTTCCAAGAAGAATCTCTGTTTGCCAGCTTCAATATTATCATTGTAAAGTAATGTTTCCAAATATCCTTGTATGCTGCTGACAGGAGTTTTCAGTTCATGTGCAATGTTCTGAGTCAATTGCCTTTTCATCTTGTATTCTTCTTCCTGCTGAGTTATGTCATTAATTGAAATCTCATAGCTGTTGTTTAGGAAAAGAATACATTCAACGGAGAACGTTTTACCTCCTTTATCAATTGTTGATGTCTGTCTGAGAACTTTTACCCTTTGCTCTTCAGATTTTTCATTAATGAAATTACGTATTTCTTCAAGTTCAGGAATGTCAATGATTTCTTCAGAAGAATGAATTTCAGTATTTGAAATCAGATTGGCAAATTGGATAATTTGGATGTTGGCAAGAATCTCAACACCTTCTTTTGTAAATACGGCAAATCCTTCTTTGGCATATTGGAAGTGTTTGATTATTTTTTCTCTTTCCAGAGCGAGGTCGTTCTTTGCCTTTTGTTGTTTCCTGTAGATTGATATAATTTGTTGAGCAATGTCTCCAAGTTCATCATTTGGGAAATTATATTCAATTTCTTTTTCCGGGTTCTTTGGAACATTTTGTGAGAAATACTTTAACTTGGCTATAGTTTGTCCGATACTGAAAGTAAAGCGTGAAAGCACAATAAAGAAAACAAGAATCATCAGCGCCATGAAGTAAATGAATTCCTTATTTACTTTCAATGTATTTTTTACATAAGGGCCATAAAGTATAGCACACCTGTAGATGTATCCGTCAATATTGTTTGCCGAATAGAAATACTCCTGTCCTGTTGAGCCTGACGAGCGGATGGCATATCCGTTCATATTCATACGCGCTTTTCTTACCTCACTTCTGTCATTGTGGTTGTTGAATTTTTCTGTTCCAGTATTGTCGAACAGAACTTCTCCTTCGGGACTGATTATAGTCACTCGCATTTCAGTTTCAGGAATTTCCCTGATAAATTCTACAACAAGGCTATCCAGATTGTTAGTGTATTGTGCTCTATGATGTAACTGATAGTTATAACTGCTTAGAACACTGTTGAGTTTCTCTCGTGTAAATTCTGTTTCGCGCTGATATTGAAAAATAAGAACGCAGACAGAGAAACCTAAAAAAATAAAAAATACCGACCAAAATAATCTTTGGCTAAAAGGTATTCTACTATGTGAATTTTTCTCTGTTTTATTATTATACATTATTATTCTCCTTCAAAACAATAACCAAAACCAAGGCGTGTTACTATATTCTTTCCATATTCGCCTATTTTTTTTCTTAATCTGGTGATGTTTACATCAATAGTTCTATCGAGAACATATACTTCATCACTCCATACTCGGGAAAGAATGTCTTCTCGGCTTAATACGCAGTTTCTATTTTCCAGGAATAGTTTAAGTATCTCAAATTCTTTTTTTGTAAGAGATATTTCTTCTCCCTTAATAGTCGCTTTTATACGTTTTGTATCCAATGTGAGAGTTTGGTAACTGAGATATCTGTTTTCGTCTGATTCTTCTTTTTTATTTGCAGTGTTTGTTCTGCGTATCACAGCTTTAACTCTGGCGATAACCTGTCTGATTGAGAAAGGTTTTGAAATATAGTCGTCTGCTCCAAGATTGAAACCAGTCAAAGCATCGTTCTCTGTGTCTTTTGCTGTCAGGAATATGATTGGCAAATGTGCAGTCTTTTCGTCTGCCTTTAATATTTTAGCCATTTTAAAACCTGAAATTTCTCCCATCATTACGTCAAGTAACAAAAGCTGGTATTTTGTAAGATCCAACTTTAATGCTTCTTCCGCGCTATGGGCTGTATCAACTTTGAAACCTTCCATCTCAAGATTGAACTGAAGAATTTCGCATAGGTCTTCTTCATCATCTACTACCAGAATATGTGAAGATGTAATATTATCGTTCATTTTGTCGTATTTTTTTGTTTGCAAAAGAATATATATGGTATTTCCGAGATATGAAAAATGTGTTACAATCGTGTTACAAGGATTAAAATTGCTGTAATTGTAAACAAGAGGGAATAATTGTTTTGTCGAGTTTTTGTTTTGGGTTTATCATATATTTGGAACAAAACTTAGATTCCTTTTTCAGAAATCTAAGTTTTGCAATTTAATAATCAGATTGAATTTTGTTATTATCTGGATTTTTCAAGGTAGGTGTATCCATAAAGACCAGAACGGTAGTTCGCCAGAAATTCGCGTCCTTCTTCAGTGGAAATTTTACCTTGTTTTACTGATCCTGCAACCCAAACTTCGATTGAGCGTGCCATACGTTTAGGATTAAACTGTACATAATCAAGAACGTCAGCAACTGTTTCGCCTTCAATAATTTTATCAATTACATATTTGTTGTCTTTGATTTTTATATGAACTGCATTTGTGTCACCAAACAGATTATGCAAATCTCCAAGAATTTCCTGATATGCACCTACAAGGAATACACCAATATAATAAGGCTCATCCGGTTTCAATGGATGAACAGGCAAGTGGTATGAGAAATTCTTTGTTGATATGAAATTGTCAATTTTTCCGTCAGAGTCACAAGTAATATCTTGTATGGTCGCTGATTTTGTCGGCTTTTCATCCAATCGGCTCAATGGCATAACAGGGAAAATCTGGTCGATAGCCCATGAGTCAGGAAGAGACTGGAATAAAGAAAAGTTGCAGAAATATTTATCAGGCAACATTTTTGCAATTTTTTTAAGCTCTTCAGGTGAATGTTTGATATTCTCAGCCATTTCATAAACTTCGCGTGCTATGGACCAGAACAAACGCTCTACTTGAGCCCTTGTTTTCAAATCAATCAGACCTATGTTGAAAAGCTCAAGAGCTTCTTCACGACATTGCATTGTGTCATGCCAGGTTTCGATAAGTCTTGGCTGGTTCAAATTGTCCCATAGATTATACAATTCTTTCACAAGCTCGTGTGCATCTGGTTGCAACTCTTCGTTGTCATCACATATTGGAAGACCTGCACTTGCCAGAGCTTCGAATACAAGAACTGAATGGTGGGCAGTCAGTGAACGTCCGGATTCTGTGATGATGTTAGGCTGTTCCATATCGTTCTTTTTGCAGACATCGGCAAGAGAAGAAACGGCATCGTTCACATATTCCTGTATAGAATAGTTCATGCTATTGCCGCTAAGTGGAGAGCGTGTACCATCATAATCAACACCTAAACCTCCGCCAATATCAAAGAAGCGGATGTCATATCCCATCTTTTTCAATTGCACATAGAACTGAGTTGCTTCACGCAAAGCAGTTTTGATTCTTCTGATGTTTGTAACCTGGCTTCCAATGTGGAAATGAATCAACTGAAGGCAATCTGATAATTCATTTTTTTCAAGGAAAGCCAAAGCATCAAGAAGTTCACTTGAGTTCAGACCGAATTTGCTGACATCACCTCCTGATTCTTCCCATTTTCCACTTCCGGAACTTGCAAGTTTAATACGGATGCCGATATTAGGGCGGACATTCATTCGTTTTGCCAAAGTTGCGATGGTATGCAGTTCCATCATCTTTTCAACAACTAGGAATATCTGCCTTCCCATCTTTTGGGCTAACAAGGCGAGTTCAATATAACTCTCATCTTTGTATCCATTACAAACAATCATTGCATCGTTGTCAATGTCAATAGACAAAACAGCATGGAGTTCTGGCTTTGAACCGGCTTCAAGACCAATATTGTACTTGTTGCCATGGCTTACAATTTCCTCCACAACCGGACGCATCTGATTCACCTTAATAGGATAAATGACATAATTTTTGGCATTATAGCCATATTCTTTTGCTGCCTTTTCAAAACAACCGGATATTTTTTCAATTCGATTGTTCAGAATATCTGGAAAACGCAGTAACAGAGGGGCAGCTACATCATGCAGCTGCAGTTCTTCCATCAACTCCTTTAAGTCGATAGTTGGACCACCCGGCTTTGGTTGAACAGCCACGTGCCCTTTCTCGTTGACCGAGAAATAATTCAGCCCCCATCCATTGATGTTGTACAGCTCGGCTGAATCTTCAATTTTCCATTTTCTCATTTACCTTAAAATGTGTTTAAAATGAATATTTACCCCAAGTACATGTCTGATACTCTATGGGATGTTAATTAATTTATGTGTTTGTAAACTTAATCTCCACCAAGGGTGTTTTTTTATATATTCAATCACTTCGTCAGTGTTTTTGCAAGAACATGGTTGAAGAAAATAGTGCTGAGCTTTGATGTTCTGGTAATATTGCTCAACATCTTGCTGTGTATATACTATTTTCACTTCATTCGCTTTTTGCAATTTAATAATAGAGTTTTCTTTGGGTGAACATGTAATCCAGTCAATGTTTTCCGGCAATTCATGCGTGCCGTTTGTTTCAATGCATACAAATTTACCTTCTTTGTGTAGCATTTCCACAAAACAAGAATCAATCGACAATGAAGGTTCTCCTCCAGTTAGGATTACAGTTTTTGCCGGACACTGCCGGACATGCAGCAATATTTCTTCATCATCCATATATTCTCCTTCAGTATATTTTGTATCGCAGAAGTCACATCGGAGATTACATCCTGAGAATCTGATGAACAATGCTGGTGTCCCAACATGGAAACCTTCGCCTTGCAAGCTGTAAAAAATCTCATTAATCTTTCTCATAGATTGCGGTATTGTTTTCAGATTCTTGAACTTCTACTTTATAACATGACTCAAGTTGATCACATATCCAACGAGCAATGTTTTCTGCTGTTGGATTGAAAGGAAGAATTTCATTAAGATTCTTATGGTCTAATTTGTTTTTGATTTTATTCTTGATATGGCTGAAATCAATAACCATTCCATCTTCATTCAGTTCTTTAGAACGGCAATAAACAGTAATAATCCAATTGTGACCATGTAAATTACAACATTTACTTGGATAAGATAACTGCAAGGAATGAGCAGCAGAAATTTCTAATTTTTTAACAACAGTATACATAGCTTTTGTTATTAATCAAAGTTCTGCAAATCCAACGTATGGCTGACAATAAATAAACTGACAAGTTTTTCATATATTATTTTATAATCCTGCCAACTTCATGTATGAATCTTTGCCAACTCTAGAGTTGTATATAAGCGAAACTTAAATTGTTTAATTATTAAAAAAAGCGAAACTCTTAATGTCACCTCAGAGCATCGCTACAAATTTACTACTTTTCTTTATAACCCAAATAACCATATAAGTGTTTTCATGTGGTTGAAAAATGTTTTTAATATCCGACTTACGCTATAAATTCAAAAATCCCGGTAAAATTTAGTTTTTTACAAAGATTACATTAATTTTGTGTTCAACATTTCCGGTATGTCGGGTTGTGTCGGAGATGTCGTTCTATAAGAATTACTTATGTATTATTCAATCCGGTTATCATTGAATCAATAATTATTTTTATGTCAGACAGTGTAGTTATCATTCCTACATACAACGAAAAGGAAAATATAGAAAATATTATTCGTGCGGTTTTTTCGTTGGAAAAAGAATTTCATATTTTAATAATTGACGATGGCTCTCCAGATGGAACAGCAGATATAGTTAAACAATTAAAAGAAGAATTTCCTCAAAGACTTTTCTTGGTTGAAAGAACTGGGAAATTAGGTCTTGGAACAGCATATATTTGCGGTTTTAAATGGGCAATAGAACATAAATATGATTATATTTTTGAAATGGATGCTGATTTCAGCCATAATCCTAATGATTTGCCAAGACTTTATTCTGCTTGTTCAGAGCAAGGTGCTGATGTTGCAGTAGGTTCACGTTATTGTAATGGTGTGAATGTGGTGAATTGGCCGTTGGGAAGAGTTTTGATGTCTTATTTTGCTTCAACTTATGTGCGTTTTGTTACAGGAATGAATGTCCGTGATACAACCGCTGGTTTCAAATGTTATAAACGTTATGTGCTTGAAGCTATAGATTTGGATAATATACACTTTAAGGGGTATGCATTCCAGATTGAAATGAAGTTTACAGCATATAAATGTGGATTTAAGATAATAGAAGTACCTATAATTTTCATTAATAGGGTTTTAGGCGTTTCAAAGATGAACTCTTCAATTTTTGGTGAAGCTTTGTTTGGCGTGCTTAAACTAAAAGTATGGAGCTGGTTCAATAAATTACCGATAAGATCTTATAAGGCTAAAAAAATTAATAATGTTTAGGATGCATATAGTTACAAGTTAATTATGATATTTAAAGGATATAGGTAAAACAACTGATTATTTATTTTATACCATAATTTTTTTATATGATTTAAGACTTTTTACTGACACTATTAAAAAATTGCATAAGCGGAAACCTGATCCTGTTACAAGTTTATACTTATACCAAGCGAACTTCAAACAAACAAAAAATCGCAGAAACAGCATATTGCAATCAATCTTATTTGCTGTTTCTGCGATAAAAACAAAGTCAACTTGTTTTCTCGTCAACTCGTTACCTGGAAATTCCATTTACGAAACTTACAAGTATATAATTCAGCCATCAACGATAATCCTTTCTCAACGAAATTTTGTCCTTGGTTGGAAAATCAGACGGAACAGGCTGAGCAACATCGCCTGTTGCAGCCCATTCGCTTCCGCGAAGAAGCAAAACCTGGAAACCCGTACACTGCATAGCAACATTATTTTCAAGAGAGTTTCCTGCGTGTCCAATCATAATATGGAAAATACGGGCTTTACCATAGTCAACAGTAAAAACAAGTGGTTCTTCACGACCGGAACCACCAGTACTCTTATCAGAATATGCAGTGTAAAGCAAATCTTTTATATTGGCAGGTCCGCGCATACGGTCATACAATTCATCTGTTGCATGGCGCCACTGGTTTGGCAAACCTTTGAGTACAGGATGGTTTGACGAGCGTGAATTAACAACATATTCATGCTGTTTTCCATGCGAACCTCCAGGTCCGGCAGAATAATCTTTCACCAACGCTCCATCTTTCCAATAGGCATAAGGACCGGAGTTTTCATTTCTGTTTTCCCAACCGCCCAATGCGCAAATCTGATTGAATGCAGGCCAGTCGGCAAAAGCATTGTCTGCAGCGTGGTAAACTACAACACCACCACCGTTTCTTACAAATTCCAAAAAACGGCTGTCTGTTTCAGCTGGCCATCTGTCACCATTATAATCAAGCACAACCAACTGATATTTCATAAAATCAGGTTTGAAACTGCTCATATCTTCACCTTTGGACGGAGAGCAAGCAATATCAACATCAAAAAGTCCGGAATTCTCAAGAATTTTCTGAATAGCTACATGGCTGACCGGCCAATTATGGTTATTCTGCCCGGTAACGACAAGCGTCTTGATTGGCTCTGCCGCATAAGAGGATAGCATAAAGCAGCAAGCCACAAATAAATACAAAAGGTGTTTCATAAAGTATAACGATTATTAATTAATAAAATATGCATAACCATCAATGCATTTTTAAGCTGCACTTTTCAAGCCTGTTTAAATTTAAACTGCGAAAATAAAATTAAGCAAGCTCTTTTTCTGCCATAAAAATAGTTTTTATATCTTTACAGAACAATAATAAACTACATTTTTTACTTAAAACTGATGTTTTGCAACGGCAATCATAACTCAAGATTGCAACTGCTCAACTTTAATCAAATATTAGAATTTATGATGATAAAAAAAACTATTGTTTCAGCTTTAGCCTTGTTCATCAGCCTGACAGGCATCAATGCCCAGAACGACACAACATTTGTCACATTCAAAACTACAGCCGGCACGATGAAGGCCCGCCTTTATGACAACGTGCCAAACCATGTAAGTACATTTATAAAAAGAGCTCAAAGCGGAGAATACAACGGAACTTTGTTTACGAGAGTCATAAAAGATTTCATGATTCAAGGCGGTGCGCCCGACTCCAGAAACGCTCCTGCCGGTGCAAGATGCGGATTTGGTGATTCAAATGCGGAGATCCTGCCGGAACTCAGACCTGAATATTTCCACAAAAAAGGTGCATTGGCAGCTCCAAGACAGGACGACAAAATAAATCCTCAGAAAAAGTCTGACATGTCGCAATTCTTTATAGTACAAGGAAAAGTTTATAGCGGCGGAGAATTGGACACTCTGGAAAAAGTAAAGAATTATCCTGCCAGAAAAAAGGCTTTGCAGGAATTTTATTATCCTGTAAGAGGACAACTGCAAATTCTCAAAATGGACAATCCGAGAGAATATAACAAAAAGATTGCAGAGATAAATGAAAAAATCGACTCTGTTATTCTGGCAACACCGGGACATCTTGTTTTCACAGAAGAACAGAGAAAAGCCTATACGACAATCGGCGGCTGCCATCATCTCGATGGAGTTTACACTATTTACGGAGAATTAGTTGAAGGGTTTGATGTCCTTGACAACATAGCAAACCAGAAGAAGGACAAATATGACAGACCGTTAAATGACGTTCGTATCCTGGAAGTCAAAGTTGAGAAAAAATAATTGAAAAAAGATTAAAGTCATGCTGAAAAGAGACTTCATAATGGTTCAGATTGAGGAAATAAGCAAAATGATTGTACAACTGGTTTTCGACCGTAACGACGGAAATGACGGCGCAAAACAGCAAGATTCACAGAAAGCACAAGAGCTGATTGACACAATCTACCGTACACTAAAGACTAATATAGGTTTCATCCTCTCCCACTCTCCTGAAGAAATAAGGGAAGAGCTTAATCACGATGATTCATGCGGATTGGAACGTATGGAGCTTGCTGCTAAAACAATGATTGAGCAAAGTTATTATTGTGATAAAGATTCAGAAAACTTACGTCGCAAAGCTTGTGAAATCATAGAATATGTGCAAGCCAACGACTCCACTTTCTCTTTGGAAAGAATGCAGATATTAAATGAATACAAAAAATGAGCAGAGTTAATTCTGCTCATTTTTGTTTTTATCTAAGAGCCAAGACTAAAAGCATTAACTTATAATCCTATAACCCGCAACAGTCAAAGCCTGCTGTATCTCATTTATCTGTTGCTGATTTCTTGTCTCCATTTCAAGGTGCAGATAACAGCCATTAATATCTTTTGTATGGCTTACACGCTCATGATAAACAGAAACAACATTAGCGCCACAACGTGCAATAATTTCAGACACATGCTGAAGCTGACCAGGTTTGTCAACAAGTTCGATAGTCATAGTGACTGAACGTCCGGATTTCTGAAGGCCACGACCTATGACACGAGACAAAATAGTAACATCAATATTACCACCTGACACAAGACATATAACTTTCTTTCCTTCAACTGGAACTTTATTGAACATTGCAGCAGCAACAGAAACCGCTCCTGCACCTTCCGCTATCAATTTCTGTTGTTCAATCAAAGCTAGTATTGCTGTTGAGATTTCATCATCGTTGACTGTTACAATATCATCAACAAACTGCTGGCAATAATCAAATGTATTTAAACCTGGTTCTTTTACAGCGATTCCGTCTGCAATAGTCCTGACTGATTCAAGTCGCTCAATTTTACCATGGCTTATTGCCTGTTGCATACTTGGCGCACCTTGAGCCTGAACTCCATAAACCTTTATTTTAGGATTTAGTTGTTTGATTGCAAATGCCACACCTGATATAAGTCCACCGCCACCGATTGGAACAATAACGGCATCCACATCCGGCAATTGTTCCAGAAGTTCCAGACCAATTGTTCCCTGTCCGGCAATTACATCTTCATCATCAAAAGGATGGATAAATGTGTAACCTTTTTCATCACGCAACTGTAAGGCTTTCTGATAAGCGTCATCATATACACCTTCAACCAGACAAACATCAGCGCCTAATGCTTTAGTTGCTTCAACCTTGGATATAGGAGCATTATCAGGCAAACAAATAAGTGATTTTATTCCATGAGCTGTTGCAGAAAGTGCAACACCTTGAGCATGATTTCCGGCAGAGCAGGCAACAACGCCTCTCTTCTTCTCTTCATCTGTCAACTGGGAAATCTTAAAACATGCTCCACGGACTTTGAATGAACCTGTTACTTGAAGATTTTCCGGTTTAAGATATATTTGGCTCTTTGGATTAATACGCGGAGCAAAAATCAAATCCGTACGGCGAATTACCGTACGTAAAGCATAAGAAGCCTGATAAATTCTATCTAATGTTAGCATATTATTATTTTTAACTGCGCAAAAGTACAAAAAAGATAAAGTTATTGTAACTTTAATTGTTATTTATCACGCAAGAATCCACCCGGAGATGTTCCTGTGATTTGTTTAAATACTCTATTGAAATTATTCGGTGTACTGAAACCGACATCGAAAGCTATCTGCTGCATAGTTTTGCCACCATCGGTAAACAATTCTATTGCACGAATTATACGCTGCTGATTCAAATAACGGTTGAAACGTATTCCAGAACCACGTAACAAACGGCTAAGATTCCTGACAGAAAAGCCGAACTTCTCGGCCAAAGAAGCCAATGTTATATCTTCATTTGAATGTTCCACTATATATTTAAGCACCGGACGTATACGTGAATCATTGGGAATTACTTTAGCCTGAAACATAAATTCCAGATTCTTATTCATAATTGGCAGGAAGTTCAGAAATCCTAATGCATAATTGTATAAATCCTTTGACTCGTCAATACTAATTTTAGCATGTCCTGTTGCAAGGAACTTCAACGTTTCTGAAATAACAGCGTTCGTATTATATATGTAAAAATTATTTCTTCTATCGCCCGGCTCAAACTTAAGATTACAATAAAAAATCACTATTGATATTTTTTTATTGTTACTGGACAATTTATGTTCCGTTCCTTTAGGAATCCAAGCTATATGCTTTTCTGGAACAAAATAATTATTCTCGCCAATCTGAATTCTCAAAGTTCCAGAAAGCATATATATAATCTGAAACTTCGGATGTGAATGATTATCAAGATTCACACCTTCCCAACCTGTCTTTTTTATATATATTTCTGTAGGAGATGAATCATTAATTATATTTATATAAGCTTGTTGCTCCTTGTTCATATTATTCTTAATTCTGGCATAAAAGGATAATATTGTTGCTTTTTATGAAAATTCTGACCAAAATTAATATTTTACTTTTGCAAAATCAAAAACAAAAGACGTAAGTTTTTCAGGCAAAAATAAGACAACAAAAGATATAAAGAACATTATCAACAAGTTGTATTGCACTATAATTTTTAGGGAATAATATCAGGACAAGAGTGTCCCGAAATAAATACAAAACACATTATATGATTAAAAGAAGATTGTTTCTAGGTTTTACATTGTTATGTTCATTTTTTGGAATATCTGCACAATACAAAATTCTCACCATCGAGGAAATGTTCCGATTGGCAGATGAAAACAGCAAGGCAATCAAAATACGTTCTATAGCTATCGATGAAGCGGAACAAGCTATAAAAATAGCCCAGAACGACAAATTGCCAAATATTAAAGCTCATTTGTCTTTAAATTATATTAGCGACGGATATGTTACTGATAGAGATTTTTCAAATGCCGTACATGCGGAAATGCCTCATTTTGGAAATTCATTTGCTCTTAAAGCATCTCAAGTTGTATATGCCGGTGGGAAAATTTCAGAGAATATCAGAAACAAAAAATTATATCAACAAATTGCTGAACTTGAACTTTCACAGCAAAAACAGGACTTACGTTTTATATTACTTGGCTATTATCTTGATTTATTTCAATTAAGGAATCAAGTCGTTGTATATCAAAAAAACATAGAACAGACTAAACTTCTTGTAAAAGATATGCAAGCAGCATATAAACAAGGAACAGCATTAAAAAGTGACATTACTAGATATGAACTTCAGTTACAGAATTTGGAACTTGGTCTGACAACTACAGAAAACAAGATGAACGTAATCAATCATCATCTTTCCACAACAATTGGTCTTGATCCGGCAATTAAATTATTGCCAGACACAACTATGCTTGTTAAATATTCCATTGATAAAGGAACTGAATCAACCTGGAGAGAAGATATTGACAATACTCCTAAAATGAAACTTGCCCAAAAGGCTATTGAATTAAATCTTAGTGAACAACAAATGATTAAGGCAGAGCGCCGTCCAAACATCAGCCTTTTTGCAACAAATGAACTCAGCGGACCTATCCTTATTGAAGTTCCTCCAATAAATAACAATTTCACTTATTGGTTTGCAGGTGTTGAAGTCTCATATAATATTGATGCTTTATTCAAAAGCAACAAAAAACTGAAAAAGGCGAAAATCTCCACAATGAAATCAGAGGAGAAAAGAAAACTTATTGAGGAAGAAATAGACAATGCACTACACGAAGCATATATCGGACTGGATGAAGCTTATGTCCGACTGCGTACACAAAAGAAAAGTGTACAGTTGGCTCACGAAAACTACAAAATCGTCCAGCAGCGTTATCTTAACGGTCTGTCACTAATTACGGATATGCTTGACGCAAGTAATATGCAGCTGGATATGGAGCTGAAATTAGCAAATGACCAGATTGGTATACTTTACCAATATTTCCTGCTTAAGAAAATTACTGGCAGTTTATAATGTCAAACACAATTTTATTTAATCAGAAACTTAAAAATAAAATGATATGATAAGCAATAAGAGAAGAATCATCCCTAATTTCATCATTATTTTAGTTATAGTTGCAGGATGCAGCTGGGCATTCGGACGTTTTTTTCATATAGGAAGTGTTGAATATACTGATAATGCTCAAATCAAGCAACATCTTACTCCTATAAATACGCGAGTTCAAGGTTTTGTTAAGAAAATATGTTATGAAGAATATCAGTCTGTAAAAAAGGGTGATACTTTGGTTATTATAGAAGATACAGAATATAGACTTAAAGTCGCACAAGCCGAGGCTGACTATCAGAACGCTCTTATCGGTAAAACTGCAATGTACACAACAATCAACACGACACAAAATGATATTTTGGTCACCGAAGCTGCTATCGATGAGCAATACATAAGAATGCAAAATGCCGAAACTGAATACAAGCGTTATTTGGAGTTAATGAAGGAAGAAGCTGTTACTCCACAACAGTTTGACCGCATGAAAACTGAATATGAAGCGACAAAAGCCAGATATGAGCAGTTGTTGCGTCAGCGTCAGTCAACTTCTCTGATTAAGGAAGAACAGACACAGAGACTTGAACAAAACGAATCAGCAATAAAAGTAGCTGAGGCCGCATTGAATTTGGCAAAACTAAACCTTTCCTACACTGTAATCCTGGCAACAACAGATGGCGTAACAGGACGAAAAAACATCCATGAAGGAGAATTGGTTCAGCCTGGACAAACTCTAGTCACTTTGGTGGACGGTACAGAAAAATGGGTTATTGCCAATTACAAAGAGACTCAAACTACTAATATGGGCGTTGGCCAATTAGTCGAAGTAAAGGTTGATGCTATCCCAGGTGTAACATTCGAAGGTAGAATATCTTCAATATCTGACGCAACGGGTTCTTTTTACTCTATAATTCCACAAGACAACTCAGCCGGTAACTTCGTTAAAGTTGAGCAAAGAATTCCTGTCAGAATTGAATTTACTGAAAACAATAAAGTTGAGAATCTGAACCGCCTTCGTGCCGGTATGAATGTGGAATGTATTGTTAATTTTGATTAAGTATGGATTTTTCACATTTACCCAGAGTTATATATTTCAAAGAAAAAGTCCCTACACCTGTATGTATTGTTATATCATTGATTTGTGCAATGATATTCCAATTCAACGGTGGAGTATTCCTGCCCACAGCATACCAAATGTCAAGTGCTTTGGGTTGGATGCAAGAGGACGTTATGATGGCAGGATATGCTTCGTTCATAGGAATGACCATCATATTTCCGATTCTTATACGACTGAAATTCAGATTTACCACAAGGTCGATTCTTATGACCGTTTGTCCTATTCTGATTATATGTGACATTATTACCATAAACATACATAACCAGCTTATTCTGATAATAACCTGCTTCATATCCGGATTTTTCAGGATGTGGGGCACTTTTGAATGCTTCTCAAATATCCGACTGACAGTAACACCTTCTGGAAACTTTTCAGTGTTTTATCCCGTGATATATATTGTTGTTTTGGAAAGCATTCAAGTTTCTGGTATCGTGGCAATGCATCTGACTGATTTCGCTAACTGGCAATATGTACATTATTTTGTAATATGTTTGTTGTTAGCAGTATGGGTAATTCTCTATACACTGACAAAACATATTCGTAAATGTAAACTGATGCCTCTTTATGGTATCGACTGGACTAGTGCCGTTATATGGACGATAATGCTGTTTTCAGTAGTCTTCATTTGTATTTATGGAGAATATTTCGATTGGTTTTACAGTTGGGAAATAAAAATAGCAGCAGTAATAGCCGTTGTTGCCATTTTGATAAACATAAACAGAATGGCAAGTCTAAAACGTCCATATATTGAATTCCAGACGTTACGATACAAGAATTATCCAATCGTACTGTTACTTTTCCTTATGTTATGTCTTAATCAAACGACATCATCAGTTCTTCAAAACCTGTTTATGACAAGAATTCTGAACTATGATAATCTGAATAGTATATCAATTAACTGGTTTGCTTTTGCAGGAATATTATGTGGTTCAGCAACCGTTTTCTATCGTAAAGCAATACTAAAAAAAGGATTTAAGATGCTAATATTCATAGGATTTCTTTTAGTAGTGATTTACCAGTATTATATGTATTTCCTTATTTATCCGGATTTGAATATTGAAAGTCTTTATTTCCCAAACTTCTTACGAGGGCTGGGTCATGGTATTCTGTACATTTCCCTTACAATATATATAGCATTGAGTGTTCCATTCAAGCATTTCTTTCAGGCATTGTGTGTTCTAAGTTTTATAAGGACAAGTATTGCCACTCCTTTAGGAACAGCTATTCTTAACAGATGGATGCGTCACCTTCAAGTGGATAAAATAGGGATTGTTGGCAGGGATATTGACCAGCTGCATGAATGGATGCCCAATACCCCAATAAAAGATTTGTATGCCGAAGTAAGCAAACAAGCCACAATGGTTAGTATGAAAGAGCTGTTCGGATGGGTTTGTATACAAGGAACAATCATATTACTTATTATCATCGGATACAGAATCTGGGAATTATATAAAGGTGAAAACAAACTTGAATTTTCGGATAAAGATGATAATCTTGAATAAAAGTATACCAAATAAAGTTTTGTGCGGATTCGAAGTGTCATATTTACATTCGAATCCGCACTTATTTATTTAGAAAATTGGCATAGGTTCGGATGTTTTTGAAGAATTAATTAACTCCTGCAAGCATGGTTCTCGTCTGTCCAATAATCAGACGTATTTCTGACAAAATGTCAAACTATCATTCTGTCATTCCAACCCTTATGAGAATCCGATATTTCGGGATAAAATACAGGAAATGCAAATCGTTGGCACTCTCGTGGAGTTAAGGAAATACAAAGTGAAAGGAATATCTGGAATTTGCTTTCTTAAAAGAAATTTTATTGCGATGATTTCAGAAAACAGAATAAAAATGAAAGAAACACGGAGAAGAAGCCTGACAAAATAACACTTAAAAAGCGAACGTGGATTTTGAGCGTTTTGGTGAAAAAATACGGTTTTCAGGGTTGATTTTCCATGTTGACAGGCACATTTGGAAGAGAAATACGGTGTGTTAAAAAAATGATTGCAATGATTTGGAAAAATGATTGTGAAGAGTCAGGTAAATGATTGCAATGA
>JAXDRC010000031.1:0-9923 GCA_034091205.1 Parabacteroides sp. | reverse complement strand
GAGGTACAAAAAATGGCGTAAAAAGGCTTAGCAACGATTATCAACGATACTTGTGCAACAAAAAAGGCGCCCGTAAAGAGCGCCATATTAATCGATTATAATCAATTTAAGTATTTGATAATCAGCTATTTACTTGCCGATGCAAAAATGCCTAAATATATTCCCCAGCACCTCATCAGTAGTGACCTCACCGACGATATCTGAGAGATGATATATACATTCTCGGAGGTCTTGCGAGATAAAGTCGCCGGAGAGATTATTCTCGAGGCCATCCTGAACGCGGTGGACGGAATCGAGGGCGAGGGTGAGAGCCTCGTAGTGGCGCACATTGCTCACAATGATATCATTCTGCGAGATACTTGGGATTTGAGCCGCTTCGACAAGCATATTCTGCAGAGAAGAGATGCCGTCTTTCTCGCGTGCAGAGATAGAAATCTGTCTGCTGTTTTCGGGCAGAGAAATGGAAAGGTTCGGAGCGGCTGTGCTCAAGTCTGCCTTGTTGAACACAAGGATAAGCTGCTTTGACTCGCATAACGGGATGATTTTCTCTGAAAGGAGAGAAATCTGTTTTGAAGCTTCGGTGCTGTCGATTACCCAAAGCACGATGTCTGCCTGGCGAATTTTCTGGAACGTGCGTTCGATGCCGAGGCTTTCGATAGTGTCGTCGGTGTCGCGGATTCCGGCAGTGTCGATGAAGCGGAACTGGAGACCGTTGATATACATTGTGTCTTCGATAACGTCGCGCGTTGTGCCGTGGATGTCACTGACAATGGCTTTCTCTTCGTTGAGAAGGGCATTAAGGAGAGTGGATTTTCCGGCATTTGTTTCGCCGATGATTGCCACGGGGATTCCGTTTTTGATGGCGTTACCGGTGCGGAACGAGTCGGCTAGTCTCTGGATTACAGATGAAATCTGTGAGGCTAGTTCCTTGAGTTCGCTGCGGTCGGCAAATTCCAGTTCTTCGTGGTCGGCAAAGTCGAGCTCGAGTTCCATCAGCGATGTGATGTGAAGGAGTTTGTTGCGGAGTTCTTTCAGCTCCTTGCTGAATCCGCCGCGCATCTGGCTGAGGGCAAGCTTGTGCTGTCCGGCTGAAGTGCAGGCAATAAGGTCGGCAACTGCCTCTGCCTGGCTAAGGTCCATCTTGCCATTCATGAATGCCCGCTGTGTATATTCGCCCGGATTTGCCGTGCGGCAACCGTTTTCGACCAGCAGTTCCATTATTTTCTGCTGTATATATATCGAGCCGTGGCATGTTATTTCGACGGTGTCTTCGCCGGTGAAGGAGTGCGGGGCGCGGAATACTGCACACACGACATCATCGACGGATTCGCCCTCGGTATTGAGGATTGTTCCGTAGAGAAGGGTGTAGGCTTCCTGTGTGCCCAGTGTTTTGCCGGCTTTGCGGGCACGGAATATGCGGTCGCATATTGTGAATGCTTCCGGTCCGGATACTCTTATGACGGCTATTCCGCCGACGCCGGGGGCGGTGGATATGGCGCAGATGGTTGTTTTTGTCATTTTTTTATCAGTTGGTTTGTGAATTAGGTGACGAGTTGACAAGTTGACAAGGGGTTAAACACAGAGTCACGGAGGAACAGAGGATTAAGGAGTCAAGTAGTTAAGAAGGAATATCTTGTTTCCTGAAGCCTTGTCGCCTTGTTAACTTGTCAACTTGTCACCTATTTTATACTGTAATCAATTCATATTCCTGAGTTCCGATTCCAATCTTTTCGGCATGTTCAAGACCAGCCTGCCAGTTTGTGTCCGGATGGATCATATGGAATTTGTCGTGACCTTCGAGGTGTTCGTGGCTGTGTTTGTCCGAAAGTCTGTTGCTTGTCTGAAGGACTGGGGCGTTGATGACGAGGTCGGCACAAGCTTTGTCGAGGGCAACAGGGTCGAATGATGCTGCGATACCGAGGTCAGGAACGATAGCTGCGTCGTTATGGTTCCAGCAGTCGCACTCAGGTGATACGTTCATAATGAAGCTCACGTGGAAGTGAGGCTTGTCCAGAAGCACAGCTTTTGTGTATTCGGCAATTTTGCAGTTCAGGTTTTCAGAAGTGTCCCATGAGCCGAGAACTGCACCGTCGTACTGGCAAAGGGCAACGCACTGGCCGCAACCCACGCACTTGTCGTAGTTGATTTCTGCCTTGCGCTGGCTGTTGAGTGTGATTGCCTCGTGACGGCAGTTTTTCACACAGATGTTGCAGCCTTTACATTTCTCAAGGTCGATGCGAGGCTGTGATGCTCCGTGAAGTTCCAGTTTTCCGGCTACGCTGGCGCATCCCATACCAAGGTTCTTGAGGGCGCCGCCGAATCCAGTCTGTTCGTGACCTTTGAAATGGTTCATTGATATGATGATGTCGGCATCGGCAATGGCAGAACCGATTTTCGGAGCCTTGCAGTATTCGCCGTTGATTTCGATTTCGCGGCATTCAGTTCCTTTCAGTCCGTCGGCGATAATAACGTCGCACTGTGCTGAGATTGGGTTGAAGCCGTTTTCCATAGCACTCTTCAGATGGTCCACAGCATTGGCTCTGCGTCCGGAATAGAGAGTGTTGCAGTCCGTAAGGAATGGTTTTGCTCCCATTGAACGAAGGATGTTAGCCATGCGGGCTGCATAGTTAGGGCGGATGAAGGCAAGGTTGCCCGGTTCGCCGAAATGTATCTTGATTGCGGTGAACTGCTTTTCAAAATTAATGTCTGCAATTCCTGCGCGGCGCACAACGCGCTCCATTTTGTCCAACAGATTGCTGGAAGGAGTGGTACGCAGATTAGTAAAATAAACTTTTGAAGTGCTCATGATTATTTTTATTGGTTTAGATGTGATGCAAAATTAAATATTGTGAATTTTACAAATTCACTTCCAGATTATCGAGCATAATGCCAGTTTTCTTTCTCGCTTCTTCAACATCGTTTCCTCTTGCCAAAAGAACACCCATTCTGCGATGTCCGTGAACTTCCGGTTTTCCGAAGAATCTCATCTGTGTGTCCGGCTGTTCAAGCACTTTATGCAAATTGCCCAATGACAAGTGGTCGCTGTCGCCTTCAACAACTATTGCTCTGGAAGCGCCCGGTCCGTGGAATCTGATATTTGGAATAGGCAAACCCAGGACAGCACGAGCGTGCAAAGCAAACTGAGACAAATCCTGAGTAATCATAGTTACCATTCCTGTGTCGTGTGGGCGAGGAGAAACTTCGTTGAATATAACATCGTCACCTTTGACAAACAACTCTACACCGAAAATACCTCTTCCACCGAGAGCATCAGTAATTTTGCGTGCTATTTCCTGAGCTTTAGCTTTAGCTTTTTCTGACATTACCTGTGGCTGCCATGATTCACGATAGTCACCGTTTTTCTGAACATGACCAACTGGTTCAAGGAAAGATGTTCCGCCAATATGTCTCACTGTAAGCTGAGTGATTTCATAGTCGAAATCAATAAATCCCTCAACAATCATTTTACCAGCACCGGCTCTGCCGCCTTCCTGAGCATAGTGCCATGCCGGCTCAATATCTTCAGCTTTTCTGATTACGCTCTGTCCGTGTCCGCTTGAGCTCATAATCGGCTTAACCACGCAAGGCATTCCGATTGCTTTTACAGCTTCTTCAAATTCTTCTTTTGTCTCTGCGAAACGATATGGGGAAGTTGGCAAACCTAGTTCCTCAGCAGCAAGGCGACGAATGCCTTCGCGGTTCATTGTCAACCATGTAGCTTTAGCTGTTGGAATCACATTATATCCTTCCTTTTCCAGTTCCAGTAAAGTCTGTGTCGCGATTGCTTCAACTTCAGGAACAATGTAGTCTGGCTTTTCTTTTTCTATTATTTCACGCAAGGTTTTTCCATCAAGCATAGAAACTGTATAAGAGCGGTGAGCCACCTGCATGGCAGGAGCATCGGGATATTTATCCAATGCTATAACTTCCACACCATAACGCTGTAACTCAATTACGAACTCTTTACCTAATTCTCCAGATCCACAAAGCACCACTTTAGTTGCTGTGGATGATTTTGGTGTACCAATCGTTGTCATATATCGAATGTTTTTATTTAGGTGTATTTTTTAGGATATCTGAATATAATCGCAAGCAAGGCTCCTGCTCCAAGCAAGTACGGATAATATAAATATTGCATAATCTCAATCGGAGAAATTTTTCCAAGCCCTGATGCCATCAGCAACTGCGCTCCATAAGGAATTATGCCCTGAACAAAGCATGAGAATATATCCAATATACTTGCACTCCTGCGGGAGTCCACATTAAACTTATCTGCAATATCTTTGGCTATCGGACCGGACATAATCAGTGCAATTGTGTTATTTGCCGTACATAAGTTAGCAAAACTAACCAAAGATGCAATACTGAATTCTGCGCCTCGCTGAGATTTTATATGCGCTGTTAATTTACAAATTATCCAGTCAATACCGCCATTGAATCGAATCATTTCCAATAAACCTCCTGCAAGAAGGGTGACGATAATCAGCTCGCCCATATCTGTTATCCCTTTTCCCATGGCTCCGGTCCAATCCCACAGTGAAAAAGTTCCGGTTAGCAATCCTGTTATGCCGGAAAGCAATATTCCGACAAACAACACTCTCATAACATTCATTCCGCAAATGGCAGACACCAGAACAACAATATATGGAATAACCTTTGTCCATTCAATTTGTTCAACAGCGTATGCTTCTACAGCGGAATTTCCTTTCAGAATAAATATTATTCCTGTTATAATGGCAATAGGCATTGCTATTCTGATATTGACCTTGAATTTATCAGACATTTGGCAACCTTGAGTTCTGGTTGCAACGATTGTGGTATCAGAAATAAAAGAGAGATTATCTCCAAACATAGCACCGCTGACAACAACACCAAGCATCAATGCATCCGGCATTCCTGTCTTTTCCGCTATACCAATGGCAACTGGCGTCAGCGCAACTATTGTTCCTACCGAAGTTCCCACTGATATTGAGATAAAGCAGGCAGCAATAAATATTCCGGCAGCAAGCAGATTGCTCGGTAATAATGACATTGCCAAATTTACAGTAGCATCAACCGCACCCATATTTTTTGCAGTCTGGGCAAAAGCTCCGGCTAATATAAATATAAGCACCATCAACATGATGTTTGTATTGGCTGCTCCTCTGCAAAACTGCTCGATGCGATTGCTTAAAACTCCACCTTTCGACATAGCAATTGCTATGACCGAGGAAAGAAGGAAAGCAACGGTGATTGGCATTTTATAGAAATCACCGGCAATGCACGATACAACGACATATGAAACCAGAAAAACAACCAAAGGAGTCAAAGCCCATGCATTTGGTGTGCGTTGTATATCATTATTGTTCATCCTTATTATTAACTTTTAGTTTATCAACATGATTTTAGAATGAGAATCGAAGGGCAATTCTCACACCGCCTTTCTTTATGTTTGGATTATCCAAATAAGTAAGTCGGCGATAATAATCAATTCGTAAAATCTTGAAGATATTTTCCAAACCAACGCTGCATTCCATATACGGAACATTTCCGATAGGCATCGTTCCATCAGGAAGCTGGAACAAGCCCGGAGTGATTGTTGGATTATTCTTATCAGTCAAATTTCCATACACACCACTGAACGACACAACTTCACGAAGCTTCAGCCATTTGATAACCGGAATACGGTTCAGAATCCATCCTTTCAGATAATATGTCAAATACCATGATACATATTCATCCGTAACAAATTCCATCGCATTCATCATATTGAATGCTTCAGGTTGGATAGTCAAAGACTGGTTGGTGTTAGGCAGAATCAGGAGTGGGAAAGGAGCTTTATCCCAAACTTTTCCCGCTTTCACCTTTGCGTCGATATGACCGAATGAAGAGAGCCAAATTCTTTTTTCAGCACTGAATTCAGTGTGGTTATAATAATAGTCGCCACCCAAAACACCGTTAACACCAACTTGATGCGACAGCTTGAATATAGGAGCATCTTGAGACAGATTAAATACTGATTCTTTACCTGCCCTGCCGTTATATGCTCTTTCTCCAGGAGCGAATCTCAATCTTGCGCCAATTTCTGTTGTTGTAAAGTCCTTGATGTGAGTGAGTGTTTTGTCTTCATTAATTCTGTCATAGCTTAATGTTCCGGCAGCTTCATTGTTTTCGTTTCTCACCCAACCAAGTATGCTCAAACCATTGAGCCATTCCTTTTCATATTGCAGCATAGTCTTTCTGATATACTGCATATGAGTTACCGGTGTACCAACCTTAATTGCAACGAACATATTATCCTTGCTGGTGAAAAGAAAATCCTGACCAGGAGTATAGACATCATATTCCTGAATCAAAGATAAATTGTTTAGAGGAACTTCACCTTCATGATATTCCTTTTTGTTGAAACTTTTTGTCAGCTTCACATTATATTTGAACTTTCTGTCATTTACACCATATGCCACATATCCGCTGGCAAACCAGTAAGGGTTAAGATTTGCAGTTGTCATACCACCGACACGCATTCTGAAACCTTCAAGGTCATTTGCACTGAATGTAGTATTCATAGGACCGAAGTCAAATTTACTAGTACTTCTGTCTTTTCCAGTAGGAATATATCCGGAAATAAGAATTTCTGCTGTTTTGATAATTACATTGAACACCGGAATTTTTCTCATTTGTGCAAGCAACTCATCCAAAGCACTTTCTTTTTCTTTCAATGGTATATGACGATGACTTACCCAAAAACTGTCAGGCAATGCTGTAGCATTATCCGCAATATGTGAACGACCTAACAATCCGAAAATGGAATCCTGGTTTGCCACTTCGAATTTATATTTGTCATAATTACGCAAGTGGTGAGCATAGAACTCCTGTGTTCCTTTTATTATATAGAAGTTAATATATGTATTCTCCTTGTCAAGAACCCATGTGCTGTCTTCCAATTGTTTGAACTGCTGGTCTATTCTAAGTTTGTCAACAAAGTTAAGGTTAATGTCTGCCGGAGTGTTCAAGGTAAATTTCTTTAATGCATAACTTCCGTCAAGCATAATATACAATCTGCCCGTAAATCCATAACTTTCACTGTTGACAGGAACAAAAGCCAAGTCAACACATTTGTCACCTGCAACATCTATAGTATCCATAATATAATATTTATAATACGTTGTAGCTAAAGTTGAAGACAGAGGACTTACAAATCGGTTAAGCAAGATATTAATATTATTGTCAAAGATATTTATACCCTGAAATATTTCTTCTAGGTTTGAACTTATACCGCCTTCATCCAAAGTTTTGTCAACGCCTTGCTGACGTTTAGCTTTAGTAATAATCTTTTCAGCTTTAGGCTTTTTGCGATAATATTTGTCAGAAAGAGATTCGCGGACAGACAATGTAAGAATTGGTTTTCCGTTGAATTCAGAAGTGTCAAGATAATTCTTTATGAAATTGAACTTTCTAGTAAATTTGTTTTTGTCCAGATTCGGGCTGAAATTGTCCAATGAAAGACTTAGTTTCTCATATTGTTCAACCTGATATTCGTCTTTTGATTCAATTCTGTTATCTTCCTTATGCTCGATAACCTTCTTTATCAGCTCTACAGCCGGGTTGTCTTTTCTGCTATATTTTTCCTTTTTGGGTTTTACAATAACTTCAGCAATTTCGAAACTTGTTGGTGTAATCAGAATCTCCAGGTTTTTATTATCCTGATTAGGTCTCAAATTCACTGTTTTCTCATTGTAACCCAATGATGAAACTATAAGTTGACGAGCTCCTTGTGTATTTTTCAGTGAAAAATTACCATTATCGTCAGTCATTGCACCAATTGTAGTATTCTTGAAAAGAATAGATACGTATGACAAAGGTTCTCCGGTTATTGAGTCCTTTACGATACCCGATGCAGATGTAGTGTTCTGTCCAAATGCAATGGAGCTGGTGAAAAGTAGTAAAAAGGCTACCAGCCAATAATTGTAGGAAAATTTTAATTTGACCATGAATATAGTTCTTCTTTCCGTTTCTTCGTTTTTGGAATAATATTGAAGTGCAAAATTAAACTTTTTATTTGTACTGGGAAAATTCAATATTATAAATAATATTTATGTAATGGGTATTTTGGCTCTAAAAATGTTCTGTTTTATCAATAAGTAATGGTTCTCTATTATTTATTTAAGTTTCGCAAGTTGTTCAACTTAAAAGTTAACAAGGCTTCAGAAACGAGTTGATAAAGTAAAGCACCTGTAACTTTTCAATTTATATCTAAAAGCCCTTGTCAACACGTCTTCTTGTCAACTTGTTATCTGAAAGTCAAACTTGCGAAACTTAAATTATTTATAAACATAAGACTAGGCGGTTTATAATAGTCATAAAAATAATAGTGAGCTTCTATTTGTGTAACTGCCATAATTACAGGTCCGGATCTGTTGTGAAATACATCTATATATATTCTGGATTACTTCTATATATATTGGGAACTGCTTCCGAATGTATTTTTTGTCTTAATTTCAGATATTTTCTCAGTATTATTTATTGACACACCCTATATACAGGAAGTTGGTTCTTCGTCAATTTAGGTGGATGAAAAAGCTAAAAGTTTCAATTTTAATAAAGAAAAAGACGCTCTTCCAAACATCATCCTTTTCAAGGTTTTTATTTTATTTACAGTACCTTCCATTATCCCATTATTCCAAGGTAGATTTATTGCATTTTCAACAGCATCCATATCCAAAGAAATCATTCTGGCAAAAGATGTCAGTTCCTTTATTCTATACGATTTGGCTTTTTGCAACCACTCTTTCAGTAAAATCCCTGATTTGTTTCCGTTCATCATTTTTCTAAAATCAAGGCATAGCTCTATTATATTTTTAATGTATCCGTATTCATTCAATAGGGCGTTTATAGCATCATTCTTCGTCTGATATCCCTCTTCAAAAAAAGTTCTAAAAATTTCCTTTGAACAAAATGCTCCAATTTTGATTTTAACGTATTTGTCTTTACAGCATTCTCTCCTTATATTTTCAAGCCTTTCATCGAAGCCGGTTAATATTTCCTGATTTATATCTGGGAAAAGCCTGCATACATCGCTTTCACATACAATCCTCTTGTCCGATATTGCTTTCGCGATCTCTTCCAGATGGGTATAAAAAGAACGTCCTATTGGAGGAACATTGTTCTTCAATTGCATATTCCTGTGTCTGCGAACATTGGCGACATTAATTTTCAATCTTTCCGCTATGTCCTTTATACTGTATCCCTTAACTGCCATTTCATTGTAAATTATATACCTTTCATATTTTCGCTGAATGTCTTTTCTGCAAAACGAGAATATATGCCTCCATAATTCGACTCTTACTATATCCGGATTATACGTAACATCAGAAACTCTTAGCCTGAGATTTGCGGCTAGTCTCTTAACCATATTTTCTATGTATTTACTGAAGTCTGCCATCAGATGAAAACGGTCACGGATCTGACTTACTTCAGTTTTTGAACTTTCTATTCCTCTTTTGAAATTCAATCCTCCGTCGCGGCTGATATATTTTACTGATTTATGGTTGTTTAACCAATCGGTAATGACACTGCTTTCACGGCTGTCAAGCAAGTCTAAGGGTCGGCCTGTATTCAAATCAACGATCACTGTACCGTACACTTTCCCTTTTTTGTATGCAAAATCATCTATACCTATGTGCGTGGGATTGGATGGTGGGAAAGATATGGATGAAGACTTGAATATCCGACCGCATGTACTGCTGCTACAGTTGATATTTAAATTCTTAAGAGTGCGTGAAGCCCCGTTGAAAGACATTTCTTGGGATATTTCCCGGATTTTTTCTTCAAGTCTGAGAGTTCGTCTTGCGCGAGCCCGGAATCCGTCTATGGGAGTGACAAATATCTTCCTTTTACAAGATGGATTGACACAGTAATACTTGTCACAACTGAAAATAAGATGG
>JAXDRC010000030.1:0-58572 GCA_034091205.1 Parabacteroides sp. | reverse complement strand
ATCTTCTTTGGTATCTACCGCTATCAAATAATAGTTCCCAGTAAGATGCCGTTCATATACGAACCCGCAACTTTGCATTAGGGGCAACAATAAAAAGAGTAATGATATAACTGTTTTCATGCGCTCAATTATTATTAATTTGTTTATAAATACACCTTTAGATGTAGGATATTTCGATAACCGACACCCGGCAGGTGTGTTTCCTAATCTCTAATAGCTATCCCCTATAAATCATCCTGTGAATCATGCGGAGTACTTTTACCAGCACACATTCAGGGCAGTACATTACCCTCCTTGTCCAACATCAACAATTCGGAAATCTTTCGACAGCCCTCATCATCTATCTTTATGCAGTATCTACAGTCCCTTTTCTCATGATACAAAACTATTTGATCGCATCGCATGTATTTCCAACCCATATCTTTAGGGATAGTTTCATTCTCCCCCAAAGATAAAATAAAACATTGTCTTTTTGAACGTTTGTTCAAAAGTTTTTTTGTTAATCTTGCTCCAAATAGAGTTTCAGTTCTTTAGTATTGAATATAAATAACCTATATTTCAAAATAAAACATTTTAATCAAGATAGTAATAAGTCTACAAAAAACATAGAATTCAGACATGGCATATCACTGATCTTCCACATAGTAATAACGAATGTGGAATAACACTAAGTGTTTCCCTACCCCGACTGTTTACATTATTTTTCCTAAATCCATCCATAATCGGGCAAGTTTGAGTATATTTGGTGCAATTTTTCAAATCAAATAATTATGCGTACACCTACACTGCAATATCTGTACCTGCAAAAACCGATAACAATGATAGTCATCATATGTATAATATCGGTTTTACCTTGGCTTGGACTTTCAGATATTTCTATGCCTGACAATTCCGAAACGGCACAAATTTCATCAGCAATGCTCGAGTCCGGTAATTGGATAGCTCCTATCTTATCCGGCAAATACGTTTCATACGACCATCCAATGCTCTATTGGCTTATTTCTCTATGTTCGTTATGGCAAGGATATGTATCACACCTGACGGTATTACTCCCTGGAGCCATAGCATATATTGCAATAATAACAAGTACTCTGGTATTTTTTGGCAGACGGACCAAGTTTCACGAGGCTTTTATTGGCTCACTGTTCCTAATTACTTGTGTCGGTATGCAGAACATATATTTTGTTAATTCTGGAGATTTGCTTTTTGCGACATTCATAATCCTGTCCTTAACTCAACTCTACAGATGGGAAGAAACAATTGAACTGAAAGGACTTCCGGTTGGTATATCCTTACTTCTTAGTGCAGCTGTGCTTACTAAAGGACTTATGGGACTGATATTGCCGCTTCTATCATTCGGCTTATATCTTTTTATGTTGAACAAATATGATAAACTCACTATTTTCAAAACCCTCTTTTATATGGGTGTGTCAGCTCTGTTTGTCCCAGCCCTGTGGTATATAGCTATCTTGAAGCAGGGTGGTTTCGATTTGTTGCAGTCTGTTATGAGTCTTGAGTTTGATTATTTCTGGAAAGGTTCCAACTATAACATATTCTACACTTTCCTGCATTTGGCTATAGGATTCATGCCTTGGGTCGTATTTTTTATATTCTCTTTGTTTGGAGCTAAATATAAAAAACCGTCAATGCCCAAAAACAATGTTAAGTTTTTCAGTTTCATAGTGCTTGTGTCACTATTCGTAGTTTATGCTATAATGCCGGTTAAAAAAAGTTCTTTTCTTCTTCCTATATACCCGTTCATTACTATATTCCTTGCCGAATACGCACTTTTTGTCACAGAATACAGAACTTTGTGTACCCGCATATTTGCAGCTTTTCTTGCAACAGTTGTCTTCTTGGGTCTGATGGTTCCGTTTTTTCCTGAAAGTTGGGGATTCAATTTGGATATAGATTTCAGTCCAAGGGTAACGCTCGTAGCAGGATTTACTTGCATAATGCTGGCTGTTGTATATTATCAGATGCTTAAGCGAATAAATATTAAAATCCTATATGCAACCATTGCTTTAACCTTTGCGGTGAATATGTTGCTTAATGTTCTTATGGGAAGTTCTTTCCTGTCAGGATTTGTCGGTTAGGAAAAAAGATAACCGTTGTTACCAGGTAACTCACAAAACATAAAAAACTCGACCATTTAAGTTTTAATGGTCGAGTTTTTTATGCCCTGTGGTGTTTTTAATTTATTACATATATTATTTGAAACAATTCAGATTTTGCAGCAATTAATATCCCGGATTCTGAGTCAGCAACTTATTAAGAACAAGGATATTATCCGGAATTGGAAAAACAGTTGTATAACCATTCTCTTCATGTGGTAACTGTATACGACTGCTATAAGTCCGCGTATACATACCAAAACGGATTAAGTCTTGCCTACGCCATCCTTCCCAAGCCAACTCTAATTGACGTTCAGCCAAAATATTTTCAAGTGTGGCTTTCCGTTCAGGCATACCTGCACGACGACGGATCGCATTTAACTCAAAATCACCATTCTCGCCATTTCGTACTTTAGCTTCACTCTTCATCAACAATATATCTGCATAGCGGAAAAGGACAATATCATTATCAGACAATTTTCCATCTTTAGTTCCCTGGCTATCCACTTCGTATTTCTTCATACGTGCTCCAGCTGTTTTTTCAGTAGTCAATCCGGAAAGTTCTAATTGAATGTCCCAAGGGAGATATTCCAAAACTGTACCATTATCCAAACGGACAGTATCTCCATTCAAATCCAATACAACTCCGGCAAAATAACAAGCATCAAAACGACTATCAACCGAATCTGTTCCATACGCAAAAGTCTTAAGAACTTCAATAGTTGCACTCGAACCATTCTCTCCACCCAAACCATAAGCCTTAGCATGATTATAATGACGCGAACGGAAAAGATTTTGCATCTGGTTAGTATATAAATTCTTGTCCATTGGAATAGTAAAAATATTCTCCTCAGAGCCTTCATTATAAACTTTAAAATTGTCTGTATAAGAAGGAGCAAGCCGGTAACCACAAACTGCCAACGAATCACAATAGGCAATAGTTGTTTGCCAGGCATTCAAGGATTTACCTCCTACATTAAAATAAATTGATTTACCATCAGGACGTTCAGATGTCGTCCAATTATCATGCAAATAGACTTCACTATTCAAAGCTAGTTTGGCCAAAAGGAAAAAAGCAACCGGCCGTGTTATGCGTCCATAATAATCACCCGGATAATTACTTCGTTCCAAGCTTAAATCTGGTAATGCTGTCTGAAGCTCATCCACAATGAAATGAAAGACTTCACTTCTTTCACTTTGTTTTACATCTTGCATTGGAGTGGACGATGACAACACTAAAGGAACACGACCGAAAAGATCTACCAAATAATAATAATATAAAGCACGGATTGACCGTACTTCTGCCAAATAAGGAGACAAATTATAATCCGGGTACTTTTCCTGTAAGTTCTGTAATATTTCCAAAGATTTATTACTTAACACAATAACCTTATACAAATATTCCCATGTTGCCTGAATAGGATAATTATTAGTTCCCCAACGATGTAGAAACAATCCTTGCCAGAAACCTCCGTCATACCAGTCTCCACCTCGTGTTGGAAGCATAGCCTCATCCGTTGTAAACGTATTCAAATCATACACTCCACGATATGTGCCCTGCAGGCCTTGACTATCTTTATTTCCTCCTATGTAATTATATAAGGTAGCAACTGTATTCAAATAAATATTTACTGGCGTATCAAAAGCTTCATCTTCCGAAATCTGATCACGAGGATGTTCTTCCAAAAATTTGCTACATCCCATCAGTAAGAAAAGACTTATTATACTTAGAAACAAAGTTAACTTCTTCATACCTGACTAATATTAAAATTGAAAATTCAAACCGATTGAATACGAACGCGACACCGGGTAATTCCGCTTATCGTCAACACCCAGAGTACTATTTACAATCGAACTATTTATCATAGGAGTCAAACCTGAATATGCGGTTATGGTTGCCAGATTATTGACAGACGCAGACAGACGTAAATACCGGATATATTTCCTAAGTTTTCCCAAAGGAACATTCCAACCAACTGTCAGATAGTCAAAATTAACATAATCTCCATTTTCCAGCCAATAGTCGGTTGCTGTCTGGTCTTTTATTCGCTGTTCCGGTGCACCTTTCATTACATTGTAATCCGGAAAACTTCCCATATTCATATAACTAAGAGCTGTACCATTATAAATTTTATGTCCAAAAGCTCCATTAATCTGAAGAGAGATGTCAAAGTTACGATAACGGAAACTGAAGTTTGATCCCAACATTGCTTTAGGGGTGGCCTGTCCTGCTACGTAACGGTCTTCTCCGTCCTCCATATTCACTCCATTTCCATTCAAGTCTGCTACTTCATATCGGAAACTACCATCAGCTTGTTCAACCAAACCTGTACAATGCGGCAAATAAAAAACGCCCAATGATTCTCCTACAATCTGATAAACAATATGGTTGTTTCCTCCATGAAAACCCGCTCCATTGAGACTGGCAATAGGAGTATATTTCGGAGCCGACATATACTGGCCATTGTACATGCCACTCAATGACAAAAGTTTGTTCTTCTGAAAAGCGACATTGAGATTAATATTCAATTCCATATCTTTCTTTTGGAGCGGCGTGATACCTAAACCCAATTCAACCCCACTATTTTGCATAGAACCCAAATTAGCCAACAGCTTATTATACGCAAACGGTGGAACACCGACATCATATAGATATAACATATCACTGGTTTTGGAATAATAATAATCAGCTGCCAAAATCAAGCGATTCTGGAAAAAACCAGCATCCAGCCCGACATTGGATGTCCTCTTCACCTCCCATTTAAGATCCGGATTGGCATTTCGAATCACTCCCATAGTAACTGTAGGTGAACCATTAACAGAAACAACACCATTAGGTTTCATCAATTGCAAGGAGTTATAAGAGTCAATAGCACCCAAATTTCCTGAAATACCATAACCAGCACGAAGTTTCAGATTATTCATGAACGAAATATCCTTCAGGAAATCCTCCTCTGACAAAACCCACGCCAATGACATTGAAGGGAAAAATCCCCATCGGTTATTCTCTCCCACTTTCGAAGATGCATCCGCACGGGCATTGGCTGTCAAAACATACTTCCCATCATACACATAATTCAAACGGGCAAGAAAAGAAGCCAGGCGAGGTGACTCATAAAATGAACCTGTTCCTTCCCACAAACGGACAGCCCCTGCCTGCAAATTATTATACCCATACTTATCTGTAGTAAAATTTGTCACAGTTGTATAAAAACCTGTAAGAATGGTTTTCTGAACCTCTGCCAATCCCAAAACATCGAATTTATGTTTCCCCCACATATTAGTATAACTCAGCATCATATTTCCCAATAAATCTTCAGTTTTGTTTTCACCTTTATAAGCCTGGCCGTGCGCCCAAACGGAGGTTGGCAGGTATTGTGAATTTTCTATTACATTATAAGAATATGATCCGAAAAGAGAGAACGTAAAATGCCGATTAAGCAGTAAAGACAGTTTCATATGCGTATTAAAATGAGCATTCGACTCGTCATCCTGAACTTCCAGCCATGCTAAAGGATTAGTTATCTGACTGGCGTTAGTTATCTGATCCCATGAACCTGTTACAAGATTCTTATGATTGGGGAATGTCGGATTGAATGTTGCCGCAGAATAAAATGTTTTTTGTATATCTGTCAAATAATTATTCTTTTGCAAAGAGCCAAACAAGCCCATATCCAATTGGAAACGATCATGAAAAGCTTTCTGCGACAGGTTTACCTTAGCAGTAAAATTCTGATAATCATCTCCCAGAACTACTTTTTTACTATCCATCATACCAATAGAAGCTCTATAATTGGTAGTATTTGTTCCCCCTCCAAAAGCAATATGATGATTTTGCATAACTCCCAGGCGTGTAATTTCTTTCGGAAAATTGGTTTGGTTTCCTAAATCCAGAATATCCATATTTAATTGCCGTGCTACTGCCCTAAATTCATCAGCAGAAAGCATTTCTATATTCTTATAAACAGACTGAATACCATAATTCCCTGTATAACTTACCCGGAAAGATTCACTCTTACCCTTCTTGGTCGCTACTTCTATTACTCCGGAAGCACCTCGCGAACCGTACTGTGCAGTTTCTGAAGCATCTTTCAGGATAGTGAAACTTTCGATATCTGCAGGATAAATAGTATTTAGCGCACTCAAATCAGCTGACACGCCATCAATAATAACCAACGGGTCGTTTCCTCCTGTCAAGGAAGTAGTACCCCTGACACGAACCGACGAAAGCATTGCCGCACGGTTTTCACCCGAGGAGATACTTACTCCAGCCGATTGACCGCTTAAAGCCTCCAGCGGTGTAGTTACAAAACCTTTATTCATTCTGTCTTCTGAGACCTTGTCGACTGTTCCTGACAAAGTTTGCTGACTTCCGACAGTATATCCTATCTTGATATCCTTTGCTCGCAAAGAGTCTATCCGCAATGTATCCGGAGAAATCAATTCAACTTGTCCCCTTACTCCATAAGAGACAACAAGCAAACAGGTTACCAAAGGCAGACGCAGATGTATTTTAGTGGTATAGTCCATAAAGCTTTTTTTTTAGAACAAGTAAAATCAATAGAAAGTTTATTTACATCTGTTTAAATTCACAAGTTCAAGAATACATCTGCACTAATTATAAGAGACAAAAAAACAGGGCAACGCACAACAATCACGCATTACCCTGTTTTCATATTTATATTATTTTCTTGAAATTGACTATAAAAACTTCTGATTATTTATAACTCTCACTCAAAGTAAATTCAAGCTTGCCGGCATTGACCAAATCTTCATGTGAAATAGTAAAGCCTTTAAGTTTCTTTCCTCCGGCTTTTACATCCTTGATGTATATTGACTCAGGAGAAGAATGTTTTGACTCGATTACCAATTCACCTTTTGGATAATATTTCTTGTCGAGCTTGATTGTCACCTTGTCGAAAGTTGGAGATGTAAGAACGAAGTTCACATCACCAGGACAAGCCGGATAGAAACCTAGCATTGAGAATATTGCCCAAGTTGACATTGTTCCGGCATCTTCATTTCCCGGAACTCCGTTAGGAGCATTGTGATAACGGGTTTTCAGAATGTTTCTCACTTCCTTCTGAGTTCTCCATGCTTCACCCTTGAAATAGCTGAACAAATATGGATATGCTATATCCGGTTCGTTTGCTGCATCATAGTTTCCGTCATCGAACACGCTCTGAAGTTTGTTAACAAAATTCTTCTGTCCGCCCATCAGTTTTGCAAGACCTTTTATATCATGAGGAACATAGAATGTATAGTTCCAAGCATTTCCTTCATGGAATCCGGGGCTTGGCTCGAAATTCTCACCCTGTTTTGGGTCAAACGGAGAATAGAATGTTCCGTCAGGCAATATAGGACGCAATGTTCCAAAGTCCTTGCAATAATAATGTTTATATCCCATTGAGCGGTCATAGAATAGTTTTGCATCATCTTTCTTGCCCAATTCTTTAGCGAACAAACTTAAGTTCCAGTCTGCAATGTAATATTCCAATGCGTGTGAAACAGAATTGTCGAACTGCTCACGCAACGGAACATAACCTTTGCTGAAATAATCATTGGCATCCGGACGGAGCAAATTATATTCACCAGGAGTTGTTGCACCTTTCAACATGGCTTCGTATGCCGTGTTGACATCGAAATCACGCAAACCACGCATATATGCATCAACAATATATGGGATTGAAGGGTCGCCTTCCATTGTAAAGGTTTCTCTACCGTAAAGTTCCCACTTAGGCAACCAACCGTTTTCTTTATACATATCAATCATTGTATTGATAATGTCGAGCTGACGGTCCGGATAAAGAAGAGTCATCAAAGTTGTTACATTTCTGTATGTATCCCACAAAGAGAACACAGTGTAACGGTTACGGTCTGTTTTGCCAACTTCAAGGCTTTCCATCTTAGGATATTCACCATTCACATCCTGAAGGATATTTGGATGGATCAGCAAATGATAAAGTCCTGTATAGAAAATAGTCTTTTCGTCCTTTGTTCCTCCTTCAACCTGAATGCGTGAAAGGTCATTGTTCCAGCTGTCGCGTGCTGCTTTCTGAATTTCATCAAATGGGAATCCGCTGATTTCATGCTCCATATTTTCTCTCGCATTTTCGATGCTGACGAAAGAAACTCCCACTTTAACAGAAATCTGCTCGTTCTCTTCTGTATCGTACTTAAACCATACACCAATATCGTCACCGCTCATTTCGCGATTATATTTTGTATATAGTTTATATTTTCCGGAATGAACATCCCACTGGGCTTCCACTCCTTTCATTTCACGCTGTTTCTTCCAATAACCTTTTTCTTTTGGAGCTTTGCTGAGCTTCATGACAAAATATATCGGGAAAACAGCCTGAGGATTATAACAGAATGTTCCAAGCAATTTACTTCCTTCGATTTCTGTGTCGCTAACGAAACGAACTGAAGCGCCGGTTTCATTAGTCAAACCTTCTCCCAAGTTAAGCAAAATATTTCCCTGTCCTTTTGGGAAAGTGAAACGGCTCAATCCGGTACGCATTGTAGCTGTTGCTTCTGCCTTGATGTTGTATTTTGTCAGTGTTGTACTGTAATATCCTGGAGTTGCAACTTCATTCTTATAATGACTGCCATAATTACGGAAATCCACGTCCAATTCTCCGGTTGTTGGCATAAGTAGCAAACTTCCAAGTTCAGGACATCCCACACCACTCAAGTTAACGTGAGAAAATCCGGTAAAAAAGTCATTATCTGATGAATAAGGAGTTGACCACCACTGACTGTCTTTATCAAACTTGTTGGTTTCCGAACCCATCACATTGAAGGGAGTCACATTCATCATGCCCTGCGGACAAACTGCTCCTGGATTTGTTGTCCCATAGTTACTTGTTCCGATAAACGGATTCACATAATCTACAGGCTGTTGTGCAGAGGCTACCAAACCTCCACACAGTAATAAACTTAAGAGTTGTTTCTTCATTATATAATTTAAGTTTTTGAGTTTATTTTCCGGATTTCTATTATTCTACAAATTACAAGAAAAGAGTACTTGTCACCTCGTTTTCTCGTCAACTTGTAACCTGAATTACCATATTACTATCTCATCAACGAAAATAAATCCTTTAGGATTCTTTGCCTTGATTTTCACGTAGCGTGCTTTCCAGTTTCCTTCAAAAGTATATTCCTGGAAAAGCAAGTCTGAGTTATCCTGAGATATATTAGTAGGAACAACACCTTGAGAAGTGAAATTCACACCATCTTCAGATGTCAGCAGCTCTACGTTTTCAGGCTGATAAACTCCCGGACCGATTAGCTGCATCCAGCGTGAAGACACCTTGTGCAATTCTGTCACTTCGCCCATATCAACTACACAATCAAGATTATCAAGATAACCCTGCCAGCGTCCGTCCAGATATGTAAGACCTCCACGATAACCGTCGAGCAACGCGTTCATTCCACCTGCCATATAACCAGGATATAATTTGCTGTTATATTTTATCGGCTTGTTTATTCCACGGTGGTAATCCACACGTTTTACAGTCGGTTCGCCCTGCAATACTCCGTCAACAAATATTCCGGCACAGATATCTGCAGAATCTTTTACCATAATAGAACCATTATATAATGCTGAAGAAGCATCAGGAGTTGTACCATCTGTTGTATATCTTATTTCTGCCGGATACTTCTCTGCATCAAGGAACACAGAAATCTGTTTCTGCAATGTATCAACCGACATTGTCACTTCAATCTCATTCGACAATGTGAAAGTATTTATTCCTTTCTTCTGCAGAATAGGTATGTGAGCATTCATTCGAGGCTTGAAGTCATCCCACGAACGCAGTTCCTGAGCTGTCCATCCAATTTCAGCTACCGCCAAAGCTCGTGGGAACATCATATATTCAAGATGTTCTTCTGTAGGGATATATTCTGTCCATGTATTAGCCTGAACACCCAGGAAATGTTTTTCCTGCTCAGCAGTCAATGAATCTTTCGGTATAGGATTATAGCTGTAAACTTTCTTTATCGGAGTATAACCACCGATGGCATATGGCTGAGTATTTGGGAATGCCTGATAGAAATCAAAATACATATAATTACCCGGAGTCATAACCACATCATGTCCCATTCTTGCAGATTTGAAACCGGCAGCTTCGCCACGCCATGACATAACGGCTGCATTCGGAGCAAGTCCGCCTTCAAGAATTTCGTCCCATCCGATAAGTTTACGGCCTTTTGAATTAAGGAACTCTTCTGCACGATGAATCATATAACTCTGCAATTCGTCAACATGCTTCATTCCTTCCTTTTTCATAAGAGCCTGACATTTCGGACAAGTTTTCCAGTTGCCCTTTCCTGCCTCATCGCCTCCGATATGTATATATTCAGAAGGGAAAAGTTCCATGATTTCAGTCAGAACATCTTCCATGAAAGTATATGTCTTTTCATTTCCTATACAGAAATCACCGCCTGTATAAGGTTTTCCTTTACAACATAACTCAGGATAAGCAGCAAATACTTCTTCTGAATGACCGGGGAATTCGATTTCCGGAAGCACTACAATATGTTTCTTGGAAGCATAGGCAACGATATCACGAATGTCCTGTTTTGTGTAGTATCCTCCATATGAGCCTTCAGTTCCTTCCGGCACATATTTACGGTCTTTGCCATCCCACCATTTACGCCAGTCTGATTCTGTACGTGCAGAACCATGGCTAGTCAGACGTGGATATTTATCTATCTCAATTCTCCAACCACCGGCATCAGTAAGATGAAAATGCAAACGGTTCATTTTATAGAACGCCATCACATCAATAATCTTCATCACTTCCTCTTTTGAAAAGAAATGACGTGAAACATCGAGATGCAAACCTCTGTATGGGAAACGAGGACTGTCTGAAATTGTCACATAAGGAAGACCTTCCGGCTGAAGGAGCTGAAGCAATGTCTGCCGGGCATAAAACAATCCGGCATCTGATGCGGCTTCAATGTTTACACCCTTACTGTCAACTGTCAATCGATATGCTTCACTTCCCTGCGAAGCCAAATCGTCAACAATCTGATATTTTACCTTATCAGAATTTTCCGCAAAGAGAGCAGCGCTGTCAGTTTTGAAGAATCCTTTCTGGAATTGCATGCTCTGCGGTTTTGGAATCAGGTTAGAATTTGTCTGAACTGCTTCATCACTGCAACCAACGATTCCCAACATGCAGAAAGAAACTGCTCCAATAATTATTTGTTTAGTTTGCTTTGGCAATAACATAATGTGTATTGTATTTAGTATTAATATTCTACAAATTTACTTATTTTATTCTATTTCACAAGATTTTATACTCAAATAAAGCATGGCAAGTCCTGATAAATAAACATTACCTGGAAGACCTACCACCTTTATTTCCCTTATTGTTCGAACTTCTTTTGGCCGGAGTTTCAGTTTTAACTTTGTCATTCCTTTTGCTACTGTTATAACTTGAACGTCCGTTAACGGTGGTTTCCGTTCTTCCTCCTGCAGAATGGCTTCCTACTTGTGTACGCCCCGGATTTCTGTCATCTCTGCTACTGTAATGACTTTTATCCTTAGGTCTGTTTGCCGGAGGCAATGGTCTGCCAGGACTATTATTATACGGTGGACAAATTTCCGGACGCGGCTGAGGGCGCGGAACATTGTGCGGGGGCTGCCACAAATCAATATCAAAGTGAGAATGCCAATGACCGTCAACATAATCCCAATGACAATCCCAATATGAATCTTCCCATCTGTAGCAATCATATGAAGGGTGCCAATCCGGATGATGAGGATTCATATACCATCCTCTGTAGTCATGTATGCGTATTGGCCTTGTTCGTGCAAGTCTTATGAACTGCCTGAACTGGGCAGGGCTAAGCAATCTCTGTAATTCTCTGTCGCGCTGCATCCTGTATTTATATATTCTCTCGGCAGAGCGGTCCCAGTAATAGTAATCCCTGAGAGCCTCTTTTTCTATTTTCTTTCCATATTTATGGATAATCTTCTGGTATTCCACCTGCGTCCTTGGCGGCAAATGCAAGGAACTGCACATCCATGCACATTCCCGGCAGTCATGTTTTCCCCATTCAAAATGTACCCAAATCTGCGAAAACGCCTGAAAACAAGTTGTCAAAACAAAAACAAATGATATAAATATACCTCTTTTCATAATATTCTCCTTCTCTTTTATGGCAACTAATATATAAATGAAAACAATATATACGGCATGATTTCTTGCTTTGTCCGCAGTATTTCTTGTTTTTTAAGAACAACAAAACGTAAATCTTAAATTTCATTTTTATTTCCCGATGCCATTAAACCTTTTGAAAAATACCTGATGATAACTATATATATTATTATCTAATCTTAAAACTAAAACTTAGTTCTTATAATCTAAATCTTGGTTTACAAAAACTAAAGCTCAATTTTTATAAACTAAGACTTAGTTTTCAAAACAAATCACTATCTACTAAAGATTCCGGTTAATTTTTAGAAGAATAAAAAAGGTAATAAACAAACAATATTATATATTTGCTATGTTAAACTTAATATCAAGTTTCGTATGCTTAACTTTCGGTTAATAAGTCAGAAAGAAAACAAGTTGAGAAATATGCGAAACTAAAAAAAATCAATATCATGAAGCAGACTGTCTTAAAATTATTCTTAATCGTTCTTTTACTACCGACATTCTTTTCACAAGGTAAAACCTTAAGAGTTGCCTGCGTCGGTAACAGTATCACCTATGGAGCTGGAATCGCAAACAGAGACAAAAACAGCTATCCCGCACAATTACAATATTATTTAGGTGAAGGATATGAAGTGAAGAATTTCGGAGTTTCGGCAACAACACTTCTGTCCGAAGGTGATTATCCTTATATCACAACAAATGAATACAAAGAATCAAAATCATTCAATCCGGATATTGTTCTTATAAAATTAGGAACAAACGATTCAAAACCTCAAAACTGGAAGTTCAAAGATAATTTCAAGGAAAACTATAATTCTCTTATTGAATCATATCGCAATCTTCCATCGAAGCCAAGAATAATAATATTAACTCCGGTAAGATGTTTTCTCGCTCCGGAGAGTAATATAAAAGCTGAACTTATCTCGAAAGATATCAGGCAAATGGTTGAAGATGTGGCATGGGAAAACAAGCTGGACATCATCAATCTTTTCAACATTTTCGGCGACAAATGGAACGAAGCTCTTCTTCCGGACAAATTGCATCCTTCGTCAATCGGTGCAGGAATAATGGCTAAAAAGATAAGCAGCTATCTGCTGTCAATAAATTCAAATCAAAAGGCAGATATAAACATCGATGGAAAGCCTTTCAATTTCCACGGACATCAAGGTTATGATTTTACAGTTGACGGCATTAACTGCAAAATTGTTGTACCGAAGAATGAGGCAAAAGGGAAACCGTGGGTTTTGCGTGCAAGATTCTGGGGACATGAACCGCAGACCGATATTGATTTGCTGGAAAAAGGTTTCCATATAGCTTATTGTGACGTGGCTGATTTGTATGGCTCGGACAAAGCTGTTAAACGATGGAACTCCTTTTATAAATATATGACCAAATTAGGATTCAACAAAAAGGTTGTTCTTGAAGGAATGAGCCGAGGAGGATTAATTGTGTATAATTGGGCAGCAAGCAATCCTGAGAAAGTGGCATGCATATATGCTGATGCTCCGGTTATGGACATCAAAAGCTGGCCTATGGGAAAAGGAAAATCAGAGGGCTCGGCAGCAGACACAAAGCTGATGATGGAAGCTTACGGATTCAGCAATCCGGACGAGGCTATTAAATGGGAAAAGAACCCTTTGGACCACGCATCGATAATGGCAAAGCATAATATCCCAATCATTCACGTTGTGGGCGATATTGACGAGACTGTTCCGGTTGATGAAAACACAGAGATTTTTGTTGATGAAATGAAGAAATATGGGAAAGATATTCTGGTGATTCACAAACCGAACGTAGGACATCACCCACATTCGCTCAACAATCCGGAGCCGATTGTTGATTTCATTCTCAACTCGATGAATATGCATATCAATTACTGCACCATTGCTGTTCCGGGAAATGAATTCCGTTCTGGCGCCGGATGGACTGAAGGTTCGGAATGGCATTCCGTATCACAGGATATTGAAAACAGCCTGGAGAACAGGAAACTTGATTTGCTTCTGCTCGGAAATTCCATAACTCAAGGCTGGGGCGGAAATCGCAAGGCTGTCACATACAAACCCGGAAAAGCTGCAATGGATAAGATGTTTGGAGAAAACCGCTGGGAAACTGCAGGAATATCCGGCGACAGAACTCAGAATTTGCTTTGGAGAATAAGACATTGTAACTATAACAGATGCCAGCCAAAGGTTGTTGTGATTGCTATTGGCATAAACAATCTTGTATCCGGACAGAACTCAGCCGAAGACACAGCCGAAGGAATCATTGCCGTAAGCAAAGAGGCCGTCAGCCAATTCCCGGATTCTCGCATAATTCTTTTGGGATTATTTCCTTCTGGAAAAGAAAAGGATAGTGAAGTGAGAAGGAAATGCGACAAAATACATTCAATATTAAGCGAAACACCTGTTGACGGTGTGGAATATATAAATCCTAGCCAGTGGTTCCTTGATAAGGGAGGAAATATTGATGACACATTTTACAGCAAAGATTATATTCATTTCACGGACAAAGGCTATCAGTTAGTAGCTGAAAAATTGAGAGATATAATTTAAGGTTCATAATTTTTATCATACATTTGCATTCGATTTTACAAGATATTTCCAAGGAGCCATCAGCAAGATGGCTTCTTGGAATTTAAAAGACTAACAAACTTTATAATTATAAAACAAGAACAATGACAAAGTGTGCACTTTTTGATTTTGACGGAGTAATAGTTGACACCGAACCTCTTTACGACATTTTCTGGAATGAAGCCGGTGAAAGATACGGAACAGGAATTCCTGATTTTGCAGCAGTTATAAAAGGAACTACTCTACCTAACATTCTGAAGAAATATTTTGGTGACAGAACTGAAGAATTCAGGCAAATGGTAATAAAGGAATCGACAGAATATGAAAGCAAAATGGAATTGCCGGAAATGCCAGGTTCAATCAACTTCGTAAAATCTCTGAAAGAAAACGGAGTAAGAACTGCTTTGGTTACAAGTTCCGACCGTGAGAAAGTGAACCGTGCATTCCGCGAACATGGAATTGGAGATTTGTTTGATGTTGTTGTAACTTCTGATTTAGTAGAACATGGCAAACCCGACCCTTCTTGCTATTTGCTCGCAGCTTCAAAACTGAACGTAAAAGCAGAAGATTGCATTGTTTTCGAAGATTCATTTGCCGGAATAGAGGCAGGAACTGCTGCCGGAGCCAGAGTCATTGCTCTTTCTACAACAAATCCTGCTGAAACATTGACAGACAAAGCATATAAAGTAATACCGAATTTCGAGAAATTCAGCTTTGAGGATTACTGCGAATGGTGCATTTGATTCGTTTATATACAAAATAGAATGCAGGTATGAGGAACATATCTGCTGCAATCCAAGCTGTCGGGTCACCATAGCAAACTGCAAGATAGCCAAACACCGGAACTGCATATAAGCTGACCAAAGTTCGGGCTATCATCTCGGAAACTCCGGAAAGCATTGCCAATTTGGTGAATCCTACACCTTGGATTGTATATCTGAATATACAAAGCAAACCCAACACAGGGAAAAATGTACAAGATATATGAAGGAACTGAACTGTATCTTTTATTATTTCAGTTTCGGAAGCATCCACAAAAAGCAACGCCAGTTTTCCCGAGCCCAACATAAGCACGCAGAACATTGAAGCTGCATATATCAGCATCATAAGCATACTTGCCTTTATTCCCAACCAAACTCGCTCAGGTTTTCCTGCGCCATAATTCTGGCCGCTGAAAGTTGCCATTGCAATTCCCAGACTCTCAAAAGGGCAGATAAAGAATGTTTTTATACGCGTCGCAGTGGTGAATGCAGCCACACAAGCTGTGCCCAAAGCATTGTTTGCACTTTGCAACATTATGCTGCCGATGGCTGTAATTGAAAACTGAAGTCCCATCGGTATACCAATTCCCAGCAATGTATTAGCCAATCCTTTGTCGAATACTTTTTCTTCGGCAGAACTCTGAAGGATTGTGAAACGCCGCATCATATAAATATAGCACAAAACTGCTGATATTCCCTGAGAAACAACAGTTGCGACACCTGCACCTAAAACGCCCCAGCCAAGAACAAGTATGCAGAATAAATCAAGGATTATATTAAGCACAGTGGAGAACAAAAGGAAATAGAAAGGAGTTTTGCTGTCGCCCAAAGCTCGAATTATTCCTGAAAGCAAATTATAATAGAATGTACAAGGTATTCCTATGAATGTTACCAACAAATATAAATATGCGTCATGGAATATATTTTCCGGTGTCTGCATCAAATGCAGAATATCATAACAGAAATAACTTGTAATAGTTGCTATCAGAACAGACATAAGCATTGCCAGGCGGAGACTGACATTCACCAGACGCCTCATCGTAGCATAATCTCTTGCTCCGAATTTCTGAGCAACGGGAATAGCAAAACCACAGCAACAGCCATTACAAAAACCAATAATAAGGAAAATCACGGAAGTGCTTGCTCCAACCGACGCCAAGGCATTTATTCCCAAATATTGTCCGACTATCGCAGCATCAATCATAGAATAAGTCTGCTGTAGCAAATTGCCTAACAAAAGAGGCAATGTAAAAGCAAAAATAATGGGCAAAGCTGCTCCTGATGTCATTTCTCTATAAGTTGCCATATTCCTTATAATTTTTGTCTTGCTAAAAATCGGGCGCAAAAATACACTAATTTTATTAATCGTATTCCTAAGGAATTATTATTTTATGTTATAGATTTTACTTATTTGCTTATTGTCAAAATTGTATTTATTGATATTTTTGTTTTCTGATAAGTAATAAATTGAATCATGAAAAAACATTATCTATTAGCGTCGCTTCTTCTATGCAGCTCGTTGTACGCGGAGAATGTGGAAGTGAAGAAGTTCATGCATGCCGGTCCGATAAGTATCGCTTCGCCGATTATGACGGACAGTCTTAATGTTCAAGGGAAAAAGTTGAATGCTGAAGAAATGCTTAAGACTTCTATTCCTTTTGAGCAAGCTCTTAAGTCTTCAAAGATTTCAGAAGCCGGAAATGACGGAAAGTTTATATTCAGCACTCCGGAAACAGATTATGCTTTACATCTGCTTTCATTCTATCTCAACAGTGACCGATACACAAAAGGTAAACTTGAGGTTTCAGGAAATGGAAGTTTTCAGGTTTTCATCAACGGAAAACTTGTAAAAGCAGAATCAGAGCTGAATCTTGAGCCGAGAAGATATGAAGTTGTGATTAAATATATAGCATCAAAAGATGTTGAGAAACCGGAAATAAAAGTTACTTACAAAACAGACTCGGAAGCTGTCGTTGTCGCTACAACTGACAAAGAAAAGAGATATGAGCTGTCTGATGTAATGTATGGCAAAGATGTCTCCGGAGCAAGTCTTTCTGCTGACGGAAAATATGCTCTGATTTCATATACCAACAGATATGAAAGCGGGAAAAGTGATTCATACGGACAATTAAGAGATATCAGCGGAAAAGTTATTCTGCAGAGCAAAGAACTTGCCTATGCACAATGGATGCCGAAAAGCAACCTTTATTATATCACACGTAATGGCATTGACGGTCGCGAACTTGTATGTGTAAATCCGGCAAACGGAGAAGAACGTGTTATGGCTTGCGGTATTCCTGAAGGTTCTTTCAGTGTTTCACCAGACGAAAAGTCACTATTCTATATGGTGAAAGAAGAAGGTCCGAAAGAAGATAAGGAAATAATCCGAGTTCTTGAGCCAGCTGACAGAATTCCAGGTTTCAGAAACAGATATTTCATTTGGAAATATGACATAAAAACCGGACTGTATCAGAGACTTACATTCGGTAATCACACAACAGGCATTAATGATATAAGCAGTGACGGAAGATATTTGCTCTTCGGCACATCAGACAGAATTTACACTTCGCTGCCATTCTCTCGCAGTTCATTGTTCTGTCTTGATTTGCAGACTATGAAGACAGAAACTATCTGGAAAGATGCAGAATATCTGAATCATGCCGTATTCTCACCGGATGGAAAAGAACTTCTTGTTTTCGGCTCGGGAGAAAGTTTCGGAAAAATCGGTCTTAACATTAAGAAAGGACAAATGTCCAACAGTTATGACGGCCAGCTTTTCATATATAATCTCTCAACTAAAGAAGCACGTCCGCTTACTAAAGACTTCAATCCTAGCGTAAGCAATGCAGTATGGAGCAAGGCTGACGGACAAATTTATCTTCAGGCAGAAGATGAAGATTACGTGCGTATTTTCAGATGTAATCCTCAAACAGGAGAAATCACTCGTCTTAACATTCCTGAAGATGTAGTTTCGAATTATGCATTGGCAGAGAATGCATCTGTGATGTTGACTTACGGACAAAGCGCGTCAAATGCAAATCGCCTGTATGCTTATGATATCAAGAGCGACAAAGCTACAATGATAGACGACCTTTCATCTGCTAAGTTGAAAGATGTTGTTCTTGGAGAAGTTAAGGACTGGAATTTCAAATCTGCCGATGGAACAACTATTCAGGGAAGATTTTATCTGCCACCAAATTTTGACCCGAACAAAAAGTATCCTCTTATTGTGAATTATTATGGAGGAACATCGCCAACCGACCGCTCAATGGAAGGACGCTATGCAACTCATATGTATGCAGCACAAGGATATGTAGTATATATTCTGAATCCTAGCGGTACAACCGGATATGGACAGGAATTTTCAGCAAGACACGTAAATGCCTGGGGAACAAAAACTGCCGACGAGATTATACGCGGAACAGAATTGTTCTGCAAAGAGCATCCATTCGTTGACAAAACAAAGATTGGATGTATCGGCGCAAGTTATGGTGGTTTTATGACTCAATATCTGCAAACCAAAACAGATATTTTTGCCGCTGCAATCAGTCATGCCGGAATCAGTGCTTTGAGCAGTTACTGGGGCGAAGGATATTGGGGTTACGGATATTGTGCTGTTGCCAATGCTGGAACTTATCCTTGGAACAATCCGGAGTTCTTTACAGAGCACAGCCCGCTGTTTAACGCTCATAAGATTAATACTCCTCTCCTGCTCCTTCATGGAAATGTAGATACTAATGTTCCTGTTGGAGAAAGTATCCAGATGTTTGCAGCTCTGAAAATACTTGGTAAGGAAGTGGAGCTTGTTGAAGTTGACGGACAGGACCATCATATCCTTGACTACAGCAAACGTGTGAAATGGCAAAATACAATCTTCGCTTGGTTTGCCAAATGGCTTAAAGGACAGCCGGAATGGTGGAATGAGTTGTATCCTGACAGAGAGTTATAATAGCTGATATTTAATATATTAGACATATAAAAATCACGGCTCCAAAATAGTCCGAACCTATCGGCAATTGGGACCGTAATAAAATCAAAATAGGTCCGACCCCACGGCAACGTAGGTTCGGACCTATTTTTTAGAATTACTTGCTTTCTCCCAATTCAACTATTTCTCTTACAAAGAATACACCAGGATATTCTGCAGCAAAACCGTCATCCCATACGCCGTTATATTCCAATTTCAATGTTGCATGTACCGGTTTTCCGTTTTTCACTCCACCTGTCAAACTATCGTATTTCTGATTCAGTTCTCCTGTTTTATCTATAAGCCAATATTCTTTTTTTGAACCATCAGGTTTAAAGGAACGTACTTCGTGGCCAATATAAACAATACCACTCATATTGTATAGTATATCTTTCGATTTTCTTGAGTTAACATTTTGAGAGAACTCTGTCAATTCAATACTATTTTCATCAAATAAAGGAGCATCCTGACCTATTTCCATAAAAACAGCTTTATCAGGTTTGTTATCGTATATTTCAAAATATCTCATTCCGCTATTTCCAACGCCCCAGCCATTGCAAGGTGCTGGAACTGGCTCCGTTTTCATCTGATTATCAATTTCCGAGGCATAGTTTCCATCAGGAACTAATATAAATCTTTTCACTCCTTTTCTTCCAGATTTAACTTCCTTGAATTTGCCTGTCTGGCTCTCGTCCCAATTCTCAGATTTGGATAAACAACTTATCACATCATTAATATCTTTGTTGGGTAAGTCAAAAATCCGAATAAGCATTCGCGGACTAGTATCACCGTTTCTGACCATAACAACTCCCGGGATTGAAGAATCAATCATAAGCCTTATTTCCTGATTTGATTGTGCTCTGAGTTTTATTCCGTTAGCTGATAAAGTTGTCCACGTAAAACCATCATAAGCCTTACGCTTTGATACACTGTCAGACGAATTACAGATTTCAGTTTCACTAACTTTCACTCCTTCTTCTTTGCTGTTATTTGCCGTACAAGCACTAAGTCCCAGTACTAGCAACATCAAAAGTTTATTCATAATACATGGTTTTCAAAATTTCCCTTCTGTAATAAATAACAGATATAATATTACTAATGTTTTGGGAACATATAAAAACAAAAAAGACCTTCCGCGTAAAACCTCGCTGAAAGTCCCTCCATCATCATCTCTCACCATACCGTTTAACGGTGGTAAGAGATATTACTTCTTTTCTAATACTTCTTCAATTTAATAATTTAAAAATCAACAGCCAATCAGTTCTTTACTGAATTAAGCTGTTGTCTTGTCAAACGACGGATTTCGGCGTTCAACAACTGGCACATAGAACCTTTTCCCATAGCTTGATAACGTTCTGCCTGATAGCGCAACATTGCCAATGTTCGCATATCCTTTTCATTTTCCACTAACATAATTTTTCTGTTTTAGTATTCCCATGCAAAGGGATTTCCCTCGCTAGGGAAATAAATTAATAATTAACCTAAACTTATCTTTTCTACCTTAAATACAATGCAAAGATAATAAGATTTTAAATACACATGTTATACAACATGTTTTTTTCTTCGAATTTAACTTGATTTAACCGAAAATTTAATTATTGGCTAATTAATGATTTCAACTGATGAGAAGATAATAGTTGAGTATTCATCAATCCTCAATACAGTAATCTGCTTACAAACATCATTATACTTTATGTTTTTCCCAAAATAAAAAGGCTGTATCATCACTGATACAACCCTACTATTAATTCGTTTCCAAGAACAATCACTGAAACCGTAAGGAAAATGGCGCATACTATCAAATGCTTTCTTTTCCCTGAATATCTGTCCGCCGGATTATCAACGAAATCCGGAACTCTGTCTTTAAGCCATTTCCGACGGGCGGCAGCATATAAATAATATACAAGAGCACCAAAGAACAAACCGGACAAAGCTCCGGGTATGATATCTGTTATGAAATGAACTCCAATATATATTCTACTATAAGCTGTCACAGCTGCCCACAGGAAAATGGTCCAGCCGAAAATCTTGTCACGCATGAGCAATGTCATAAACATGGCAAAACCGAAAGCATTTGCAGCATGGCTGGATATGAATCCATATCGTCCGCCACGGTAATTGAACACTGTATGAACCAAATCCTTGAAGTCCGGATGATGCGTCGGTCTGAAACGGTGGAAATAATCCTTGCAGAAGCCTGATGCAAACTGGTCGCAAAGTGTTATGACCAACGCTATTGCCAAGGCGATGAACAGGCTTTCTCTCCAGTCTTTCTTATAGAACAGGACAAAGAGAATAAAGGCTGCCAAAGGTAGCCATATCACTTTCCCGGTATAAATCCACATGAAATTATCCCAGAAATGCGAATGGCAACCATTCAGCGCAAGAAACGCATCACGTTCATAGACCAAAAGTTTTTCAACCATTGTTCAATTATATTTTTACTATATCCTTACTTGGCATCCAGCCCACATTTCCATCTTCAAGTGAGATTTCGCTCCATTCGCCCAAAGTGCTTTTTACAGATACTTTGGTTCCTTCATGGATGACAAACAAGTCTGTTCCGCTATTGTCCGGCGAGCTTTTAACTGTTACTGTCGGAGTAAAGACTATTGCTTCCGAGCGATTTGTAAGCTCACTTTTCTGAGCTGAGCCAAACACGTTGGACATGATCGTCACGAAAAGGAAGAATAATCCGGCATAAAAGCCGACTTGTTTGAATAATCTCTGTTTTGAGAAAAAGAAAACTGCAAGACAAACCAGAAATACAAGGAAAGCGACGATTCCCGTACGTCCCCAACCATCTGCCGAGGCAATATTCTGGATTGAATGATACCATTTAACGAGGAAAAATTCTCCTAGCGGTTCAATCTTGTCCACTGTCATTTGCTTTGCCAACTGCAAATTGAAGCGGATGTCTGCATCTGCCGGTGAAAGCAGCAAAGCTCGTTCGTAGTTAAGAATTGCCTGCGCAATCTTTCCTGACTTGTAATATGAGTTTCCCAAATTATAATAGATGGCAGCAGATTCGCCGTTATTCTCCAAAATGCCTTCATACAGTTCGATTGCTGTATTGTAGTCTTCTTTTGTGTAGGCAACTTCGGCTTCTTTGATAACCGCATCCTGTGCTATTGCAGGAAAAGAAATGCAAGCCAGAAACAAAAAGATTAATATTCTAATATTTGCTCTCATACCTAATTTCACTTTTTAATTGTATTTTCCATTTTGCCAATAGCATCAACTGTCTGTCCGTATAGCTTGTCCATTGCATCAGGAGCCTGGGACGGAGCGTAACGGGCGAACTCGCAAGTATTGAGGATTTCGATAAAGTCTTTGATAAGAACTTCATCAACGCCGTATTTGGCAAGCTCTGCTTCAACATTGTCTTTGGTCAACTCTGCCTTTGAGATATTAAGTTTGTCGCTCAAATATCCCCACAAAGCACGGAGAACTTCTTCGTAGAATTCTTCCTTCTTGCCTTCTGCCATAAGTTTGCCGGCGCTCTTCAATCGTTTTACGGCAATCTTGTTTGCTTTCTTGTTACGCACGCGTGCCAAGTCTGCATTTTCCTTTATCTGCTTTCTGTAGATAACGAAGAATATTGCAAACAACACCAAAGGAATAAGATAGCACAATGTGTACATGAACGAACCGAAGAATACATCTTCACCTTTCTTTGTGAAATGGAATCCTTTAGTCTTAAGATAGCGAATATCTTTGCTCAGGAATTTCACGCTTTCTCTGTTGGAGCTGAAGTTTGAAACAACTGGTGCTGCGGCATCTCCGCCCTCGCCTTTCTCAACGTGCAATTTATATGGTTCTGATTTTACTGTTTTGTAAGAACCGGATTTGGTGTCGAAATATGAGAATTCGATAGCCGGGATTTCAAAATCTCCTGCATATCGTGGGATTGCCATATATTCGACAGTTTTGGTGCCAGACACGCCAGACACAGTAGTTTTACTGTCTATCTCGACTTTCGGATCATAGATATCAAAGTCGTTAGGGAATTTCACTTCCGGATTCTTGACCAGCTTCAAGTTTCCGTTACCGCTGATTTTTACTGTAACGGTAACAGCTTCATTAGCCTTCAGGCTGTTTGTGTTTATAGTTGAAGACATAGAGAAATTACCAACTGCACCTGAGAATGAAGCAGGTTTTCCAGAAGGCAAAGGCTTGACATCAACTGTTGCCGAAGCTGTTGTAAGTTTCTTGTTCACTTCCTGATAAGCATCGAAGAAATCGTCAAATATACTTCTCACCTTTCGCTGTGTTGCAACAGGGATTACGGCATCAATCTCTGCCGGGCTGATAGTAATCTTTCCTGAACGCTGAGGATAAAGAACTGTTTGTTTCAGAACAACAGTGAAATAATTTCGTCCGTTATAATTGTCCTTTTCCCACTGTTTCTGTTCCGGCAATTCAACTTCCTGGGCAAGGAATCCAGCGAAATCAGGGAACTTGGCTCCACTCAGGTTACATGGACGGGCTGCATAAAGCTTGAATGTGACCAAAAAGCCTTCCTGCTCATACACGCTGCGGTCAGAAACTTCCATGCGCACAAAGAAGTCGTCTTTTCCGATTGACGAAGCAGAACCGGCATCACCCGAAGTTTTGTTTTTCGATGTCTTGTCTTCCGGAAGAACTTTGATTGTCAAAGCGTTTGACGTGTAGTTAGCTCCGTTTGCTTTTACAGTAGCCGGAGCTATTTCGAAAGTTCCTTCTTTTTTAGGCATCAAAATATAAGTAAAGCTTACTGTTGTTTCACTTTTACTCTGACCATTTACCCATGAATTACTGTATGATACAGACTGCGATGGTCCCATAAGCACTTCAAAATCGGGCATCGGCTGCACTCTCAAATCCTTTGCCTCTGCATTGACGGTGTAAGTCAGACGAAACTGCTCTCCCATGGCAACGGCACTCGGAGCCGAAGCTTTGAAAACAATATCGCCCGCTGCCTTGGCTGTGAAACCAACCATAAGCAAAAGGACAAAGAAGAAAAATAATTTTCTCATTGATATTCAGTTTTTTATTTATTTAAGTTTCGCAAGCTCAACTTAAAAGTTAAAGGAGTTATATGGAGTTAAAATGGAGTTATGCTATGCTTCGCATAGCCATGAAGTTAAAAGCCGATAGATTTTAGAGACTAATAGTATTGGCCTTTAACTCCTGTAACTCCTTATTAACTCCTGTAACTACATAACTTATAATGATTGCCAAACTCTAATTATTTACTTTTACTTCGTTATAAAAATATCCAAGGCAAAGAAGTTACCACTGTTTCTCAGTCTTGCGTCGCTGCTGTTGCTGCTGCTGAGCCTTCTTAACCTTTTCCTGAGTGTCTTTTTCGTCCTGCAAGAAAGCATCAAGCATTTGCTGGGCATTGTCCTGACTCATCTGCTCGTTTGGCTGTTCCTGCTCCTGAGTCTTGTTCTGCTTGTTGTCCTGTTGCTGTTGTTGCTGCTGCTGGTCTTGCTGGTCCTTGTTTTCGTCCTTGTCCTGATTCTGCTGGTCCTGGCTCTGATCCTGGTTCTGCTGGTCGTTCAGCAATTTCTGGGCAAGAGCCAGATTATATCTGGTTTCATCATCTTTAGGATTCAAACGAAGAGATTCCTTGTAAGCCTCCACACTCTTGGCATAATCTTTACCGTTCATAAAGATATTGCCCATATTATGATACACTTCGGAAAGGCGCTGCTTTCCTTCGGGTGTTTCTTTCAATCTTTCACTCTGACCGGCAAGCAACTGATACTGCTCTGCAGCTTCCGGGAATTTTTTCTGCCTGTACAGGGAATTTCCCAAATTATATGTGCCTTCAATTGAACGGGGATTGACTTCAAGAGCCTTTCTGTATTCAATTTCCGATTCGGTGAATTTCTCTGATTTATACAAATCATTCCCTTCACGCACATGCTTTCTCTCTGCCTTTTGCGCAAACACGGAGCTGCTGCTCAGAATCAGAACCGTCAGACATAATATAGTTCTTTGCATACGCTTCATTTTTTATCAAGAGAATAATTTAATTTTCTTAAATATATGATTCTTTCTGTCCAAGGTAAAGAAATCCACCAACAGCAGAATCAATGCAATCCATGCGAAAATCTGGAATTGCTCGTCGTATTCGGAATAGACTTTGCTGTCAAGTTCCGATTTGTTCATTTTGTCAATTTCTTTCTGCAATGCTTTCAAGGCAGAGTTTGTATTGTCCGCACGGACATACATTCCATTGCCTGCAGCAGCAATCTCCTGACACATCTGTTCGTTCATCTTGGTGATAACAACATTTCCTGAGTTGTCTTTCATGAAGTTGTTATTTCCATCCAATGGAATAGGTGCGCCTTTAGGGTCGCCCATACCTACGATATTCACGTGTATGCCTTTTTCGGCAGCTGCCTTTGCTGCTCCCACGGCATCGTCCTCGTGGTTCTCACCGTCGGTAATCAGAATAATAGCTTTGTCTGAAGTTTCGCTCGGTGTAAACGAACGTGAAGCCAAATTGATTGCCGCACCAATCGCAGTTCCTTGTGATGAAACCATCTCCGGATTAATTGACGAAAGGAACATCTTTGCAGAAATATAATCCGAAGTTATAGGAAGCTGGGTAAATGCGTCACCCGCAAAAACTATCAGGCCGACTTTGTCGTTAGAAAGACCATCGGTAAGCTTGGCTAGCATTTGCTTTGCTTTTCCCAATCTGTTCGGAGCAACGTCTTCGGCAAGCATTGAATTGGAAACATCAAGACAAACCATAATTTCAACGCCCTGGCGTTTTACTGTTTCCAGCTTTGAACCGAACTGAGGTCCTGCCATCACAATAATAACCATTGCCAAAGCTCCCCAAAGCAACCAAAACTTAAGATGATGCCTTGAAGCCGAAACGTCCGGCATGAGCTCCGACAGCAATGCCGGTGTGCCGTATTTCATTATTGCCTTACGTCGCCAGTAACGTGCGTAAACATAGAACACAAGCACCAATGGCAACAATAGAAGCAAGTATAAAAATTCTGGATTTGCGAAACGAAACATAATCTTAAGATATTAAGGAATACTTTTTAATACAGTGTTTCTCAAGAATAACTCAAGCAGAAGCAACACAAAAATCAGAATTGCCCAATTCTTGTATTCTTCCTGTTTCTTGCTGAATTCCTGAACACTAATCTTTGTCTTCTCCATCTTGTCAATTTCAGAATATATTTCCTTCAGACTGGCATTGTCGGTCGCACGGAAATACTGGCCTCCTGTTGTGGCTGCAATCTGTTTCAACACAGCTTCGTCAATCTCAACCGGAACATTCTGATACTGGACACCAAAAGCAGTTGGAATTGGATAAGGAGCTTCGCCCTGAGTTCCCACACCGATAGTATAGACGCGGACGCCAAATGTCTTGGCAATTTCTGCGGCTGTTACCGGGGCAATTTCTCCGGTATTGTTTACACCATCAGTAAGAAGGATTATCACCTTTGATTTTGCCTGGCTGTCTTTGATACGGCTCACGGCATTAGCCAAACCCAAACCAATGGCTGTTCCGTCCTGGATAACACCAGGCTGCACATCCTTGAACAGGTTCAGAAGAACTGTATGGTCGATAGTCAAAGGACATTGTGTGAAACTTTCCGCAGCAAAAACTACCAGACCGATATTATCATTCTGTCTGCCGTTGATAAACGAAGACGCAACATCCTTTGATGCTTCCAATCGGTTAGGCTTCAAGTCTTCGGCAAGCATTGATGTGGAAATATCCATTGCCAGCATTATATCAATACCTTCAGTCGAAGAGTTCTGCCAACTGTTAGTAGATTGCGGACGTGCCAGAACCACTATGAGCAACGCCACAGCCACAATGCGAAACACAAATGGCAAATGACGCAAATATACTTTCCACGACTTAGCCTCGGGCAGTTCGAACACTTCCGAAGAAGATACCTGCAAACTTGCCTGGCTCTTGCTCAGCTTATAAATGTACCATCCTATCAATGGTATAAGCAAAAGCAATAAATATAAATATGTTGGATTTGCAAAAACCATTTTACTGTTTCACTGTTTTATCGGTTGTTTCTTTTGCCTCTTCATCATTATCGTCAGAGCTGTTGCCGTCGTTGTCGTTCTTTGGCAACTCAACCGGTTTTGTCTGGTTAACGAAGAAATAGGCATTCATCAAACTCAAATCATTCTCATCCGGAAGAGGACGGAACTTCGCGAATTTCACATAATCGGCAAGTTTAAGCACTTGTTCCAATTTATCATATGCCGGAACTACATCATCTATCTTGCAGACACTGTCAAGTATTTCCGCAGATGTCATTTCCATTGCGTTCACACCGAATCTGTCCACAATGTACTTACGCAATGTGTCGGTAATCGACGTATGATATTCTTTTTCTTTTCCCTGCTGCCACAACTTGTTTTGCTTGATTTCGTCGAGCTCCTTGATAGCCTGCTCATAAGGAGGAAGCTTAGGTTCTTCAGGCTGCTTGAATGGAATAAGCGACTTGCGCTCACGTATACGCTTGATAATATATACGGCAAGAGCAATTAGCAGAAGAGCCAGCAGAATACCGCCGATTATAGGATAATAGTCCGCCCATACGAATGGCGGTTTCCATACATCTTTAATATCAGCAAACTCTTCAGGTTTATCCACATTCACAGGAACAGATGACACCTTCAGCGCCACCTGGTTTGAATATACAGTATCAGCTCTGTCGATTACTTTTATCGGCGGCAACAGATAAAGACATGAATCAAACGAAGTGACCAGCACATCCTGCTTAATCAACATTCTGTCGTTCTCGATAAATGTTGTGTCAGGCTTAGAACGTTCCAGCACCTCAACGCCACGCATCAATGTGTCTACCGGAACAAGTATCTGCACTTGTTTATCCTTATCAGTAGTTACTGTCAGATGCAATTTTGTCTGCTCGCCGATAAGTATTGCTGCCGAGTCAACAGTCACTTCAATGAGTGTCTGCTGAGTCTGTACCTTACCGGAGGCAAGAGTAGCCAAAACTGAAAGAAACAATATGCCTTTTTTAAACAATTTCATCTTTACTATTTTAGTTTCGTTTGTCAAAAAGAGCCATTAAAGCTTTTACATAGTCGTCTTCCGTACGAATGGAAACAGAATCGACACGACATTTCTTGAATGTATCATCCATCACCTTCTGACGCTCCGACCACCATTTGGCATATGCTTCGCGCACACGGACCGATGAAGTATCAATCCACTGTTCCTTTCCTGTTTCAGCATCTTTTATCTTCATCAGACCGACTGAAGGCAATTCAGTTTCTCTTCTGTCGTACACCTGTATTGCAACCATATCGTGTTTCTTGTTGGCTACGGTGAGCGCGTCCTTGAAGCTGTCTTTATTTATAAAATCTGAAATAAGGAAAGCCGTACAACGTTTCTTTATCGCATTAGTCAGATATTTAAGAACCTGACTGATATCAGTCTTCCTGTCCTCCGGATGGAAGTCTATCAATTCGCGGATAACATACAGAATATGCTTCTTTCCTTTCTGTGGCGGAATAAATTTCTCAACCTTGTCAGAGAAAAATATAACTCCGATTTTATCATTGTTCTGAATAGCTGAGAAAGCCAGTGTTGCTGCTATTTCTGTGATAACTTCTTTCTTCATCACATTTACAGTACCAAAGTCACGGCTTCCGGAAACGTCGATAAGAAGCATAACTGTCAACTCGCGTTCTTCCTCGAAGACCTTTACATACGGACGCACATAGCGGGCTGTGACATTCCAGTCGATGTCGCGGATATCGTCGCCAAACTGATATTCACGCACCTCGCTGAACGCCATACCTCTGCCCTTGAAGGCTGAATGATATTGTCCGGCAAAGATATTGCGGGAAAGACCGCGGGTTTTTATCTCAATCCTGCGAACTTTCTTCAGTAGTTCACTTGTTTCCATTTTTAAGGTACCTCAACTTTGTTCAGAATTTCGCTGATAACTTCTTCTGTTGTCAAATTGTTTGCTTCTGCTTCATAGCTCAATCCGATACGGTGACGAAGAACGTCATGACACACTGCACGGATATCTTCCGGAATTACGAATCCACGGCGTTTGATGAAAGCATAAGCTCTTGCAGCCAAAGCCAGGTTGATTGATGCACGAGGTGAACAACCGAAAGAAATCATATTTGCCAAATTAGGCAAACCATGTTCCTGAGGAAAACGTGTTGCGAAAACGATATCCACGATATAGCGTTCAATCTTTTCGTCGATATAAACTTCGCGTACAATCTTGCGTGCCTCAATAATATCTTCTTTAGTAAGAATTGGCTGAATATCTACCTTTTCACCAGAAATATTCTGACGGATGATAAGCTTTTCTTCTTCTTTCTTAGGATAGTTGATGATGACCTTCAGCATGAAACGGTCCACCTGAGCTTCTGGAAGAGGATAAGTACCTTCCTGTTCAACAGGGTTCTGAGTTGCCATTACAAGGAAAGGCTTCGGCAACTGATATGTCTGTTCGCCGATAGTCACCTGGCGTTCCTGCATTGCTTCGAGCAAAGCACTCTGCACTTTTGCCGGAGCACGGTTGATTTCATCCGCCAAAACGAAGTTAGCGAAAATAGGACCTTGCTTAACCTGGAATTCTTCGCTCTTCTGGCTATATATCATTGTACCGATAACGTCCGCCGGCAACAAATCCGGAGTAAACTGAATACGGCTGTATTTTGCATCAATCAATGAAGACAAGGTTTTAATTGCAAGTGTCTTTGCCAATCCCGGCACACCTTCCAACAAAATATGGCCATCAGAAAGCAAACCGATTAACAACGATTCCACCAAATGCTTCTGACCCACAATCACCTTATCCATACCCATCGTAATCATATTTACGAATGAGCTTTTGCTTTCAATTCGTTCGTTCAGCTCGCGAATATCTACTGTCTGACTCATATAAATTTAGTTTTTTATGTTATTTGTTTTTCTTTCTGCGCAAAATTAGAAATGTTAAATTCGTATTGCTCACTTTAGCCGTTAAATAATACTAACTATACATTTCCTTTGTTTATCATATTATAAAATGACTGATATATTAATATTTTTTTGTAAGAATCTCACTTTGCAAGGCAGCAGCCTTTTCTCTTGACTCCGCGCTAGCCGCGTCTATTCCATACAGCTCCGGCGCCGGAATCCTTATCTCCGTTCCTATCGGAACATTGTTCGGGTCTGCTATTACGGATTTGTTATATTCATAAAGATATACCCAGAATATCTTATGTCCATAATATTTCAGAGCTATAACAGTGAGCCTGTCGCCATGGGCAATAGTGTCTTTTCCTATTTCCTTCGGGTTATTTGCCGGCTGTTTCACTTCTTCCGTTTCAGAAGAAATATCTGCGACTTTGACTGTGTCCGGAACGAAGGCAGCCGTATCTGCTTTTTCTTCTTCAACATCAAGCGTATCCGGAATTACTGTTTCAGGAACGACTGCCGGCTTTTCAGTTGTTTCAACTGATGGTACATCTTCCCCGCTATATACATTATTATATATATATACGGATATTCCGACAACAAAGACTGCAATCCAAAATGCAACCAGCATTTGCAATGATTTATTCTTCTTTTTCGGTTGCGGAATTTCAGATTTCTCTTCCGGAACGGCAGCCGGGACTTCATTTGGCTGCGGAGTTTCTTCTTCTACAGGTATTTCTTCTTCATGCGACGCTTCTTCTGCTGCCGGAAGTTCAGGAGCTTCTTCTGGTTCCTCGTTGCGGACCTCTTCCTCAACTTCCTCAACATTGCTTTCCGGCTCTGGATTATTATCCGGAGCTGTTTCTTCTTCCACGTCGGAATGATGGGCAACTTCTTCAGTTTCAATTTCCGGTTCTACTTCTTCAGCAGAGTTTTGCTCATTGTCGTCTGAAACTGTTTCATCAACATGCTGTTCTTCTTCCGGAGAGGCAATATTTTCATCAGTTTCAGCTTCCGGGCGCAATGTTTCCTCTTCTTCCTCTTCTACTGAAGATTCGTCTTCCATTGGTTCTGACGATTCAGCCAAGTCAGGGAATTGAACTCCTTCATTGATTTCTGTAGTCTCAAAAAAGGAGAAAGGTTTGTTGACAATATCTTTCAGTTCTTTGTCCGGCACGAATGAAAATTTGTAATGGTCCGGGATTTCTATTCTTTCTCCGGTATTGACATGGATGCTCTCACGTTTCTCAACCGTTATAATCTTAAAAGCACCCAGTCCCTTAATCTTAACCACCTTATCAATAAACACATGTTCGGAAACGACCGCGACAAATTCACGGAGAAAACGTTCCATTTCCTCCTTGTCCCGTCCGGTACGGACCGCAAGCATCGAAGCCAATTCTTTTATTGTAAGTCGGTTATTCATCCTGTTCTAATGTTTTTAACTTGTTCTTTATTGTGGTTCCGGGCTTAAAAACCGGCACTAATTTAGGTGGGACCAGATAACGCTTTCCATTAGCCGGGTTAACAGAAATCCTTTCTGCCTTCTTCCGCGATTCAAACTGACCGAAATATTGCAGATAAACTATGTCATTGTCAACCAATCTAGAACCGACTTCCGAGCTAAATGCAGAAAGTACATCCTGCACCTCCTCCGGAGTCCATTGCATACGCTCGGCAAGCTCGGCTATCAATTCTTTGTGTTTCATATTTTCACCTTTCCGTAAATTTCAAAAGGCTGCGCGTCTTCAATTTCCACATTATAGAAATTGCCTGGCACTAGCTCTCTGTCTTTAGTAATAAGCACTTCCGGGTCAACTTCCGGAGAATCATATTCTGTACGTCCGATATAGAAGTCGTCTTCCTCACGGTCCAGAATCACCTTATATGTGTTTCCTATCTTGCTGTTGTTCACATCGGCAGATATACGTTCCTGGATACGCATCAGATAGTCCAGTCTGTCCTGCTTCACATCTTCCGGAATCTCATCCTTGTAATTCTTGAAAGCATAAGTTCCTTCCTCGTGGCTGTATGCGAATGCGCCCATTCTTTCGAAACGGATTTCTTTTGTGAAATCGACAAGCTCCTGATAATCCTGATCTGTTTCGCCCGGATGACCAACCATAAGAGTTGTTCTCAAATGTATGCCGGGAACTTCCTCGCGCATGCGGCGAATCAAATCATATGTCTGCTCCTTGCTGATGTTGCGTCGCATAAGTTTCAGCATATTATCACTGATATGCTGCAATGCAATGTCCATGTATTTACAAACATTGTCGCGCTCACGCATAACACGAAGCAAATCCATCGGGAAATGTGTCGGATAGCCATAATGCAGTCTTATCCATTCCACACCGGGAATCTCCGAGATACGCTCAACAAGCTCCGGAAGCATCATTTTCTTATACAAATCCACGCCATAGAATGTCAAGTCCTGGGCTATGAACTGGAATTCCTTCACGCCTTGCTTCACAAGTGAGCGGACTTCCTGCTCAAGTTCCTCCATCGGGCGAGACTGATATGCTCCGGTGATAATAGGAATAGAGCAATATGAACAAGTTCGGTTACAACCCTCACCTATTTTAAGATAGGCATAATGCTTTGGAGTTGTCAGGATACGTTCGTGCGCCAATTCCGAATGATAAGATTTTCCCAAATCAGTAATCAGCTCTTTCCAGTTGAATTTACCGTAAAATTTGTCCACTTCCGGAAGTTCCTGCACCAAATCGTTCATAAATCTTTCCGACAAGCATCCCATCACAAACAGCTTACCGATTTTGCCCTGTTTCTTTGCCTCGCCCAAATCCAGAATCATTTCAATAGACTCAGCCTGAGCATCGCCGATGAAACCACAGGTGTTTACAACCACAATCTCACCATTAATCTTATGAGGATCGTGTTCTATCTTATAGCCATTTGCTGCAAACTGACGCATAAGCTGCTCGGAATCCACCAGATTCTTCGAACAACCCAAAGTAATTATGTCAACCTTATTCTTTCGCATTATTATTCTCCAAACAATGAGTTTACAAATTCACGCTTGCGGAAAACCTGCAAGTCTTCAATTCCTTCTCCCAAGCCGATATATTTTACCGGAATGCGGAACTGGTCTGAAATACCAATCACAACACCGCCTTTTGCTGTTCCGTCGAGTTTTGTCACAGCCAAAGCATTAACCTCAGTTGCTGCAGTAAACTGTTTTGCCTGTTCAAAAGCATTCTGACCTGTAGAACCGTCGAGAACAAGAAGGATTTCGTGCGGAGCATCAGGAACAACCTTCTGCATCACGTTCTTAATCTTTGTAAGCTCGTTCATCAAATTAATCTTATTGTGCAAACGTCCGGCAGTGTCGATGATTACTACATCTGCACCGTTTGCCTTTGCTGAGCTCAATGTGTCGAAAGCCACAGACGCAGGGTCGGAACCCATTTTCTGTTTGACAACCGGCACGCCAACTCTCTCACTCCAAATAACAAGCTGTTCCACGGCTGCAGCACGGAAAGTATCCGCTGCACCCAGATATACGCTTTTTCCGGCTTTCTTAAACTGATAAGCAAGCTTTCCGATAGTTGTAGTTTTTCCTACACCATTCACACCTACCACCATTATAACGTATGGTTTTTTATCTTCAGGGATAGTGAAACCATCACCGTCAACAGTATTGTTTTCTGTAAGCAGACTGGCAATTTCATCACGCAACAAGGCTGTCAGTTCCGAAGTTGTGACATATTTATCCCTTGCCACTCTTTTTTCAATTCGGTCAATGATTTTAAGAGTTGTCTCAACGCCTACATCCGAAGTGATAAGAACTTCTTCCAGATTATCAAGCACTTCATCATCCACCTTACTCTTTCCGGCTATTGCTCTGGTGATTTTGGTAAACACATTTTCTTTAGTCTTGGACAAGCCTTTGTCCAGATTCTCCTTTTTTTCTTTGCTGAAAAAGCTAAAAATACCCATATATCAAATCGTTTGCTTTATACTATGCATAATGTCGAGCAAAGATATTAAAAATTCGTGAAACAACAGTATGTAAATTATTTAAGTTAAGTATAGCTAGTGGCATAACTTATGGAGTTATAGGAGTTAAAAGGGAGTAAAAGGAGTTTAATGCCGTTACCATTAGTATATATATATTCTTCCGGCTTTTAATTTCATTGCGATGTGATGCAGAGCTATAACTCCTTATAAATTCTTTAACTCCTGAAAGTTGCGCAGGAAGAACTTGAATTACATAAAACTTTGATTTAAGTCCAAAAGGGAAGCAAATATTCTTGAAGCTAAGCTTTAGTTTCTATAAATTAAGCCTTAGTTTATAAAAACTGAATCTGAGTTTGTAAAAACTAAGACTTAGTTTTAAGAAAATATTTAACCCTAATGGCTACACAATTAATATTTGCAGGATTTAAGGGACAAATTGGCGAAGGAAATAAGAAAAAATAATTTTTCTTGATTTCTATTTTTTATTTATATTTGCACCGTCTTGGTGAAATGATTAATCGTCCGATTATCATTTTTAAAAGGGAATCCGGTGAAAATCCGGAGCAGTACCCGCTACTGTAACACTTAATCGAAAAAGGGAATCAACACTATCGCCACTGTTTTTTCAAATGGGAAGGCATGATTTCCAAAAGGTGGAGTCAGGAAACCTGCCAAGATTAACGGATAATTTACATATCCCGGGATTAGGATATTAATTTACTCAAAAACAAATAATATGAACATCAAAAAAAATCTTGTCATAGGTCTTGCTATGGCATGCGGATTATTCTCACAGGCTAATGCTCATGGTGACGGAAACTATGTGCATTCCGACTTGCTGTCGTCACTGCAGAAAGGCGACAAAGCTGCGTTGCTTATGGTTCATTTCGGAACTACTCATGATGATACTCGCCAACAAACTATTGACGCAATCAACCAAAAGGCAAAAGAATTGTTCCCTGAATTTGAAATCAGAGAGGCTTATACCTCAAGAATCATAATGGCAAGACTTGCCAAAAGAGGAACAAGGAAGTTGAATCCTGCCGAAGCTTTGGCTCAGCTGAAAGCTGACGGTTTTACTCACGTAATAGTTCAATCGACAAATATAATTGACGGTGTTGAAATGGAATCTCTCCGCAAAGACATCGCCAGCATGGAATTTCTGTTCAAGGAAATCAGATTGGGCAATCCTCTGCTCTATTCCGTTGAAGATTATGAGAAAGTTGCTGAAATAGTTTCCAAGAAGGGAAAGGAAAAAGCTATGACTATTTTGGTCGGTCACGGAACTTACGACCCGTCGACTGCACAATACGCTATGCTGGACCACGTTATGCAGACTAGCGGGCATAAGGATTTCGTTGTCGGAACGGTGGAAGGTTATCCCTCTTTCAACAATGCTATCGACAGAATCCAGGAGCAGAAAAAGATAAAGGAAGTGCAGCTTTTGCCTTTCATGTTCGTTGCCGGCGACCACGCCAAGAATGATATTGCCGGAGATATGAAGCAGGAGCTTGAGGAAAAGGGCTACAAAGTGACTGTTCTCCTTGAAGGACTCGGGCAAAATCCGGAAATCCAGGATATTTTCATTGACCATATTCGTTTTATGACAAAACATAGAATGATTGATATTATGGACAAGAAAAAGGCATATACCGAAGAAGAGAGTAAATAATTCTCAGACCTCTCGAATTTATATTCCATAACTACTTATTGATACAATTATCTGGTCGGGATAAATATAAAATTTATCCCGACACAAACTTTACACGCTTAAAAAAATGAAAAAAGTATTGACTATTTTACCGTTATTGTCTTGTACAATAACACTTTCCGCACAGGAAAAGAAAGAATATACGAACTTCAACGACACGACATTCAACATTCAGGAAGTCGTCGTTAATTCCATTCGCAAACCTCGCCCACAAATATCTAAACTGGAAGTTCCTTCAAAATATCTGCCTCTGTCAATAAATGCTCTGGAAGCCGGAAGTCTGGAGATAAGAGGAATCAGGAATATTCAGGATGCCGTTCGCTTTATGCCCGGAATCAGAATCCAGACATCATACGGAGCTTTCCAGCAGATTTCGGTCAGAGGTTTTGACCATGCGGTTATGATGATTGACGGAATTAGGGATGAACGTTCGGGAATAAACAATTCATATCCGGTTCCAGACCTTTCGTCTGTCGAATCTATTGAGCTTCTGAAAGGTCCGGCATCAGTGCTTTACGGACATTCTGCCGTGGGCGGTGTTCTTAATATTGTAAGAAAAGCTCCGACAGAAAAGCAAACCGTAAATGCTCGTGTGGCATACGGAAGTTACGACAGCAAAGAAGCCACTTTCGGCATGGGCGGGAAAATTGCCGGCCCGGTGAATTATTATGCAAATATAAACTATTCGGACCAGGAAGGCTGGCGCAGCACGGGAAACAAAAGGTTTTCGGGTTATCTTGCCCTGAATGCCAAATTATCAGAAAAGGATGTAGTTGACTTGCGTGCCGGATTCAACCATGATTATTATGGAACGGAAATTGGTTTGCCGGATATAATGACTGACGATATTTATAACGTGTCGGACAATAAGCTATATCTGAAGAAGAATGAGATGCTGCCGGGACTGGACAAAGAAGCCAGATATAACAACGAGTCTGATTTCTTCTATAACAGAGGATGGAATATTTCGGCTCAATATGTCCATAAATTCTCGGAAAACATGAAGCTAACGGACAGACTTTCTTTCTCGGCAGACGATATAAATTATTTCGGTACGGAATCTCTTGATTATCTGGAAAGCAGCGAGCCAATATACAATCATTATTATCTGAAAAGCAACGGAGAAAAGCAATATATCTGCCTCGACAGTGTTTATCTTTCTTTTCCTCTCCGCTTCTCGCACGTTTCGAACACGGTTGGAAACACGCTTGAGCTGAGCGGGAATTTCCATACCGGAAGTATAAAACACAATTATATGGGCGGATATTCATTTGTGGCTTTCAACCGTACAAGTTATACAGGATATAATTTGGGCGACGATGTCCAAGGGCCGGGATTATATTCTCACGTTTCGGTTTATAATCCGCAAAGTATGGGTTATATGACAAGCAAGTTCTCTTCTGCCACAGTAACGCATCATTACACCAACAGCCTTTATATCCAGGATTTATTGGATTTGAGTGAAAAGCTGAAAGTTCTGGTTGCTCTCCGTGGTGATTTCTTCCGTTATTTGTCTGCTAAGGCAGAAACTCCGACCGGATACAGAGAATATGACAGTCACGGAAGTTTCAGCAGAATATTGAATAAGGCTTTGACTTATCGTTTCGGCGCGGTTTATCTTCCTCACCCGAACACTTCTCTGTATGCTTCGTTCGCTTCATTCTTCAAGCCTATCAGAACATTCTATCAGGATAATGTGATTTATATCGACGCAAACGGCGAAAGATATAATGCTTCGCAAAATGGAGAAGTGTTCAAGCCGGAAAACGGTTATCAGGCTGAAGTCGGCGTAAAATACAGTTTGGGAAATATTCTTCATGCAAATGCCAGTGTTTTCTATATTCGCAAGATGAACAGCACGGCTACATTGCTGACCGGCTACACAGAAAACGATGTTGAAAAGAAGATTATCGGACAAGTCGGTGTTCAGGATTCGAAAGGTTTTGATGTAGAAGTTACGGTAACGCCTGTTCATTCTTTAGGAATAACTGTCGGTTATAGCATGAATGAATCTAAAATCCGTGAGATGAAAGAAGTAAAGGATAAAACTCTTGCTGATGCGATTTATGGCTCGAATCCTGACGAAACAAAGGAAAATCTTAACAGCCAGAAAGGAAACTGGCAGACTAATATTCCTGACCAGACGTTTTATGCTTACGGAAGCTACACCATTCCTAAAGGTTTATTCAAGAACCTGGAATTCCATTTGAGCACGAACTATACTGGAAAGGTGTATAGAAATACGGCAAATTCTATGTGGTTCAATCCTTATTGGCTGACAGACTGCGGCGCGTCATACACAATAAACCAGAATATCCGTCTGACTTTGAATGTAAACAATTTGTTCAACAACAGTTATTACAACCAGGCATTAGGAAATCAGTTGGTTCCAAGCATGCCAAGGAATTTCCAGGTTGCTATAGCTTATAAATTATAAAAGAGATGTCTGTATCAAGTAAAACTCATAAAATTCTTGGCACATTGCTAAGTGCATTGATGGCTGTTTGGTTTTTCTCCGGTTTGGTAATGGTTTATCACAGATTTCCGCGTGTAACCAGCAATGAAACAATAAGGAAGAAAGACAATATTGATTTGCGCCATCTTCCGGATATAAATATTATCACCGAAGAATTGCCGGGAAATGCTTCGATAAAAAGTTTGTATGTAGATTGTGTTCTGGGGCAAACATTCTTTCATGTCAAGACTGATGCAGGGACATTTGATATTCCCGCAGATTCACTTCAGTCATTACCTGAAATAAACGGTAATACTATCAGAATGACGGCTCAAAGATGGTGCAATGCTCCGATAGTAAGGATTGACACGTTGTACGAACTGGAACAATGGATTCCTTTCGGGAAATTAAGAGAGGAATTTCCTATTTACAAATTCCACTTTGCCGATGCAGAAAAGCAACAGCTTTATATTTCGTCGAAAAGCGGAAAAGTATTGCAACACACCACAAGTGAAAGCCGATTCTGGGCATGGCTGGGAGCGATTCCGCACTGGGTTTATTTCACTCGTCTGCGCCAGGATGTTGAGTTGTGGAGCAACACTGTTGTTTTCCTTTCCGGACTTGGTTGCATAATGTGTATTTTCGGTATTTACAGAGGTTTCAGGGTGATTCGTTATTCGGGGAAAAACAGGTCAATCACTCCGTTTAAGAAAAAAACATACAGATGGCATCATATTTATGGTTTGGTATTTGGCATAACTGTATTTTTATTTTGTTTCAGCGGAATGATGTCTCTTGCCCGTTCAATGGATTGGGTTGTGAAACCAAAGCTGGGTTTTGACCCGGTGAAAAGATTGTCGGAAAACCGACCGAATTTACAGTCATATTCCATTGACTACAGAATTGCTGCCGGCTCACTAGGAAAAGAGATAAAGCAAATTGAATGGAACAACTTTGGCTCGCTGCCATTCTATAAAATATATACTTCGGATAATATATATTATATTGATGCGAGAGACAAAGAACCCAAAGAGTTGCATCTGTCCGAGCAGGATGTGCTTTCTGAAATAAAGAATGTCCATAATGAAAAAGACATAAAGATTTCACTTATGGATGAATACGACACATATTATCTGTCGAGAGTAAAACTTACGCTTCCGGTGTGGAAAGTTGAGATTGAGAATTGCGACAATAGTTGCTATTACATAAAACCGGGAAATGCCCAGATAAAATATGTTGACGATTCATATCGTTTCAATCATTGGGTTTATCCGGCATTTCATCGTCTGAAGCTTTTATTCCTGGTTAAAAATCCTCTGGTATGGGAAATTGTCATGTGGGTACTGATGATTGGCGGATTTATCGTATCAATTACCGGAGTTTGGCTGGGTATAAAAGTTATAGTTAGAAAAACAAAGAATTATTATCCGGCAAGATATAAGAAAGACAAATATTAATTGAGTGGAGTGTCAAAACGATAATAATTAAACACAGAGGCAAAGTCACAGAGGTAATATGTTGAATAAATAAAATCTCTGACTCTGTGTTTAAACTTATTTTGAACCAAGACACTTGTACCCGTTAGATAATACTCATGCTAGCGTACATAAAATTAGTAGAGAAGATTTTATTCTCCATCTAACGCTTTTTCCCCATCGTATAATTTCTTTCCGGAAACATATGTTGCACGCACAGCTCTGTCATCCGCCAATGTTTGCAATCCGAACAGTTTATGTTGAAGAGTCCATTCTCCTTTAGATAGCAAACGTTCACAACGGAGTTTTTGAGGAATAGTTGAACAATAGTCCACCACAATGAAATCGGCATATCTGCCTTTACCGAAGGAACCTGTTTCTGTGTCAATATGTAAAGCCTTTGCACTGCCTAAAGTACTCTTATAATATGATTCAAAAGGATTAAGTGAATATCCCTGCAATTGCTGCATCTTATATGAAGCATCCATTGTGCGGAAAATAGAAAAAGATGTTCCGCCACCAACATCTGTTGCCATTGTCGTCTTAAGTCCATTATCATTAGCTTTTTTCATTGAGAACAAGCCGCTTCCTAGGAAAAAATTCGAAGTGGGACAATGTGACACAACTGCACCACTTTCTCGCAGCGCTTTATATTCACGTTCTGTCAGATGTATGCAATGTCCAAACACACTACGATCTGTCAACAATCCGAATCGTTCGTAAACACTAAGATAATCCGGCGCATCGGGGAACAGACTTTTAACCACTTCCACTTCATTCAGATTTTCCGACAAATGCGTCTGCATATAAGTTCCTGTATATGTATTATGGATTTCTCCGGCAAGTTTTAACGCTTCAGGAGTTGAAGTAATTGCAAATCTCGGAGTAACCACATACCGGCAACGAGATTTTCCATGCCATTTCTCAATGAGTTCAATTGTGTCTCTAACCGCACTGTCTGTGGTATCTGTAAGATAATCCGGCGCTTCTCTATCCATCCAAGTCTTTCCGGTGAAGACAGGCATACCCAATTTCGCCGCCTCAGAAAAAAGTGCGTCTGCCGATGCCTTATGTACTGAAGAATATGCCATACATGCTGTTGTTCCGTTTCGCAACAATTCCTTCAGGAAATTCTCTGCGACTTTGGATGCATATTCTGGATAAAAAAACATTGACTCGGCTGGGAATGTGTAGTTATTAAGCCAATCCAGCAGTTGCTTACCATACATTCCTATTATTTCAGATTGGACATAATGGACATGAGTGTCAATAAATCCAGGCATTATCAGCGAACCCGAATAATCTGTAATATTTGCCTCCGGATAGATTGAACGTATCTCAGAAAAATCACCAGCATCCAATATTTTCCCCTCATGACCTACAACCAATCCGCCATCTGTTATATGGCAATATGACTTATCTCCATCAATCAACGGGTCTGATACAAACCAGAAAAGTTCTCCTCTATATATAATATTCATTCTTATTTACTTGTTTAATTCAAGTTTCGCAAGCTCAACTTGCAGGAAACGAGTTGACAAGGGAACAAGTTGACGAGATTTTTGGATAATAATTCGTAAAATTACAGCTGTTCAGACCTTGTCAACTTGTCTCTGAAGCCTTGTTAACTATTAAGTTGAGCAACTTGCGAAACTTAAATTGTTTAATTAATGCTTTGAAGTGCTCGGCTCCACATGAAGCATCACATGTGTATCCTTACCGAATCTGTTACGTAAATTGTTTTCTATCTCTCTAGTCCATTCGTGAGCAAGTGCAACACTTGTATTTCCATCAACCCTAATATGAGCTTCAATAGCAACTGAATTACCAATTCTACGGGTATACAAATTATGTGGACAAGAAATGTTTTTATTCTCAGACAATATATCTAATATTTCCTTTTCTGTTTCCGGAGGTAAAGCAACTTCCAGCAAATCATTTATTGCAGGATGAAGAAGCATAAGTGAAACTCTCACAATAAACATACTTACGACGACAGCTGCCAAAGGGTCAAGGATACGCCATTCATCTCCCAAAAGGACAGCTCCTGCAATTCCTAATGCCGTTCCTATGGATGAAAAAGCATCAGAACGATGATGCCAGGCATTAGCTATAACAACTTGGCTATCTACCTGCTTGCCAATCCAGCAAGTGTATTGATAAAGAAGTTCCTTCACTACAATTGAAATTAGAGCTGCAATCAAGGCTATCATTCCCGGACTTTCCAAAGGAATATCATTCATATAATAATCCCATATTCTGCAGGCTGCTTCCCAAAACAAACCGAAGCCGACACAAAGAAGTATTATTCCAATAACTGATGTGGCAAGAGTTTCATATTTCCCATGACCATACTTATGAACCTCATCCCTAGGTTTGGACGAAATGTTTACAAAAAACACTACTATGACATCTGTGACAAAATCTGACAAAGAGTGCACAGCATCTGCAATCATGGCAGCACTATTTCCTAAAAAACCTGCCACAAACTTAAACGCCAGCAAGGCTAAATTAGCTAAAGAGCCCAACAATGTAGCTCGCATTATTCTTTTCTCCCGGTCCATTAATATAACAATTTGCGCTTTCCAACACTAGTAACACACTGGCTGGAAAGAAGTTGACAAGCCGACAAGTTAACGAAGGCTTTATTTACCAGATAAACCTGGGAAACATTACTTCGTCAACTTGTCCGGAAGTCTACAACAAATCTGATGCCAATTCAGAAAGCTGACTTCTTTCTCCCTTTATCAAATTAATATGGGCGAACAAGTCCTGACCTTTCATCTTATCGACCATATATGCCAAACCATTACTTTGCGAATCAAGATATGGAGAATCTATCTGCTGGATATCACCGGTGAACACCATCTTTGTACCTTCACCAGCTCTGGTAATTATTGTTTTGATTTCATGCGGAGTCAGATTCTGAGATTCATCAACTATACAGAATGTTTCCGACAAACTTCTACCTCGGATAAAAGCAAGAGCCTCGATGACAAGCTGATTGTTCTTCTGCATATCATCTATGCGTCGCACATCCGAGCCTCCTGCGGGCAATTGTCCTTTGATTACATTCAAATTATCGAACAAAGGCTGCATATAAGGAGCCACTTTCTGTTTTTCATCACCAGGCAAGAAACCAAGGTCTTTATTCGCCAAAGCTACAATTGGGCGAGCCAGCAGAATCTGCTTGTATGCTTCGTTCTGCCTCAAAGCAGAAGCAAGGGCAAGTAAAGTTTTTCCGGTTCCGGCTTTTCCTGTTAAGGCTATCAGTTTTATATCCGGATCATTCAATACCTCAAAAGCAAAACTTTGCTCTGCATTTCGTGGCTGGATACCGTAGTTATTACTTTTGCCAACACGCCTTATTTTACCAGTGAAAGGATTATAACGTACCATTACAGAATTGCGTTCACTCTTCAATATAAAGCATTCGTTAGGCTGAAGTTTGAGCATCTCAACCAATTCGGCAGCATCAACACCCTCAGTTTCTGAATAAATTTTATCTATCAAATCACCATCAATGCCTTCGTATGTTTCCTGGGCACGTTCAAAAATATCAACATTTGTAACCTTGTCAGTGATATAATCCTCAACCTGTATGCCAAGCGAACGAGCCTTCATACGAAGATTCACATCCTTGGAAACAAATACAGTTACCATATCCGGATGTTCATCGGCAACAGTTTTGGCACACGAAAGAATCCTATGGTCCGCAGTTTTCAAAGGAAACGAAGCCTCAATATCTTTGTGATATACTCCGCCAGTAACAACATGGAGCATTCCTTTTCCAGGACCTAATGAAGCACCTTTCGAGAACAAATCATTTGTAGTTATAGCATCCAAAGCACGCACAAACTCACGAGCGTTGTAGTTTATCTGATCACTTCCTCGTTTGAATTTGTCAAGTTCTTCCAAAACAACTATTGGCAAATAAATATCATTTTCCTGAAAATTCTCGATGCATTTGTAATCGTGAAGTATCACATTTGTATCCAAAATAAAATTCTTCTTTCCCATGGCATTCATATTTTAAGATTAATATTTTAAGAGACGAGGGAACAAGTTCACAAGAATACAATATGACATGTACTACCCGTTTACTCGTCAACTATATAAAAATAACAACATCATAAAATCAAATGTTTTAATGTTTTCACTTAAAAAAGTAAGGTTTTTGATTTATTATACCTTATCTTTGCAAACGGTTTAAAATATATAATACATTGGCAAGAAAGAAGAAACAGTTGCCTTTGCTTGAGAAGGTGACAATTACAGATGTAGCGGCTGAAGGAAAAGCGATTGCACGTGTCAACGACATGGTTGTTTTCGTTCCATTCGTTGCCCCGGGTGATGTTGTTGACATCCAACTGACACGAAAGAAAAACAGTTATGCAGAAGGAAAAGCAGTGTTCTTCCATGAATATTCTGAAAAAAGAGCACAACCATTCTGTGAACATTTTGGTGTTTGCGGTGGCTGCAAATGGCAGCATCTTCCATACGAAGAACAGCTTAAATACAAACATAAGCAGGTTATAGAAAATCTGACAAGAATAGGGAAAATTGAAATGGAAGAAATACTTCCTATACTTGGTTCGGAAAATACTACGTTCTATCGTAACAAACTAGAATTTACATTCTCAAACAAGAAATGGCTGACAGAGGAACAAGTGAAATCCGGTGAAACATTCGACTGTATGAATGCTTTGGGATTTCATATTCCGGGAATGTTTGATAAAGTTCTTGACATCAATAAATGTTGGTTGCAGAACGATATATCAAACAAAATCCGTCTTTGTATAAAGAAATATTGTCTCGAACACGATGGTTATCCTTTCTATGACCTGCGCAATCAGGAAGGATTCGTTCGTACGCTTATGATACGAACTGCGTCAACAGGAGATTTGATGGTAGTTGTTGTTTTCTATCACGAAGATGTGGAACGTCGCGAGGCATTGCTCAATCACGTAGCTGAGCAGTTCCCTGAGATTACGTCTCTGCTTTATGTTATCAACAGCAAATGTAACGACACTATCACAGATCAGGAAGTCCTGGTGTTCCGTGGCAAGGATCATATCATAGAGGAAATGGAAGGATTGCAATTCAAGGTCGGTCCTAAATCATTCTATCAGACTAATAGCGAACAGGCATATAATCTGTATAAAGTGGCTAGAGAATTTGCAGGACTAACTGGTGAAGAATTGGTCTATGACCTTTATACTGGAACTGGAACAATTGCAAACTTTGTTTCACGCAAGGCGAAGAAAGTAATCGGTATCGAGTATGTTCCGGAAGCTATTGAAGACGCAAAGGTAAATTCTGCATTGAATAATATTGACAACACATTGTTCTATGCCGGCGACATGAAGGATATACTTACTCAGGACTTCATCAACAAGCACGGCAGACCAGATGTAATAATCACAGACCCTCCTCGTGCCGGAATGCACGACGATGTAATAAATGTCATATTATTTACACAGCCTAAGCGTATTGTATATGTCAGCTGTAATCCAGCAACTCAGGCACGTGACTTGAGCCTGTTGGATGTCAAATATAAAGTAAAAAAGGTTCGTCCTGTTGATATGTTCCCTCACACTCACCATGTGGAAAATGTGGTACTATTGGAATTGAGGGATTAATAATCATAATAAACTGTGTCAAAGCGAAAAGAATGAAACACAGAGGCACAAAGTCACAGAGGAAATATATTAAATATTAATAAAATATAAACTCTGTATCTCTGTGACTCTGTGTTTAAGCTTGTTTTGACACAGCCTCACACAACTACACTACTCTACCTTATTTATCCACAAAATCTCCCATTATGAAACCATTCTATTTTTTTCTACTAATTCCCATTATTCTTGTTTCGTGCATTGGCGGCAGACAAAACAATAATTCTGACGACAATGAGGAAATATATTTCAGAAATTTTGAACAGATAAAGGAAGACGGCAAACTGATTGTCACCACATTATATAGTTCTACAAGTTATTTCCAATACAGAATGCAGCCGATGGGTTATGAGTATGAAATGATTAAGGATTATGCCGAATCCAACAATCTGAGTCTTGAAATAAAAGTTGCTCCAAGCAGTGAACGAATGTATGAAATGCTTGACAGTGGAATTGTTGATGTAATTGCATATCCGGTTTTCGTAAGTAATAATCTAAAAGATAAATATACATACTGTGGAAAAGAGGAACAAAGTTCTCAAGTCCTGATACAGCGCACGGACAAGAACAAGAAAATTCTAAAAAACGTCACAGAACTTATCGGCAAAACAGTTTATGTAAAAGACAATTCGAGATTTCTGACACGAATGAAAAATTTGAACAGTGAACTTGGAGGAGATATTGACATAAAGATTGTCAATAATGATTCAATTTCATTGGAGGATTTGATTTCTATGGTTTCAAGAGGTGAAATTGAATACACAGTTGCAGATGAAAATGTGGCACGACTAAACAAAACTTACCATTGGAATATCAACACCAACCTTAAAATTAGTTTTGTGCAACGTTCATCATGGATTGTAAAAAAGGAAAATTCAGATTTGGCTAATTCGATTAATTCCTGGGCTTCTGATAATAACAGAAAACGTTCATTCAGCCGAATCATCAAGAGATATTACGAATTGGGTAAACAGGATTTGTCTGCTCCGACAAAAATTCCTAAGGGACACATTTCTCCTTACGATAAATTCTTCCGCAAATATTCCGGAAAAATTGGTTGGGACTGGAAACTTATCGCTTCTATTTCATATCAGGAATCGCATTTCAATCCTAATCTTGTGTCATGGGCTGGAGCCGAAGGTCTTATGGGAATAATGCCAAACACAGCAAAAGCTTTAGGTGTAACTCCACACGAACTTAGAGAGCCTGAAACAGCAATCAGTACAGGAGTTGAATGTCTGATGCGTTTCTACGATGGTTTCCCTGAAATAGAAGACGAAGAGGAAAAAATAAAATTCACCATTGCTTCATACAATGCAGGAATTGGACATATTTATGATGCCAGACGTCTTGCTGAGAAATATGGAAAAAATCCTAATATTTGGGAACATAATGTTGCCGACTTTGTACGTCTTAAAAGTGAACCAGAATATTATAACGACCCTGTATGTAAACATGGTTATCTTCGTGGCTCGGAAACATTCAACTATGTCAAAGAGATTTTAGAGAGATTTGAAGAATACAAAAATTTGGGAAAAGACAAGGTTTAGAAATTAGTGCCCTATATTGTGAACAGCTATCAAGAAACATGGGAAGTTTCCGGAAAAAGCTGCCTACGTTTTTTCGGAAACGTAGGCAGCTATTTTTCAAAACATAGTAATAACTTTTTCACTTTGATTTCTCATCATTATTCCACATAAATCCTTTCCCCAAAAACAGTGAATCACGGCAGATTAAAACATTTGTTAAATATTGTCATCAATTCACCATATTTCTCTGCTTATTAAAGAGATAGCAAAATTGTGAAACATCTCTCCGGAAACTTTCTGTATATAGAGTGAGACTATAAACAAGCCTTTGAAAATATATATAGAAGTATTCCGGAATATATATAGATGTATGAACAAATATATATAGATATATCTCACCGCGGGTCCGGACCTATAATTCGGATGGATATATTGCAATCCAGGAAATCAGTCTATGCCCCATTTCTTGTTCGGCTTATTTCCTAGTTCAATAGTAAGAGTTCCTCCTTTCATCAGCTCTTTATGTGGAATACGGAAAGAATTATGAGGATTGCCATTCCAAAGCACATTCTGTATATATACATTTTCCTCGCTATTGTTTTTTACATCAATAACAATCTTGTCTCCATCATAATATCTTTTATCAAGTGATATTTCCACTCTGTCGAAAATCGGAGAAGTAATTTCATAGCATGGATCAACAGATGCTCCACCCTGAATATCGAATAGACCAATAGCCATCAGCACACCAAGCGCGCCCATCTGTCCCTGGTCCTCATCACCATTATATCCGCCATAAGGAGTAATGTCGCCAAAAACATCTTTCTTTATTCGTCTCACCCAATATTGTGTCAACCATGGAGCACCGGCATGACTGAACAAATGAGCCATATGCAACGACGGCTGATTTTCATAATCTACCCAATTCTCGGCATGCGAACCATGAGGTGTTATGAAATTTGAATGTGAAGCTTTCTCGAACTGTTCGGACAAACGTTTCACAAAAGCCTCATTTCCTCCAAGCATATCAATCAAGTCCGGCATATTTTGAGGAACATAATATGTAAAAATAGCAGAATTACTTTCCACAAAACCTTTCATATTGAAACCTTTTCCAATCGGAGCAAAATCTTTCATCCAGCTTCCGTCAGACATTCTGGGGCGCATCCAACCAACATTTTTATCAAACACATTCCTATAACTGAACGAACGCTTGAAATATTTGTCATACACATCGTCCTTTCCCAATGACTTAGCAAACTGAGCCATACACCAGTCCTGATATGCAAAATACAAAGTCATAGCGCAGCCCTCAACATGTCCGCCTTTTCCTTTGATATCATCCGGAACAAATCCATCCTCAACATAATAAGTCATATATTTGTTCGGCTCAACTTCATATCCGGCATGGTCACGTATTCCTCCGGGTTCTGAATTCTTAAGACAACCTTTATAAGCACTTTCGATGTCGAAATCTCGTATTCCTTTATTATATGCAGCAGCAATAAGCGGAGTTGCCTGGTCGCCTACCATAACATAAGTATAATTACCGCCGCTTGGTCCTCGTGCAATCAGTCCACCATTATTATAATAGTCCACCAAAGTGGAAACAAACTCACTCATCCTTTTCGGATAAGCAATTGACCACAATATATTTAGATTAAATTCCGCACCCCAAAAAGCATCCGAATTATAAGTGCTTCTAACAGGTTTTCCGTCTTTATCCAAAGGAACAGAGCGGACAACAGGTTCACTTCCGGTATTATCGATATATTTTCCGTTGACATCAGAGAAAGTATGTCTTCCCAAAAGAGAATGCCATAAGTCAGTATAGAATTTCACTCTTTGTTCATAAGTTCCGCCTTCAACCTTTATTTTGCCTAACTCACTGTTCCATTCGGCAAAAGAATCGTCAACAACTTTATCGAAATCCCAATGAGGAAGTTCCTCCTGCATATTCAACAGAGCCTGCTCCTCACTGACATATGAAATGGCAACTTTCATTAGCAATGGTTTGCCGTCCAGATTATAGAAACGGACATAGCCTCCAACATCTTCACCTTCATAAATCTGCTTATCAGAAAGAATCTTATTTCCGGAAGCATCTTTTTCCCATCCGCCAAAAGAAGAAATTGGATTGTTGAATTTGGCAACAAAATAAACCTGAATAGGCTTTTTCCTTCGATGAGTAGGTGCCATCAGAGAATATCCGCATATTTCGTCGGCTGAAGTTTTATAGATTTTAGCTTTCGTTGTTTTATCATGAGCCAGAAATGCACCGACATCAAAAAGAACATTGGCAGTATCGGCCGAAGAATAATCATATCTGTGAAATCCGACTCTGTTTGTCGATGTCAACTCTGCCTTGACATTATATTTATCCAGTTTTATCTTATGATATCCCGGTTTCACAATTTCACCTTCATGCGAATATTCAGACTTATAGAAATCCATACCTTTATGTCCGTTTATCATTCCAACAGTTGGCATCACCGGTATTCCGGAAAGCTGCCAGCAATGAACGTGGCTGAAACATCTCACATAAGTTGAGTCATACAAATAGCCGGAATTCCACGAACCTTTTACGGCATTGTCCGGACTCAGACTCACCAATCCGAACGGACGCGAAGCTGATGAGAAAAAGAACCACCTGGACTTATGTGTATCAATTTGAGGTTTTACATAATCCACCGGCTCAACAGCAAAAATATTTCCTAATTTGACAAACAAAATCAGGACAAGTAAATGCACACAACGTTTTTTCATATTACTCTATAATGATATAAGTACTTAAATTAACTAAGATTCTCGGTAAACATATATTTCCACAAACAGAAAATATCTTATAAGTATCAATATAATCTTATATAAATACAAAAATAAGGAAATATGGATAAAACTCTATCTGAAAGCAACCTGAATTTATTCCTAATCCAATCATATTTTCTGTTTGACATAAATTCAAATTGCTTTCAGAAAGAAAAACATGTGATTCTGAAAAGTTTATTTCGACATATTTTTCCAATCAAAAAAGCATCCTAATTTTTCCGAACACTCAATCAATTCAGCAAAAACAGAATTATGTGATAATAATTTTTCCTCTCCAACTATAATCATTTGCTCTCTTGCACGAGTCAATGCGACATTCAATTTACGGTCAATCAGAACTCCGTCCTCAACAAACACATTTCCAGCAAGGAAATCCAACTGATATATTTTCTGAACAGTAAAACCATATATTATGACATCACGTTCGCTTCCCTGATATCTCTCAACAGTGTCGATTGTAATATCAGACAATTCCGGAATATTGTATTTGCTGATTTCCTTACGTATTGCAGATATCTGATTACGATACGGAACTATGATTCCTAAAGTAGATGCCGCAGAAAAACTCTTCCCGCTTTTCAGATATAAATCCCAAACAGATTTCACAATCAAAGATATAATCTCTGCTTCCTTAATATTAACTTTTACAGCATAAGGATTATCTATTCGAGGCGAAGAAATGAACAGAAAACGTCTGGATGCCAACAACCTTTCCAATCCTGAAACTGGCAATCCGGCAAAAGGCAGATTCTCCGGAATCTGATGGCTCAAAGGAACAGGAACCAATGAGTTCGCATAGAACGATTTATTTGGGAAAGCCGAAACTCCCGGATGCATTCGTCCTTGCTTGGTAAGAGTGAAAAACAGACTGTCGTTTCTTTTATGCAAAGAAAGTAATCTTTCGAAAAGAGAATATCGGCAGTTCACCAATCCGATGTTTTTCAAACTTTCCTCGCTCACTGCTGATTCAGACTCAGATTGTGAAACAACTGCCGGCAACTGTTTATGGTCGCCGATAAATACAAATTTATCTATTGCATTAGAGTTTCCATGTTTTGCGCAAAGCAATCCCATCAAGTGCGGTTCCAGAATCTGGGATGCTTCGTCGATAATTGCCAGGTCAAATTTCTTTAAAGAAAAGAAATTCAGATTTGAGGTTACAGCTGTTGTTGTTCCTACAAAAACACGTGTCTTAGAAATTGTGTTTCTTATTTCTGTTATGTTAGAACATGACGAAACTTTATTTCCAAGAAGATATGGATAATAAGCATCATCGCACGAGAGGCTTGAACCAAATCTGATAAAATCTATCTCTTCCCGTTTAAGTTTGCTGCAAATCTCATCAACTGCACGATTGGTAAATGACACCAGAAGCACTGACGACTGAGGATTGCTCAGTGTCTCCTTCAGTATATTGACCAAACCGAATGAAGTCTTTCCCGTTCCCGGAGGACCAATAAGCAAAAAAAAGTCTTTTGCCTGCTTTGCTTTCAGCACCAGTTCATTGAAATCCGGGCATTTGCCACCCTGGCTATAATCACCGTTCAAACTCAGTGTTTTGTCAATCTGCGGCTGACGGCGATTCAATATCATATCTTTTCTGTCAGCTTTTGCCGTAAGGAAAGAATACATTGAGCGGTAAAGCGCACTATATGACGAATCCATGAAATCATGCTCAACTGCCCAAAAATGTCCCGGTTTGACAAACACTGATTTGTTCTTTTGTGGAGAGCGCAAAGAAAGAACTATTTCTTCAGTGCGCAGTTCCTTGATATTGCATCTGAACACCATTGTTTTGCGTGCATCCGGCTCTTCTTCTTCCAAATATGGATATAAAATCACAATATCGCCAACACGGAAATTAGGCAACACATCTTCCTCGCCACGAGGCACTGATAATGTTATCTGAGATATGCCACTGTCGCTTCCGCCATCAGGATTTCCATAAGATACTATATGCAATTTGTCAAAGATATTTCCGACTTGCTTTTTCTCTGCCAGATTTGTATTCCATATTGAAGAGAAACCGCTCGCCTCTTTCGATGGAGTTCCTATTTTAGACAAAATATGCTCACGCTGGATAAAACGGAAGAATCGATAGAAATAGTCTTTTTCCAAATCATCGGCACATTGCAGCGGTGAAAGCAAATTCTGCAGCTGAGGTTTTGAATATCTGTCCCACAACACACGATTTTTCTCGGAATTAATCAGATGAAAATCTTCCGGAGTCAAATTATCAAGCAGTTCACGGAGATTTCCATTGGAGTAGTTATACTCGCTCCAAACTATCATATTGCGGATACGGAGAGCTTCGGCTAGAAGCATAGGAGCATTTCCTTCCTTTATCAGACCATTATGATATCTCGAATACAGAAGATAGCATGAAACACTCGTATTGTTCTTTCCAAAATTATAATGGAGCAAGGCAAGATAAAGAAGCATCTGGACATAATGCTTCTCCACATGACCGTCTGTATGAAAATCCTTCTTGCCTGATTTCTGTTCCATCAGGACTTTCATATCTTCCTGCAACAAGTCCATACGGCCTTGTATTCCCAGTTTCTCACAAAAAAATGAAGGTTCTAGAATTATCTTTTCCGGGTCATAATTCTCTATGCCGGGAAATATTTCGGAAACCATATGAATCAGATTATTCTGCTGCATCAGTGCATCCTGATGGAAAACCCGATCCATATCATCACAAGTAGCAAGGGCCAAAGCATTGTTGCGGAAAAAAACTATGGCACTTTCCGAATATCTTTCCTTATTATTCAATGACGAAGAATCCTTATATATAGCTTCATCAAGCAACTGTCCGGAAAAATTACCAAGCAATATTGCCTTCTTTATTTCCTGCGGCTTTATTCTGTTTATGAGATGAACCAAATGTGTAGTTCCATATGATTCGAAACAAGCTGCTATGGATGAAATATCTACCAGATAATCCGGCTCATAAATTATCTGCTCAGGAAGAAAATAGTCTTCTTCTTCAACACAGCCTATCACATTCAGCTGCGTGTTTTCTGTAAGAATCTCTTTTATATATGTAAAGTCAGCACCGTTCACACTGGTCTGATACTTTATCTTCACTTTTTCAGAATCCTCGCCGGATGTTCTTCCATATATATACTCGTCATCCCAATTATCCACAATTATGCGGATATACGAAAGACTGTTGCGGTTTCGCTGGCGGTATTTGAATTTGCGAGGGAAAACAGCAGATAAATTATCCGGAATTGAAACGTCATACAAATCACGTATGAACTCAGACAATGTTCTGGCGTCTGACAGGAAAAAACTATCCAGTTCATCGTCCTTCTTGACTGACAAATGCATACAGAAAGCTCTGAATGAATTAAGCCTGAAATATGCCTCATCGTCATAAGCCATTTTCTTGCACAGATAGTCCATTTTCGGAAACGGACCGGAAAAACTGATAGGACTTCCGGCCGTCTGCTCATTAAGAACGACATTGAACAAACGGTACATTTCCTCATATCGGTGACGTAAAGGCATGTCTGCACTGTCCACCAATCCATAAAGTTCTCTGAAATATGTTTCCGCGTAACGGACAAATGCATCACGGTCTTTTCCGCCAAAACCTGTATATCCTTCCTGCATAATAACCTCCTGAATTATTGCACTTCAGACTTCTGTTTCATCATCTTCTCCATATCTTCACGGCTGCGGCTCTTTGTAACAAGATATACTCCGACAAATATCAGTATAACGGAAAAGACTTTCATAAGATTGAATGAATCCATTCCCCAACAAATAGCTATGACCGAGGCAACAACCGGCTGCACATAATTATACATTCCGGCAACCGTCGGACGAAGATTTTTCTGACCGATAACAACACAAACGTAACTGATGAAAGTGCTGCATACAACTATGAACAATAATGATAGAATTTCATTGATGGTCAATGCGTCCCACGAAGCCTGCATCAAATCCATATATGAAAATGGAAGAATACATATAAATGCATATGTGAACATCCACTTCATTATCGTAAACAATGAATATTTCTCAACAAAACGTTTGAAGAAAACAATATAACATGCATAACTGAATTGAGCAAAAAGGACAAGCAAATCACCCAATATATAATTATCTCCGACAATACGTGTCTCTGATGATTTATGACTTCCTAAAATCAACAGCAATGCGCCGGATGCTCCGGCCGCAATTCCCAAAACTTTCTTTCCGGTTATCGGTTCCTTAAGGAAAAAGGCTGAAAGAATCATTACCAGCAAAGGCATACTTGTTGTTATAATCGATGCATCGACCGGAGACGTCATTCCCACTCCGGTAATAAAACTTCCCTGATTAAGCACAATAGCCAGCAATGAAGCCAGAAATAGACGAAACATATCCTTAGGCGGAACATATTCCGATTTACGGAAAAACGAAGCTATCCAAAACAATACCATTGCACCGAATATTCTCATATCCGTAACAACCAAAGAAGAAACTGCGCCACCAATAATCACAAATTTTGCCAAAGGAGACATCAGTCCCCACATTACATTTGCACTGAACATGGCCACATGGCCTTTCAATTCTGTTGAATTCATTTTATAGTTCGTTATTATGTCTGATTCCCTTGTAATACAGGAAAAGAGTTGACTAGGTTAATATTAATTTCCCCAGCCAACTCTATTTTTCTATTTATCTGCCGATTTCAATTTCAGAACAGCTTTCTTCAAACCTTTGGAAGTCGCCTCGAAAACAATATCTCCTGCTTTTTCATCAGTTTGGACAATAGCCGTCAGCTGACCGCTGAACACTTTCATTTGCGGAGCCTGAAATGATTCCAAAGACACACTGTTGCCGTTTGCTGCCGCCTTATAGCTTCCGGCACCTTTCACGTTGAACATTATTTCGTTTGTTGCATCAGGACAAAGATTTCCATCTTTATCAACAACTCTAACATTTATAAAAGATAAGTCTTTCCCATCAGCTGCAAGCAATGTTCGGTCTGCCGACAATTCAATATGATGAGGTTTTCCGGCAGTATGAATTTCTTTTTCAGCCACAGCCTTTCCATCTTTGTCGTAAGCAACGACCTTGACTGTTCCCGGTTCATATTTTGTATCCATCCACATCAGACGATAACGCTTCTGTCTTTCAAAACCCGCCAAAGCCTCTTTCGTTCCTGATGAATCCAAAGAAACAGTCAAATCTTTCTTTATGCGTCCCTGGCTCTTTCCATTAATGAAAAGTTCAGCTTCAGGATAATTTGTATATACAAACACAGGAACTGTATCTCCTTCTTTTCCTTTCCAAGTCCAATGAGGCAGAATATGCAAAGTTTCTTCTTCCGGATTCCAATGTGAGCGATACAGATAATATCTGTCTTTTGGAATTCCCGCCAAATCAATTATGCCGAATAAAGAGCTATGGCTTGGCCAATTAGTATAATATGGAGTCGGCTCGCCAAGATAATCAAATCCTGTCCACACAAATTCACCTATGCAATATGGCAAATCCTCGTGCTGGATAAAATCATCTTCAGGAAGATTTGACCAGCCGCAATGTTCTACATCATAAGAAGAACTTTGATGGTCGTCATAAACAGCCATAGCTTTTCTCTCAACCGGGAATTTATAGACTCCACGCGAACTGACTGTCGATGCCGTTTCGCTTCCTAAAATAATTCTTTGAGGCAATTTCCTGTAATTTACCTTATAAAGATGTGGGCGATAATTGAATCCGGCAACATCCATAACTGCCGCAAAATTATTGTTAACCACTGCATCCGGAGCGTCCATTCCCTGAGTTACCGGACGTGTCGGGTCTTCTCTGTGGCAAATATCCTGAAGGAATTTGGCAACTTTGCAACCTCCTTCGTCCCACTGCGTAGGCACTTCATTACCAATACACCACATTACAACACTTGGATTGTTTCTGAAATTGTGCAGCAAATTCACCAAATCCTTTTCTGCCCATTCGTCAAACAGTTTATGATAACCGTTGGCACATTTTGCCTTGTCCCATTCGTCAAAGCTCTCAACCATCAGCATCATACCCATTTCGTCGCAGGCACGTACAAGCTCCGGCGCCGGCATATTATGAGAAGTTCGAATAGCATTACATCCCATATCTTTCAGTATCCTTATCTGACGGCGGATTGCAGCGTCATTGACTGCAGCGCCAAGAGGCCCGAGATCATGATGATTACATACACCTTTGAACACTGTTCTCTTTCCATTCAGGAAAAATCCTTTATCCGGAATAATTTCGATTGAACGGATACCGAACACCGAAATATATTCATCTTTCAGCTCTGTTTTATTCTTATATATCTTCGATACCGCTTTATAAAGGGAAGGAGACTCAACCGACCATAACTCCGGTTTCTCAACAACAAATCCCTGTTCCACATATCCTTCTTCCTGATATACTGCATCCAGCGGCATATCAGATTCGCTTACGGTTTTTCCATCCGGAGAAACAATCGAAGTGTGAACCATATAATCAGACGGAACAGCTCCGGCTGGTAATTTCACAGATGTGCGGACATTAACTCTGGCAAACTTCTCATTGACAGCCGGAGTTGTAATATATGTTCCCCAAACAGGAATATATGCATCTTCGGTAACTATCACATGGACATTTCTGTACAGTCCGGCACCAGGATACCAGCGTGACGATTCCGGCAAATTCTCCAGACGAACGGCCAAAATATTTTCACCTTCCGGATTCAGATATTGTGTAATATCGAAATGGAAAGAATTGTATCCGTATGGCCAATATCCAACTTTATGCCCGTTTACATATACATTAGCATGGCTCATAGCGCCGTCAAAAAGCAGCGACACCCGTTTACCTTTGTTATACTCTGGTATTTCAAATTTAGTGCGATACCATCCTGTTCCAACAAATGGCAAACCGCCTGTTCGTCCGGCATGCTCCATAGCTTCTGTCTGTCCATCCTGCGAAATAGCAACATTCTGCTTGTCATTCTGTGAGCTGAATGGTCCGTAGATAGCCCAATCATGAGGGACTGTCACTGTCTGCCACTGCTTGTCATCATATGTAGGGAATATGAACTCCTGCTTGTCGTCACGAGTAAATTTCCAGTTCTTTTCCAATAAAAACTCTGTTCTGGATTGTGCCGACAAAGATGAGACCAAACCGAACATTCCTAATATGGGAATCAAATACCTTTTATTCATTATACTTTAGTTTTTAATTTAGATTTTTGTAATTGAATTTTTCTGTTTCCTATACTGATTATAACCAAAATCTTAACAGCGTAAAATAAAATTTCAACAAACATCCTCTCCCATTGCGAAGATAATATTTTTCCTTGTTATGACATAGACAACAAAAATGATTTATAAAATTTACTGAAACAACATGAAACATACAATGTTGCATAAATCAAAGAATTAAAGCATTTTGTTTTTGATAATCAATGGTGTTGGATTACTATCAACCCACCAATTGTAACATAATTTTGACAAACATAATTGCCAGAACAAGCATTATCACCGGCCGTGCAATATTCTTTCCTTTGTTTGTAAAGAATTTCGCTCCAATATAGTTGCCCGCTATTCCAAAGACAGCTGCGACAATAGCAAGCGGGAACAGCACTTCTCCATAAACCATAAAAACGACCAAAGCCGCTACATTTGTAGAAAGATTTACAATCTTCGTTGTTCCTGCTGCCTCATTCAGACCGATACGAGCCAAATATATCAGAAGAATCATGAGAAAAGTCCCTGTTCCTGGTCCATAGAAACCATCATACACACCTATAAACAATGATACCAGTGCAATGACAGCCATCGTTGTCACTTTAGGAAACTCCTGCTTGTCAGACTGCAAAGTCTTGCATCGGGTTATAAGAATGGCAGTCAATGGCAGAATTACAAGCATTACTATCTGGAAAATATCTGGAGGAACCAAAAGAGCCAACCTTGCCCCAGCCCACGAACCCAGCAAAGCTGTAAATACAGCCGGCCAAACTTTCCGAATATTTATGAATCCATGACAGGCATAATGCCAAGTAGCAACCACCGTTCCCATACATGCACTGAACTTGTTAGTACCAATCGCCATATGTGGCGGCAATCCGGCTATAAGATAAGCCGGTAACGAAATCAATCCCCCTCCACCAGCAATGGCATCAACAAATCCGGCGATGAAAACAAGAGGGCAAACTATAAAATATTCCAGCATAATTAAAACTTTATATAAAGTATCAATAGTTCGTTAAAAATTAGCCCAGCCTAAGCGGCTCTGGCAGTAAATAAAATGAGTTCTTTGAAAAGTTTGTCAATTAATTGCGTGTTTGGTTCAATCCCAGACACGCAAATAAATCGTTCAAGCATGTAAGCATTGTGTATGACTGACTTGCATGATGATATGGAATAT
>JAXDRC010000029.1:0-121643 GCA_034091205.1 Parabacteroides sp. | reverse complement strand
ATTGATTTGATTGAAAGTAATCTGTTAAAACAGACAATTTGAACTCAATACTGAATTTGCGATGACTGATTCCTTTTCTTCCCATTTCTTTATCGTTTTTTTGTTAAATAGGTGTAAAGTAAATCTGTATCATGACATTTTTTTGAGGAGAAAATTCGGAATCATATCCATTTACATTCGGAAGAAACTCTGGGGTATATCTGGACTTATTCCATGATTATAAAAAAATATAAAGGCCAATATATTTCAGAAAACAGATCCGAACCTATCTTTGCGTGGGGTCGGTCCTACGTGTAAATATGTACGGCCCTACGGTGATGTAGGTTCGGACCTGTTTTCGAGAAGATGGAGGCGTTTTATGCAGCTGTTATACAGGATAACTTTTGGTGATGTTGTTTAAATAATAGACCGAAAACATTGTAATGAGATTTTTTTTATATTTGCGTTGATGAATTTCAAGAATTTCCATATCCTTCATGTAAGGATGATAAAAGGAACAAAGGAACAGACATTCTATAATAACTTTAAACTAATATTATTCTGTTATATTTACAAGTACTTATAATTCGTCGAACTCAGGTTAATATAGTAAGAAACATACTTAATAACATGAAAACAAAAAAATTATTAATAGCGTTCCTTGCTGGAAGCCTTGCTTTAGTGAGTTGTAAAACCCATACTGACAAAGAATATTTGTCCGACGTACTACAGAACATGAACAAGGTTGAATCTGTAAGCTACAAGGCTGTTCAAAAAGTATGGCTTCCAGGAGAGAAAAAACCGAATTCAATACGTCCATTCGAGTGTTACGAGCATACGAATCCTCAAGATACGGCAATCGGCTCATCGTACGTAAAGATTCATAAAGATGGCTATCGTCAAATGTACGATGGAAAGATATCAGCATATACTTATGTGGAAGATGGGGAAAAATTGATGAGAGTGGATGACTTTACCACCAGAGGTCCGCTTCCTTTCCGAATGGTTATGACGCCGTTCTTCTATTATACTCAATCGATCCTGAAATATGCAATCGCCACGCAAGATTCGATTGAACTTTCCTTGAAAGATTTGGGCAACGACTACTTGATGGAACTGACTATACATGAGCCTACACAAGTGGAATTCTTTGGAAAGGAGCGCTATATGCCTCGTCCTCCTTTTCCTCAAGATCCTACTTCAATATATCAGATTTGGATTTCGAAAGCAAACGATTTGCCTTATCGGTATCGTAGGGAAATGGCCCATAATACGGTTGAGACCTCTTGTTCCGACTTTGTTTATAATCATTTTGATAAAGGGCGTATTGTGGCAACTGATTATTTCCTGGATGGTTATAAGGTGGTCCGAAAAGGGGAAAGTGTTTCCAAACCGGCTGTGGATATGACGGGAAAGAAAGCACCCGAATGGGTGCTTGTCAATATGAAGGATCAACCGGTTTCCTTGAAGCAGATCAAGTCGAAAGTAGTATTGCTACAGCTGACAGGCATTGGTTGCGGTCCATGTGGAATCTCTACGAAGTTTTTGCATCAATTGAGGGAGAAATACAGTCCGAGTGATTTGGCGATCGTTGCCGTGGAGACATGGGGAAAGACGAAACCGTCTTGTGAGGCGTACGTGAAGCATCATGACATCAATTATGATTTCTTGACTGGAGATAGAAAGGTAATCAATCAGGTGATCAGGGATTATCATGCGGACGGTAGTGTCCCGCAGTTCTATATCATAGGTAAGAACCGTACCATTCTGAAATGCTTCAAGGGTTATGCATTGGAGAAATCGGATAGGATGATTGAAAATGAGATCAAGAAAGGATTGAAAAAATAATATGACAAACAAAGATAAAGTATCTCAATCATTTATACCTTTTTCGTAATTTCCCGCCACAAAGCTACTTCAGATATTCAGAAATCGCAGAGATGTTTACATTTATCTCGTATATTCTTTATACCAATGTGTAAGAATAATATATTATTGTATCTTTGTACCTTAATTAGGAAAAAACTTGCCTTTTTCGCTCGTTTCTATGAACGGCTTTCCTTGTATGATTGGAGCAGGAGCGTGGTGTAAAAGGCATATCGTCATATATTTATGGTAAAGACTAAGACTGTGTTTGTTTGTTCCAATTGCGGAGCTGATTCGCCAAAATGGGTAGGAAAATGCCCCAACTGCGGTGAATGGAATACCTATGTGGAAGAGATTGTGGCAAAGGAAAGTTCTGCCCGAAACAGAACTGTGGCATCTCTCAGACAGGATAAGGAAAAATCTCGTCCGGTTCTGCTTAAGGAAATCACATCAGAGGAAGAAACAAGAATAGACTTGCATGATGCCGAGCTGAACAGAGTTTTGGGAGGCGGATTGGTGAAAGGTTCGCTGGTTCTTATTGGTGGTGAACCGGGAATAGGAAAATCCACTCTTGTGCTGCAAACTATATTGAATCTTAAAGATATCAAGGTGCTTTATGTTTCCGGAGAGGAAAGTTATAAGCAATTGAAATTGCGTGCCGACAGATTGAGCAGCGACAGTTCAAACTGCTTTATCCTTTGCGAAACAAATCTTGAGCAGATATTTGTTCAGGCTCAGAATGTGAAGCCTGATTTCCTCATTATAGATTCTATCCAAACTATATTTACTGAAGCTGTTGAGTCTTCGCCAGGAAGTGTTGCCCAGGTGAGGGAATGCAGCGCTGCTATTCTGAAATATGCGAAAGAGAGCGGTGTGCCTGTTTTCCTTATCGGACATATCAACAAAGAAGGAAGTATTGCCGGTCCGAAAGTTCTTGAACATATAGTTGACACTGTGCTCCAGTTTGAGGGCGACCAGCATTATATGTACAGGATTCTGCGAAGCATAAAGAATCGTTTCGGAAGCACAGCAGAGCTTGGCATTTATGAGATGCGCCAGAATGGTTTGCGTGAGGTTAGTAATCCTTCGGAGCTTCTCCTTACTCAAAATCATGACGGATTGAGCGGAGTTGCCATTGCTGCTGCTATTGAAGGAGTGCGTCCTTTCCTTATTGAAACGCAAGGGTTGGTCAGTTCGGCAGTTTATGGAACACCGCAACGAAGCTCCACAGGTTTTGACCTTCGGCGTATGAATATGCTTCTTGCCGTTCTTGAAAAGAGAGCAGGATTCAAGTTGGTTCAGAAAGACGTGTTCCTGAATATAGCAGGAGGTTTGAAAGTGAATGACCCGGCAATAGATTTGGCTGTATTGAGTGCCATCCTTTCCTCAAGTCTTGACATAACAATAGAATCCGGCACTTGTATGGCGGGAGAAGTTGGTCTTTCCGGTGAAATCCGTCCGGTAAACAGGATAGAACAGAGAATTCTTGAAGCCGAGAAACTTGGGTTCAACAGAATTTTTATACCATATAATAATCTCAAGGGTTTTGATGTAAGCAAATGTAAAATCCAGATTATACAAGTACGCAAAGTTGAAGAAGCTTTCCGAGGTTTGTTCGGATAAGCTGTTTTAGGAATAGAATAAGAATTTTTATGATAAAGGAGTTACAACTTAGGATATTGCCTCAGGAAGCAGCAAATGAACAGTCGTTGAAGAAAATAGTAGCACGTGAAACCGGCGCCTCCGTTTCGTCTGTCGAAGCAGTAAGAGTTCTAAAGCGTTCGATTGATGCGAGACAGAGAACAATTTATATAAATCTTAAAATCCGAGCGTTCATAGATGAAATTCCAACTGAGCCGGAATTTGAATCTGTGGAATATAAAGATGTGTCCGGAGGAAAAACAGCTGTTGTTGTTGGTGCGGGACCAGGCGGATTGTTTGCTGCCTTGCGACTTATAGAGTTGGGATTTCGTCCAATTGTGGTGGAGCGTGGAAAAGATGTGCGCAACAGAAAGAAAGACATTGCATTGATAAGCAGAGAGCACAGAGTTGACCCGGAATCAAATTACAGTTTCGGGGAAGGTGGTGCAGGTGCATATTCCGATGGAAAGCTTTACACTCGAAGCAAGAAGCGTGGTTCGGTGGAAAAAATATTGAATGTTTTCTGTCAGCATGGCGCAAGTCCGTCAATACTCGTAGATGCTCATCCTCATATTGGAACAGACAAATTGCCTCGTGTGATTGAAAATATGCGTGAGCAAATAAAGAAATGTGGCGGTGAAGTACATTTCGAGACTAGAATGGATGCCTTTGTAATGAAAGGAAATGAGGTTGTCGGTATTGAAACAAATAATGGCAAGTGTTTCATGGGGCCGGTAATACTTGCTACCGGTCATTCTGCTCGTGATGTATACAGATATTTATATGACAAACAAATAGAAATCGAAGCTAAGGGAATTGCTGTTGGTGTTCGTCTGGAACATCCTCAGAAACTGATAGACCAGATTCAGTATCACAGTAAGGAAGGACGAGGAAAATATCTTCCTGCTGCCGAATATAGTTTCGTGACTCAGGCAAATGGACGTGGTGTATATTCATTCTGTATGTGTCCCGGTGGATTTGTAGTTCCGGCAGCGAGTGGTCCGCGTCAGGTGGTGGTGAATGGTATGTCGCCTTCAACACGCGGTTCGTATTGGTCCAATTCCGGAATGGTTGTGGAGATTCGCCCGGAAGACTATACCAGTCTTATGAGTAAGGAAGATATGGCTGTGGCGCCGGATTCTCCTTTGGCATTGATGGCATTCCAGGAACGTCTGGAAGAATTTAACTGGCTGAATGGCGGGATGAAGCAGATAGCTCCGGCACAGAGGATGAATGATTTCGTTCAGTCAAAATTATCGGCAGATTTGCCAGTCAGTTCTTATACTCCTGGTTTGGTGTCATCTCCTTTACATTTCTGGATGCCGGAGTTTATCACTTCGCGTTTGCGTGAAGGATTCAGAACATTCGGACGTAATTCGAAAGGTTTCCTTACAAACGAAGCATTAATGATTGGAGTTGAAACCAGAACTTCGTCTCCGGTACGTATTGTCAGAGATAAAGATAGTCTTCAGCATATAACTGTAAAAGGCCTTTTCCCATGTGGCGAAGGTGCCGGCTATGCAGGAGGAATAGTTTCGGCTGCTATTGATGGCGAGCGTTGTGCTGAGAAACTGGTGGAAATATATGGAGGAGCTGCAGTATGATGACTTATCTGATTATAGGATTGACAGTAATTACGTCATTTATCTGTTTTCAGGACAGAGAGAAATTTGTACGCATGGCACTTATCCCCTATAGAATAAGGAGATATAATGAGTGGTATAGAATGGTCTCACACGGATTTGTCCATGCCGATATTATGCACCTTCTGGTAAATATGTTTACATTCTGGTCGTTCGGTGAATATATCGAAAGTCTATTTACATATGCAGGATTGGGAAAATGGGCTTTTCTTCTGTTGTATTTCGGAGGAATGATTATTGCTTCATTATATGATGTGATAAAGAGGAAAGATGATTCATATTATATGTCAATCGGAGCTTCAGGCGCAGTTTCTGCCGTTTTGTTTGCAGCAATCTTTTTTGACCCTTGGGGAAAGATTTATTTCTTCGCCTTTCTTCCTATTCCGGGAATATTGTTTGGTGTGATTTATTTGTTCTATTGCCAGTATATGGCGAAAAAATCAGTGGACAATATTAATCACAATGCCCATTTTTACGGAGCTGTTTTTGGTTTTCTATTCCCTCTTCTTCTGAAACCGGAATGGATACATATGTTTGTGAATAATTTTTTCAGTTTCTGATAAATGAATAAGAAGATTCTGAATATAGCAATTCCTTCCATCGTGTCGAATATTACGGTTCCATTACTTGGACTGATTGATGTGGCAATAGTCGGTCATCTTGGTTCTGCATCTTATATTGGAGCTATTGCAGTGGGAGGGATGTTGTTTAATATGATTTATTGGATATTTGGTTTCCTTCGTATGGGAACCAGCGGAATGACTTCTCAAGCTTATGGAAGGAGAAATATGGAAGAAGTAATATCTCTTCTTGTGCGTTCACTTGGAGTTGCCTCTTTTATTTCCGTTGTGCTTCTGTTGCTCCAATATCCGTTGCTGAAGATTGCTTTTGGACTTATTCGCCCAACTGAGGAAGTTGCTGTTTATGCTTCTTCCTATTTCCATATATGTGTTTGGGGCGCACCTGCAGTATTGGGTTTATACGGACTTTCCGGATGGTTTATCGGTATGCAGAACTCCAGATTTCCGATGTTTGTTGCCATAACTCAGAATATTATAAATATCATTGCTAGTCTGTTTTTTGTATATGGACTTGATATGAAAGTGGAAGGCGTTGCCTTTGGAACATTGACTGCCCAATATGGAGGTTTTCTGATGGCAATATTCCTTTGGTATAAATATTATGGCCGTCTTGGACGCTATTTTGATAATCGGATTTGTTGGGGGAGGGATAAAATGTATGCTTTCTTCCGTTTGAATCGGGATATATTTTTCAGAACATTGTGTCTTGTTGCCGTAACAACGTTTTTCACTTCTGCCGGAGCCAGACAAGGAGACGTGGTTTTAGCCGTCAACACACTTTTGATGCAGTTCTTTACATTATTCTCTTATGTAATGGATGGATTTGCATATTCAGGTGAAGCTCTTTCCGGACTTTATATAGGTTCGGGAAATAAAGTTCTGCTGAATAAGATGATAAAGAACTTGTTTTATTGGGGAATAGGAATGGCTTTACTCTTTACATGTCTTTATGCTATTGGTGGAAAAACTTTTGTTAGTTTGCTAACTGATGAAAAAGAAGTGATAACTGCATCGATGGAATATTTGCCTTGGATAATAGTTGTCCCTATTGCTGGTTTTTCCGCTTTTTTGTGGGACGGAATATTTATTGGAGCAACATCTTCGAAATATATGCTTATAGCGATGTTTGTTGCGTCGGTATGTTTTTTCCTTATATATAATGTATGTTATACAAAATATGAGAATCATGCGTTGTGGTTAGCTTTTATGGTTTATCTGTCTGCACGTGGTGTTGTCCAGACAATTTGCCGGAAGCGTGCTTTGGCAACAATTGTTCCGGTTTGATTATGAGGTACGATGTTAAAGTGGCAGATTATAGCAAATCTGTTTATTGAAAAAATTAAAGGTACGAATCTTATTCGTACTTTTGCATGTCAATATATGGTAATAAAATGTTGTTGAAAAGAATATTAGTTTGTTTAGGTGTTCTGGGTATAAGTCTTTTTTCAAAAGAAATTTGTGCTCAAGAAAATAAAACTGCCGATATAGGCAAAAGTGATGTTGAAAAGGATGTCCTCCAGAAGGATACCCTAAAGCATGAGGAAGGAAAAATTGTAAATGGAATATGGCTGAATGAAAAACAGCTGCAACGATATAACAAGAAATTACACAAAGATTCTATTCGTGCCAAAAAGCCTGTTTGGTGGTCAATTTTGGGCGGTCCTTCATATACACCAGAAGCTTCATTGGGAATAGGTGGAGCTGTTCTTGCCAGTTTCAGAATGAATAAGAACGATAGTATATCGCAACGTTCATTTATCCCTGCCGGATTTAATGTTACTCTTAACGGAACATTTGTTGTGGCAGGTTCCGGAACATTATTCTTTAATGAAAACAGATTCCGTATATATATCACTTACGGATTCAGAAACGAACCGTCGCATTATTATGGTAAAGGTTTTGAATCAATCGAGAATGTGGTGAGAGGCGACTCTACTACCAAATTCAAGAAAACATATTTCCAGCTTTATCCTCGTTTTGTGTGGGAAGTGAAGAAGAATTTATATGCGGGAACATTGCTGGATTTGAACATGAGCAATTCAACAGATATTAATCCGGTGATGGCTCAGGACCCATATTTCCTTAAGTTTAAGCAGAAATATATGAATGTCGGTATTGGTGGTTTGTTGCAATACGACACTCGCGATGATGTGGCTACTCCAACACGCGGACTTTTGCTCAGTGCCATTGCCAAATATTACAGTAAATGGTTTGGCGGGTCATATAATTATGGTATAGCCGAACTTGAATACCGTCAGTTCAAGAATGTGTTCCGTCCGCGAAGCACTTTGGCTTGGGTTGCTAAAACTCAGATAGGTATTGGAGATATTCCTTTTACTGAACTACCTTCGTTTGGTTCGCCTTTTGATTTGCGAGGATATTATATGGGACAATATAGAGACAAGACAATGACCTATGCCATAATGGAGTACAGACACATGTTCGGTAATCAACAGCAATATATGAGTGGTAGCTTTTGGTCGAAATGTGGATTTGTGGCATGGGTTGGAACAGGAACAATAGGAAATACTCCTGTTGTCGATTGGTCAAAATGGAAATTGAATTATGGAGTTGGCTTGCGTTTCCAAATTCAACCAGGAAAGAATTTCCGTATGGATTTTGGTAAAGACCCATCAAATAAAGGAATTGCATTTTATATGAATATGACAGAAGCATTTTAATGGGAAAGAAACACTCACGCATAGAAGAGGAAAAACAAGTTATTGAACAGATGATTCATCTGTATTGCCGGAAGAAGGAAGGCAATGCAGAACTGTGCTCTTCATGCAGCAATCTTATGGAATATGCAATGTTACGATTGGACAAATGTCCGTTTGGTGAGAAAAAAACAACTTGCAGGCAGTGTCCCGTCCATTGTTATAAAAAGGATATGAGAGAAAAGATGTGTGAGGTTATGCGATATTCCGGACCTAGGATGATAATTTATCATCCGCTTGATGCTTTGCGGCATTTGTTTCGCGAAACGAAGAATAATATTTTGAAGCATCTTTGAATGTATTTGAATTTTGCTTAATATTGTTTTCTGAAAACAGTATTTTAAACAAATGCCGACAGGATTAATTCTGCCGACTTAAAAAACAGTTTAATATGGAAAGCGTTGTCCCTTTTGCTTTATTGTGTTTCACATCGTTCTTTACTCTTATAAATCCGCTTGGAACGATGCCTGTGTTTTTGTCTATGACAAATGGACTGACAGAAAAGGAACGTAGGAGAATTGTAAGGAAAGCAACATTTGTTTCTGCTTTGATATTGATTTCCTTCACCTTCTTTGGTAGATTCCTGTTCAGTTTCTTTGGATTGTCAACCAATGGTTTCCGTATAGCCGGTGGATTTATTATTTTCAAGATTGGATATGATATGCTGCAGGCGCATTATACTCATGTGAAGCTTAATGAAACAGAAATGAAAACTTTTGTGGATGATATATCCATAACTCCATTGTCTATTCCTATGCTTTGTGGACCTGGCGCAATTGCCAACGGTATTGTATTGATGGAAGATGCTCCAAATTTCACGATGAAAGCAGTTCTTATATCAATAATAATTTTGGTGTTTTTCCTTACATATTGTATATTAAGAGCGTCAACTAAGCTTCTTTCATTGATAGGAGAAACTGGGAATAATGTTATGATGCGTCTGATGGGACTTATCCTTATGGTGATTGCAGTGGAATGTTTCACTAGCGGAATAAAACCAATATTGGCAGAAATAGTAAAGATGGGAATTTCCAAATAAGGATTTCGTGAAAATACATCCGAAAGGAATAATAATTACTTCCGAAAGGATTTTGGTTTCTTTTCGGAAGAAAATCTGATTACATACGGAAGGAAATAGGGCTTTCATCCGTATGTAATTTTACTTTTTTGATGTAAACGATATTTATGGGAAAATACAGAAAAATTTCTGTATTTATTTCTAAAAACCTGCCCTAAAACATAGAAAAATGTTTATTTTTGCAGAAAATTACATATAAATAATTTTAGTTATATCATGGCAAATGTGATTAAGATTAAAAAGGGTTTAGACATTAATCTGAAAGGCAAAGCTTCAGAAGTTATGCTAAGCAGCGGAAAGAGTGCGTCTTACGCAATCGTTCCTGACTACTATAGCGGCATTCTTCCAAAAGTGGTTGCTAAGGTAGGAGACAAAGTCAAAGCCGGTTCTGTATTAATGGTAGATAAGAACCGCCCCGAAATCAAATTTGTTTCGCCTGTAAGTGGCGAAGTAGCTGCCGTAAACCGTGGTGAAAAACGTAAGGTTTTGAGCATTGTTGTAACTCCTGATGCGCAAAATGAGTATGAGGATTTTGGCAAGAAGAGTGTTTCATCGTTGAACGCAGATCAGGTTAAGGAAACTTTGCTTAACGCTGGTATGTGGCCGTTCATCAAGCAGCGTCCTTATGACATTGTTGCTTCTCCGGCTGAAACACCGCGTGACATTTTTGTTACAGCTTTTAATTCTGCACCTCTTGCTCCTAATTTTGATTTTATCGTTAAAGGTCAGGAGGCTGATTTGCAGGCAGGTCTGGACGCCTTGTCAAAATTGACAAACGGTAAGGTTTATGTAGGCGTTAAGGCTGGTTCTTCAGTTAAGTTGAATGGTGTTGAAGTGGTTGAGTTTGAAGGTCCACACCCTGCAGGAAATGTAGGAGTACAGATTAATCACATTAAACCGGTAAACAAAGGAGAAGTTGTTTGGACAGTTAATGCTACAGACGTTATCCTTATGGGCCGTGTGTTCAATAAAGGCATTGCTGACTTCAGTCGTTTGGTTGTTGTCTCAGGTTCTGAAGCAACAGAACGTGGATATATGAATGTTATCGCTGGCTGTACAATTGAAAGCATCCTTGGTGGCAAAGTCCTGGACAATGGTCATGTTCGAATGATCAGTGGTAATGTTTTAACAGGTACAAAAGTTTCAATGAACGACTATCTTGGAGCATATGACTGTCAGGTAACTGCTATTCCTGAAGGTGATGATGTCCATGAATTGTTCGGTTGGGCAGTTCCTGGATTCAACAAATACAGTACAAGCCATTCTTATCTGACATGGTTGATTGGTCGTGGCAAGGAATATGTTTTGGATGCTCGAATCAAAGGAGGAAAGCGTGCGATGATTATGTCAAACGAATATGACAAAGTATTCCCAATGGATATTTTGCCAGAATATTTGCTTAAGGCTATCATTACATTTGACATTGACAAGATGGAAAATCTTGGTATCTATGAAGTTGCACCGGAAGATTTCGCTTTGTGTGAGTTCGTTGATACATCAAAAATCGAGCTTCAGAAAATCGTTCGTAACGGTTTGAACTTGCTTTATAAGGAAATGAATTAATAACATTATTAAAATAGTAAAACATTGAAAGCGTTAAGGAATTATCTCGACAAGATTAAGCCTAACTTCGAGGAAGGCGGAAAGCTGGCGATGTTCCGTTCTGTATTTGACGGTTTCGAAACATTCTTGTTTGTTCCGAATACAACATCAAAATCAGGCGTGCATATTCATGACAGTATAGATTCAAAGCGTACAATGACAGTTGTTATCATCGCTTTGTTGCCTGCTTTGCTTTTTGGTATGTATAACGTAGGTTATCAACATAACTTGGCAGTTGGAATTAACCCAGGTTTCATGATGACCTTTATTTATGGTTTGTTAGCCGTACTTCCTAAGATTATTGTTTCTTATGTAGTAGGTTTGGGAATTGAGTTTGCCGTTGCTCAGTGGAAAAAAGAAGAGATCCAGGAAGGTTTCTTGGTTTCAGGTATCTTGATTCCGATGATTGTGCCAGTTGATACTCCACTTTGGATGATTGCAGTAGCGACAGCATTTGCTGTAATTTTTGCTAAGGAAGTGTTTGGTGGTACTGGTTACAATGTATTTAACGTAGCATTGGTTACTCGTGCATTCTTGTTCTTCGCTTATCCGGCAGCAATGTCTGGTGACCAGGTATGGGTTCGCACAGCTGATACATTTGGCTTGGGTGCAGGTCAGGTAGTTGACGGATTCTCTGCTGCAACTCCTCTTGGTATTGCTAAAGTAGCAACAACTTCTACAGCTGAATTCCCATGGAGCTTTAGCGATATGGTTATTGGTTTTATTCCTGGTTCAATCGGTGAAACTAGTGTTGTTGCAATTGCAATTGGTGCTGTTATCTTGTTGGTTACAAATATTGCAAGCTGGAAGACTATGTTCTCTGTATTTGTAGGTGGTGCTTTGATGGCATTGATTTTCAATGTTGTTGGTCCAGACACAGCTACTGCAAATATGGCTTGGTATGAACACCTTACGTTAGGTGGTTTTGCTTTTGGTGCAGTGTTTATGGCAACAGACCCTGTTACTTCAGCTCGTACTGAAACAGGTAAATATATCTACGGTTTGTTGGTTGGTGCTATGGCAATCATTATCCGTGTATTGAACCCAGGTTATCCAGAAGGTATGATGTTGGCAATCCTGTTCATGAATGTGTTTGCTCCACTTATCGACTACTATGTAGTGGAATCAAATATCAACCGTCGTATTAACCGTGTTAAATTGAATAAATAATAAAGGAATATGGCTACAAAGAAATTTAGATGTAAAGTATGTGGCTATGTCCACGAAGGTGATAAGGCTCCTGCAACATGTCCGGTGTGTAAAGCTCCGGCTTCTGAATTTGAAGAAATTGTATCAGAAGCTTCTAAGAAAAAAGGTATTGACAGAGATAGCAATGCCTATACAATAATATATGCAGCTGTGATGGTTGTTGTAGTTGCTGTTTTGTTGGCATTCACTTCTCAGTCTTTGCGCTCTTATCAGCAGAAGAATGAAGAAAACGATAAACGTCAGCAGATTTTGCGTTCAATCAATGTCTCTGTTCCAGCAAATCAGGCAGAAGCTAAATTCAACGAATTGATCAAAGAATCGTTCCTGGTGAATGCAAAAGGTGAGAAAGTTGAAGGAGATGCTTTCTTTAGTGAAGCAACAGATGTATATCCTGTATTTGTTGCAAATGTTGACGGACAGACAAAATATATCATGTCATTACATGGTGCTGGTTTGTGGGGTCCGCTTTGGGGGTATTTGTCAGTAAATGACGATAAGAACACAGTGTTTGGTACAGACTTCAGCCACAAAGGTGAAACTCCGGGTTTGGGTGCTGAAATCTCAAAACCAGCATTCAGTTCAAAATTCTCAGGAAAACAGATTTTTAAGAATGGCGAATTCAAGTCTATCAAAGTTGTTAAACCAGGCAAAGCTGAAGATGGTATCGATTGTGTAGATGGTATCTCAGGAGGTACAATTACCAGTCAGGGTGTAAGTGATATGATTCTTAACAGCTTGAAAGGCTACGAGAAATTTTTAACTTCAAAATAATAAGGAGATGGGATTATTATCTAAAAAAAATAAAGAAGTTCTGGTTGGCCCATTGAGTATTAACAACCCGGTCATTATCCAGATGTTGGGTATCTGCTCTGCATTGGGTGTGACTTCAAAGTTGGAACCATCATTGGTAATGGGTATCTCAGTAACTGCAGTAGTTGCATTTGCGAACGTTATTATCTCATTGATGCGTAATACTATTCCTAACCGTATCCGTATCATCGTACAGTTGGTTGTTGTTGCTGCTTTGGTAACAATCGCAAGTGAAGTTCTGAAAGCTTTCGCTTATGATGTTAACAAACAGTTGTCAGTATTCGTTGGTTTGATCATTACAAACTGTATCCTTATGGGTCGTTTGGAAGCATTTGCTTTGGGTAACGGTCCTTGGGAATCATTCCTTGACGGTGTTGGTAACGGTTTGGGTTATGCAATCATTTTGGTTATAGTTGGTTTCTTCCGTGAATTGTTTGGTTCAGGAACATTGTTCGGTATCCAGGTAATTCCTCAGGCTTTCTATGACTTGGGCTATGTAAACAATGGTTTGATGATTTTGCCTCCAATGGCATTGATCGTTATTGCTGTGATAATTTGGGTTCATCGTTCACGCAACAAAGAACTCCAGGAAAACTAATGATAACCATTATAAATTAAGAAAAAAATGGAAGAATTATTAAGTACGTTTGTCCGCTCGATCTTTGTTGATAACATGATATTCGCATACTACCTTGGTATGTGTTCATACTTGGCAGTATCTAAGAATGTAAAAACAGCAATGGGTCTGGGTTTGGCAGTAACATTTGTGTTGGTATGTACATTGCCAATTAACTATTTGCTTGAAAACTATGTATTGAAAGAAGGTGCATTGTCATGGCTTGGCGAACAGTATGCTAGCGTTGATTTGAGCTTCTTGGCATTCATCTTGTTTATTGCCATCATTGCATCTTTTGTGCAGTTGGTTGAAATGGTTGTAGAAAAATTTGCTCCGGCATTATATTCATCTCTGGGTATCTTCTTGCCTTTGATCGCTGTTAACTGTGCAATCTTGGGTGGTTCATTGTTTATGCAGCAGAAGGAATTCTCAAACGTAGGTGTTGCAACAATCTATGGTTTGGGTTCAGGTATTGGTTGGATGTTGGCTATTGTCGGTATGGCTGCAATCCGCGAAAAGCTGGCTTATTCTGATGTTCCTAAACCATTAAGAGGATTGGGTATTACATTCATCATCACTGGTTTGATGGGTATAGCATTTATGTGCTTCTCAGGTTTGAAGATTTAAGTATTAACGCATTAAAGATTATTAAAATATGACTTTATTAATGTCGGGCGGACTTACAATCATCACCAGTGCTGTTGTTTTCCTTTTGGTGACAATGATTCTGGTTGGTGCATTGTTATACGCTAAAGCAAAATTGGTTCCTTCAGGTAATGTTAAGCTGAAGGTAAATGGAGACAAAGAAATTGAAACTCCAATAGGTGGTACTTTGCTGGGTGCTTTGCAGTCTGGCGGTGTGTTCTTGTCATCAGCTTGTGGTGGTGGCGGTAAGTGTGGTCAGTGCCGTGCACAGGTTCTTGAAGGTGGTGGCGAAATCCTTCCAACTGAAAAAGGATTTTTCTCTCGTAAACAGCAGAAAGAACATTGGAGGTTGGCTTGCCAGTGCAAAGTTAAGGAAGATATGCAGGTTAAAGTTCCTGAAGAAGTTCTTGGTGTTAAGGAATGGGAATGCGAAGTTATTTCAAACAAGAACGTTGCAACATTTATCAAAGAGTTCATCGTTCAGTTGCCTAAAGGTGAACACATGGACTTTATCCCAGGTTCTTATGCCCAGATTAAGATTCCTGCATTCTCAATGGATTATGACAAGGATATCGATAAGAGTCTTATCGGTGATACATACTTGCCAGCTTGGGAAAAATTCGGTTTGTTTGGTTTGAAGTGTAAAAATGATGAACCAACTATCCGTGCTTATTCTATGGCTAACTATCCAGCAGAAGGAGACCGTATCATGTTGACAGTTCGTATTGCAACTCCTCCTTTCAAACCGAAAGATCAGGGTCCTGGATTTATGGATGTTATGCCTGGTATCGCTTCTTCTTATATCTTTACATTGAAACCTGGTGATAAGGTTATCATGAGTGGCCCTTATGGCGACTTCCACCCAATTTTCGATTCTAATCGTGAAATGATGTGGGTCGGTGGTGGTGCCGGTATGGCTCCGTTGCGTGCTCAGATTATGCACTTGACAAAGACATTGAAGACTACAGACAGAAAGATGTCTTACTTCTATGGTGCTCGCGCATTGAACGAAGTGTTCTATTTGCAGGACTTCTTGCAGTTGGAAAAAGAGTTCCCGAACTTTACATTCCACTTGGCGCTTGACCGTCCAGATCCTGCAGCTGATGCAGCAGGTGTTAAATATACAGCTGGTTTCGTTCATCAGGTAATTTATGAAACATACCTGAAGGATCATGAAGCTCCAGAAGATATTGAATACTACATGTGTGGTCCTGGCCCTATGTCAAAAGCTGTTGAAAATATGCTTGACAGCCTTGGTGTTCCAATGGAAATGTTGCATTTCGATAACTTTGGCGGATAATAATTAGGATTTTCCTTCAATATTTGTTGATTAATATTGGGCTGCTCCGAAAATTCGGTGCAGCCCTAATTTTTTCTTCTTATTTAGATATGTTTTTGATAATTGAATGATGTAAAAGTGTTCGAACATTTTTACAAAAACATCGTAATCTGGGAAAATATATAAATATAAATGATCGTATGAGTAGTTATATTCAGTGTAGGTTCTACTCTATTGTAATGCAGGTCCGAACATATTAATATTGAGAATTGGTTTTGCAATCTATTATTAATTCCAGCTGAAATTTAACCATAAAATAAAAAAGATACTTGAATTAGAATTTCACTATTCTTTTCAAGTATCTTTTCTTATAATGTATATATCAAGAAATAATAATTTATAATTTCTCAATTTTACTAAGTCCTGAATTATATTCATCTATAATTTCTTTCATAACTTCCTCAACAGACTGTATTTCTCTGAATAAAGAAGCTATCTGACCGATTTCTAGTTCACCGTCAGCCATATCACCTTCGAAAATGCCTCGTTTTGCTCGTCCACGTCCAAGCAATTCTTTAAGTTCTTCAGTAGATGCACCGCGGTTTTCCGCTTCTTCCACTTCGTTAAAGAACTCATTTTTGACGAGTCGAGTAGGAGATACTTTCTTCAACATTAATTTAGTGTCACCTTCATTTAGATTCAGGCAATACATTTTGAAATCTTCGTGCGCTGAGCTTTCTTCGGTCAATGCAAAACGTGTACCGATTTGAACACCTTCAGCACCAAGAGCCATTGCGGCAAGCATTCCAGCTCCGGTTGCAATTCCTCCGGCTGCAATTAGTGGGAGAGAAGTTGCTTTACGAACAGCTGGAACAAGACACATTGTTGTAGTTTCTTCGCGTCCGTTGTGTCCTCCAGCCTCAAAGCCTTCGCATACTATAGCATCAACTCCAGCTTCCTCACATTTCTTTGCGAATTTTGATGAAGAAACAACATGAGCAACTTTTATTCCTTTCTCTTTCAGATATGAAGTCCATGTTTTAGGGTTTCCGGCTGATGTAAAAACTATTTTTACACCTTCTTCAACCACAATCTTCATTATCTCTTCAATCTCAGGATACATCAGAGGAATATTCACTCCAAATGGCTTGTCTGTAGCTTCTTTGCATTTCTGAATGTGGTAGCGAAGCTTATCTGGATGCATTGAACCAGCTCCAATTAATCCCAGTCCTCCGTTATTACTTACTGCTGCAGCCAAACGCCAGCCGCTACACCAAACCATTCCTCCTTGAATAATAGGATATTTTATTCCAAAAATAGATGTTATTCTGTTCATCGCTATTTTATTTAAAATCTAGCTATTATTACAAACTGAATGAAAATACGACTGAGAGTTTATTATTTCAATAATTCTTTTAATTTCTCAGCAACTTCTTTTCCATGTAAACCTTTAGCAATAATTGTTCCGTCTTTGTCAACTAAAATTGTATGAGGAATGCTGTTGACACCATATAATGCAGCACCATCATTTTTCCAACCTTTTAAATCTGATAGCTGGGTCCATGTAATATTTAAGTCTTTTATACCTTTTTCCCATGCTTCTTTTTTGCTGTCTAAAGAAATACCGACAATTTCAAATCCTTTACCTTTGAATTCCTTGTATGTATCAACCAAATTTGGCATATCTCTGCGGCAAGGAGGACACCAGCTTGCCCAAAAGTCTATCAAGACAATATTCTTTCCATTACCGACAAATTCAGACAATTTGTGAGTTTTACCTTTGATATCAGCCATTTCAAAGTCAGTGAATTTCTGACCTACTGCAACTTTCTTAAGAACTTCAAGATGGTCGATTAGTTTCTGAACACCTGAAACATTCTTGAACTCTTCACTTGCATTTGCAACAATATCGTTCTGTTGTTCTTCGTTCAACTCATATCTGAAATCAACAAGCAATTTGGCTGATGTAAGATTATTTATATTTTGTTTGATATACGAATATGCTTTTTCTGCAATTTGATGGTCAAATTCGTCATATTTAGTTTCTGCAGCACGCTTTACTTCTGCCTCTTGAGACTTTAGATTTGCTTCGAGCTTTTTCTGCTCTTCACGTAATGCTCTGATTTCTTTTTGGAATGATAACATTGCATCATTTTCCGGAGTTCCTGATACATCAGAATATTTCTCGTCAAGAACTACGTTAATAGCACTATTTTGCAATGCAAGTAAAGCCGTGAATGGAGATGTTTCACCTGAAGCAGCCCTTCGTGGTTCAACATCATTTTCTGAGAATCTGATAGTTCTCAAACTTGTAGTATTCTGTGTTCCTTTTAATGTGAAAGCTCCATTTTCTACTAACGCACTATCAATAGGTGCTGCATCATTGCTTCCATATTCATAAAGATAGACATATTTGCCATTTAGTTCAGCATTATTTACTTTTCCGGTAATTGTATAGCCCGGTTTCTCAGTACAAGCAGCAAGGAGTAATGCTGCACTAGCAACGGTTAAAATCTTTTTCATATCAAAATAAAATTGCGTTTTTAAAAGTTTTTCTCATCTTGCAAAAATAGTGAAATAATATGTAACTTTGCCGCCAATTAAAGAAATAGGTGATATAATATGTCTGTAGCAAAAAAAGATGACGAAATTAAGAAAGTGACTACTCATCGTTTGATGGGTATGAAACAGTTGGGCGAAAGAATATCAATGCTCACAGCTTATGATTATACAATGGCAACATTGGTTGACCAGGCTGGAATAGATATTATTCTTGTTGGAGATTCAGCTTCAAATGTTATGGCAGGTAATGAAACTACATTACCAATAACAGTCGACCAGATGATTTATCATGCAACATCTGTTGTTAAAGCTGCAAAGCGTGCTCTTGTTGTGTGCGATATGCCTTTTGGTTCATATCAGATAAATGCAGTTGAAGGGGCAAAGAATGCAATACGAATAATGAAAGAGAGCGGTTGTGATGCTCTTAAATTGGAAGGCGGAGTTGAAATTATTGATACTGTCCGTACTATTATTTCTGCCGGAATACCTGTAATGGGGCATTTGGGACTTACTCCTCAAAGTGTTAATATGTTTGGTGGATATGGTGTTCGTGCGAAGGAAGAAGCAGAAGCTCAGAAACTGATAGCTGATGCCCATGCATTGGAAGAAGCTGGATGTTTTTCTTTAGTATTGGAAAAAATACCTGCAGCATTGGCTGCCCGAGTTGCTTCAGAACTTACAATTCCTGTAATTGGAATCGGAGCCGGTGGTGCTGTGGATGGACAAGTTCTGGTTGCTCAGGATATGCTTGGTATGAATCAGGGATTCAAACCAAAGTTTTTAAGACAGTATGCAAATTTGGCAGAAGTGATAACTTCTGCAATTCAGAATTATGTTCAGGATGTAAAGGACGGAGATTTTCCGAACGAGAAAGAACAGTATTGATAGAAAATAAAATATAGTAATTTATATATTAAGATAAGCTCGATCATAAACTTTATGGTCGGGCTTTTTTATTTTGCAATATTTTATTGCAATAATGCAAAAACAAGAAAATGCCCGAGATACAAATGTATTCCCGGACATTTTAGTTAGGTTATATTCTAGTTAAAGAATAAACATAGATTAAGCTTCTGCGCTCCAATCTTCAGCAGCCATACGTTTGTAAGCGCGAAGACGCCATTTAGCATTTTCTTCAGCGGCAGCAAACAACTCAGCAGCTTCAGCTGGATACTGTTTAGCAACAGATGCGAAACGAACCTCGCCTTTCAAGAAGTCCTGGAACTTGCTCCAATCTGGTTCTTTTGAATCCAAAGTGAATGGGTTCTTTCCTTCTTCTTCCAAAGCTGGGTTGTAACGCCACAAGTGCCAGTAACCACATTCAACAGCAGCTTTTTCTTCTGCCTGTGATTTACCCATACCTTTCTTCAAACCGTGGTTGATACATGGAGCATATGCGATAATCAAAGATGGACCATCATAAGCTTCAGCTTCACGGATAGCTTTCAATGTCTGAGCCTGGTCTGCACCCATTGCAATTTGAGCAACATAAACGTAACCGTAAGTTGTAGCCATCAAACCAAGGTCTTTCTTACGAACTCGTTTACCAGCAGCAGCAAATTTAGCGATAGCACCAACAGGAGTAGCCTTAGATGACTGACCACCAGTGTTAGAGTAAACTTCAGTATCCAATACCAAGATGTTTACGTTCTTACCAGAAGCGATAACGTGATCCAAACCACCGTAACCGATATCGTAAGAAGCACCGTCACCACCGATAATCCACTGTGAACGTTTTACCAAGAAGTGAGCTAATTCTGCGATAGTAGCACAGTTCTTACATTTATCTTTGTTAGCTTCAACCATAGGAATGATCTTTTCAGCCAATTCCTTAGTCTTTTCAGCATCATTCTGGTTTGCAATCCATTCTTTGTACAATTCTTTGTCAGCAGGACAAGTTTCACTTGCGATAGAAGCTTCCATAGCAGCCTGGATACGAGCACGCATCTTTTCGTTAGCTAATTCCATACCCAAACCGAATTCACAGAAGTCTTCGAACAAAGAGTTTGCCCAAGCTGGACCATGACCCTTCTCGTTAGTTGTATATGGAGTTGATGGAACAGAACCAGAGTAGATAGAAGAACATCCAGTTGCATTAGCAACCATTTCACGATCACCGAACAACTGAGAAATTAATTTAACGTAAGGAGTTTCACCACAACCAGAGCAAGCGCCAGAGAACTCAAACAATGGAGTAGCGAACTGTGAATTCTTAACGTTAGATTTAACGTCAACCAAATTCTGTTTTGATTTAACGTTTTCAATGCAGTAATCCCAGTTTGCAGCTTCGCCCATCTGAGTTTCAAGAGGAACCATAGACAATGCTTTGTTACCTTTGAAGCCAGGACATACATCAGCACAGTTACCGCAACCCAAGCAGTCCATAACGTCAACCTGCATACGGAAAGCCATACCCTTCATTGTTGCAGGAGCTTTCACTGCGATAGTAGCGAAGTTTGCACCCTTCAATTCTTCTTCGTCTAATACGAACGGACGGATAGAAGCGTGAGGACAAACATAAGCACACTGGTTACACTGGATACAGTTGTTTTCATCCCAAACAGGAACGAATGCAGCAACACCACGTTTTTCATATTTAGCAGTTCCCTGATGCCAAGTACCATCTTCGATACCTTTGAAAGCAGAAACTTTCAACAAGTCACCATTCTGAGCATTGATAGGACGAACTACTTCGTTGATGAATGCAGGATCGTTGTTTGCAGCAACTTCGTCATCTGCCAAGTTAGCCCAAGCTGGATCAATTGTCAACTGTTGATATTCACCACCACGGTCAACAGCAGCATAGTTCTTGTTGACAACATCTTCACCCTTCTTACCGTATGACTTAACGATGAATTTCTTCATCTGTTCGATAGCCTGATCTACAGGAATTACACCTGTGATACGGAAGAATGCAGACTGAAGGATTGTATTTGTACGGTTACCCAAACCGATTTCCTGAGCAATCTTAGTTGCGTTGATATAATAAACAGAAATATTTTTCTGTGCGAAATAACGTTTTACGTTGTTTGGCAAATTAGCAGCCAATTCTTCGCCTTCCCAGATAGTGTTCAACAGGAATGTACCGTTTTCACGCAAACCGCGAGTAACGTCATACATGCGCAAATAAGCCTGAACATGGCAAGCAACGAAGTTTGGAGTGTTTACCAAATATGTTGAACGGATAGGGTCATCACCGAAACGCAAGTGAGAACATGTGAAACCACCAGATTTCTTAGAGTCATAAGCGAAGTAAGCCTGGCAATATTTATTAGTGTTGTCACCGATAATCTTCACAGAGTTCTTGTTTGCACCTACAGTACCGTCAGCTCCCAATCCGTAGAATTTAGCTTCGAACATACCTTCACCGCCCAAAGCGATTTCTTCTTTCTGAGGAAGAGAAGTGAAAGTAACATCGTCAACAATACCCAATGTGAACTGGTTCTTAGGCATTGGCAATGCCAAGTTTTCGAATACAGAGATAATCTGAGCTGGAGTTGTATCTTTAGAACCCAAACCATAGCGGCCACCTACGATAAGCGGAGCATTTTCTACGCCATAGAAGCAGTCCTTAACATCCAAATACAATGGTTCACCGTTAGCGCCTGGTTCTTTAGTACGGTCCAAAACAGCAATACGTTTAGCAGTCTTAGGCACAGCAGCCAAGAAATGCTTAGCAGAGAACGGACGATACAAGTGAACAGAAACCAAACCTACTTTTTCGCCGTTAGCCATCATGTAGTCGATAGCTTCGCGAGCAGCTTCTGTTACAGAACCCATAGCGATGATAACGCGTTCAGCATCTTCAGCACCATAGTAATCGAACAAACCATATTTACGGCCTGTAATCTTAGAGATTTCGTTCATATATTCTTCTACGATAGCAGGAACTGCTTCATAGAAATTATTTGAAGATTCTCTGTGCTGGAAGAAGTGATCTGGGTTTTCAGCCATACCACGTGCTACTGGTTTCATTGGGTTCAATGCGCGAGCACGGAATTCAGCCAAAGCTTCCTGGTCGATAAGTGGAGCCAAATCTTCGTTTTCCAACATTTCAATCTTCTGGATTTCGTGAGATGTACGGAAACCGTCGAAGAAGTTAACGAAAGGAACGCGAGATTTGATAGTTGACAAGTGTGCAACACCTGCCAAATCCATAACTTCCTGAACAGAACCTTCAACCAACATTGCGAAACCTGTCTGGCGGCAAGACATAACATCCTGGTGGTCGCCAAAGATACACAATGCGTGTGAAGCCAATGTACGAGCAGAAACATGGAATACGCAAGGAAGCAATTCACCTGCGATTTTATACATATTAGGGATCATCAGCAACAGACCTTGAGATGCAGTGTATGTTGTTGTCAATGCACCAGCCTGCAATGAACCGTGTACAGCACCGGCTGCACCAGCTTCTGATTGCATTTCCTGAACCAATACTGTTTCGCCGAAGATGTTCTTACGTCCGGCAGCAGCCCATTCATCTACATATTCAGCCATTGTAGATGATGGAGTGATGGGATAAATAGCAGCAACTTCACTGAACATATATGAAATATGCGCAGCAGCCTGGTTACCATCACAGGTGATAAATTTCTTTTGTTTTGTCATAGACTTATAAACTATTAGTACTATTAGTATTTTTTGTTTTTAGTATTAATCAATATAAAAAACCGAACAACCACAGTGGAATAACATTATCCTCTCCACAAGTTATCTTATCCACTGCATAATATATGTCAGGATTATTTTTTGAACGCATAGTCTCTTCAATCCTGAACTGATATTTGTTATCTACTACAAACTGTGTGTTTTTGGCACCCTGACTGAGTGTACTGTCTTTTTGCAACTGATTATAGAAAAACGACTCGCGCACAGTATCCGGATTGACCTGCATAGGTCTTATAGGATACATAAGGTTTGAATTATACATGTATACTTTCGACGGTTTTTTGGGAAATGATTCTCCCGCAGGATAAAGCATGTTTACCAGACGCGCGTCTGCCAGATATTTTATATAATTCATCACCGTTGCACGTGAAGTCTCTATTTCTTTGCTAAGTTGACTTACATTTGGTGTTCCAGGTGCATTTACCGCTAGCAAATATAATAATTTGCGTAATTTGGGCAAATAACTTTGTTCAATTTGTTTTATATACAGGACATCTACCTCAAGCATCATGTTCATTGTCTTGAGCAGATTTTCTGAGAAATTACGTTTTTCAAGGAAAAATGGATAAAAACCATGATGGAGATAATCCTGGAAATAATCCAAAGGCTGCACTTTCCTGCATATTTCTCTGCATATATCACGGTGATTGTTCATTATTTCGCTCAGAGTGTAAGCTCTGAAGTCATTCCCGGAAAGCAAGTTAAGAAATTCTCTGAAAGAAAAACCTCTCAAATGGTAAGAAACAACTTTTCCGGACAAATCCGGGTTTTCTTCTTTCAGACGCATTACTGAAGAACCGGAGAAAACTATTTTCAAATCCGGAAAATTGTCATAGCAATAACGAAGTTCCTTTGACCAGCCTGAATATTTGAATACCTGATCAATCAGCAAAACTTTACCACCTTGTTTATAAAAGTTTGTAGCGAAATCTTTGATAGAACATTCTGTAAAATAAAAATGATTCAGATTAACATACAGACATTCCTGATTGTCTGCTCCAAAATGTTCACGTGCATAATCCAGCAAAAATGTAGTTTTGCCTACACCTCGTGAGCCTTTTATTCCTATCAAACGATCATTCCAGTCTATTTCGTCCATTAAACCTCTCCGAACGGGAGATTGCAGATGCTCGACCAAATATTTATGTGTACGAAAAAAAGCTTCCACAATTATAAACAATATTTATTGTTTGACTGCGCAAATATAAATAACTTCTTCTAAACTGCAATGTGTAGATTGCAATTTTGTTGTTTTACCATCTGTTTTTTGAAGCTTTTCTGAAAAAATGTACATTATCAGCCTTAATATAGTGTGTCTTTATTATTAACTCAAGCTCCGCAAGCTCAACTTACAGATAACAAGTTAACAAGGAGACAAGTCAACAAGGTTTTTAGATGATGAATGTAAAGTTACAGTTGTTTTGACCTTGTCAACTTGCCTCTGAAGCCTTGTTGACTTTTAAGTTTAGCAACTTGCGAAATTCGAATTATTAAGTTCAATCAAGTCTTACCGAACCTTCTTCAACAATAATATGCTCCATAATATTTGCTGGCGGGCGCTGGGCTTGCAGTTCCTTCTTCATGAAATCCATAAATGGCGCCACATGTTCGAAAAACTTATAATAGCCTTTACACAGATAATTCAGACCAAATTCTCCATCTTTAGTTTTCATGAATCTGTTTTTAGGACATTCGCCGTTGCACGCGAATAAGTATTCACAATTCTTACACTGCGAAGGAAGAGTGTCGAATTTATCAGTTCCAAACTTTAGCTGTCGTGGACTATACATCATTTCTGTCAGCGTTTGTGTGCGGATATTTCCCAGTTTATATTCAGGAAACACAAAATGGTCGCAAGAATATACATCTCCATTGAACTCCATCACACCGGCGTGTCCGCAATGTTTTGCCATAGAACATACACCCGGCTGAACTCCAACCCAATTGGCCAAAGTAGAGTCGAATATCTGAATGAAAAACTTTCCAACATCCTTTTTTACCCATTCATCGAATATGCTACAAAGGAAATTTCCCCATTTCTCAGGGTCCACTGAAAAAGGAGCAAGTTTGATTTCATCATTTTGCTCATTCGGACTTGTCAGGACTGTGCCGTTATTGTGTGCTGTCAATCTTTCAACTATAGGAGCAAACTGGATATATCTGCAATCTATTTCCTTGAAAAAGTTATAGAATTCCAAAGGATAGTCAACATTATAGTCATTGACAACTGCCATCGCATTATATTCCACTCCGTGCTTTTTGAGCAGTTCAATTCCTTTCATCACTTTGAAGAAGGAAGGCAATCCTTGCTTGTTCCTTCTGTATTCGTCATGAAATTCTTGAGGTCCATCTATTGATATTCCGACAAGGAAATTGTTTTCTTTGAAAAATTTACACCACTCATCATTTAGCAATGTGCCGTTTGTCTGTATGCAATTGTCAATTTGCCTTCCGTTAGCATACTTTTTCTGAATCTCAATTGCTTTTTTGTAGAATCCAAGCGGACGCATAAGTGTTTCCCCACCGTGCCAGGTGAAAAGGACTTCTTGCGTAGTCTGGCACTCAATGTATTCTTTGATAAACTTTTCAAGCAGTTCATCTGATAAAATTGTGTTTTTCTCTTCCGGATAAAGTTTGCCTTTTTCCAGATAATAGCAATACTCGCATGCCAAGTTGCATATTGAACCTGCCGGTTTCAACATTACATATACTGGTTTAGCGAATGGTGAAATAGTAGACATAGGTAAAATAGTTTTTTGAGGTTTATTTATTCTTTCTGTAATCTAACAGAAATCCTTCACATATCCAGTTTGCCAAAGCCTGACGATTGTTCTTCTGGACAATACGTTGCTGGTCATATTTATTTTGAATATTGCCCAATTCCACGAATAAAGCAGTTGGAACAGTATTCTTTATAACATATAAATCGCGCTTGCTGATAGTTCCCGAGAAACCTCTGCCAGGCTGATGCTTTTCATATTTCTTTTGGAATGTATTTCTCATAGTCCGTGCAAGATGCTTGCCAGCCGAGCTTCCGCTGTGATAGAAGAACACATCTGTTTGTTTGCTTTTGCTTCTACTGTCAACATGAACGAACAAAGCTCTTTTGTAAGTTTCCTTATCCTTATTATATAAGGAATTGATTTTGTCACATCTTTGTTTCAGGCGCTGAACCTGGTTGAGCGGGATTTTGCTTCCCATGCAAGTTTCACGTTTGCTGTTGTTCAGGAAATATTCATCGCGGATTCCGTCTTTGGAATCTTGGATGATTATATGAACTTTTGCACCTCTCATCATAAGGTTACGCGCCACTCTAAGTATGATGTCATAAGCATATTCGTCCTCATGCAATTCTTTTTTACCGGCATATCCAATAGCTCCCGGATCCGGTCCGCCATGGCCGCTCACCAGATAAAAGCATGCGCCGGACAGTTCATTTGACACCATTTCGAAACTTGCATATTTCTTTCCGAAAAGCGGTTCGTTGTTTGTCTTTTTTGCAGGATTGTCTTGATTTTTTACTTTATTGTTCTTACCTGATGCTTTTCCTGATTCTATCAGAGGAGGTAAGGTGTATTTAAAATGTTTGAGCAAACCGTAATTTTTGCCGAATTTGCCTCTGTTAAGCTCAATGAATTGATTTTTATAATATTCACCGGTCCTGTTGAACCTTTTAAGAAACAGAGTTATTCCCTCTCCATCTTTTGGATAAGCCTTTTCCTGGGCTGCCAAATCGCTGGATAATGCAAAAGTCCCTAATATCAGAAGAAATAAAATGTTTTTAATAGCGTTCATCAATTATTGTGTTTAGTGATTATGTCCCATATGGCTTTTGTAAGCTCTATGTCGTATTTAGCGTCGTGTAATTTTATTGGTTCAATAGGGATTCCTAATTCTCGTGCAACGGTTTCCTGTTTGAAATCTTTCATTTTCGAGCGTTCTCTCATAAGATATTGTGATGCCAGAACCATAACATCTATTGAATTTACCCAAAACCAGGAGTAAAAAAAATTATCTCCGTTTTGCACAAAAAAAGCTTTCAGAAAATGATTGTCGAATGACGCGTTGTTATATCCGGCAAGAAAAAACTTGTCCGTCTTGTCGTATTTGTCAATATATTTTGAAAGCAATTCTATGAGCTGGTTGTAAACATCTTTCATCGGAGGATAAGAAAGTATTTGCTGGCGTGTCACATTGCAGACTTTCAAAGCTTCATCGTCGATTTCGCATTGTGGGTTAGGACAGACATTGAAGTTAAAGTATTCTTTAATTTCTCCATCAATGACAATTTGTCCGCTTATCTGGTGGATGCCATTTCTCCAGTATTTAATACCGGTAGTTTCCAAATCGAAAAAAAATATTTTCATAAATAAATGTCTTATTATTTTCTGTGATTTTGCAATTTTGCAAAACTTTGGGGCAAAATCCCTCATTGCAAAAATACAAAAATAAATCACAGTTATTACTAAAATAAGCATTTGATAATGCATGTTTCGCATTTTGTTATTTTCTTTGCACTTCGAAGAATATATTGCAATAAGATGTTTTTAAGAAAAATACTTATCCCTGCCATGCTTTTTACCGTGTTGGCAGCAAATGCTCAATTGGCAGATAAATTATATCGTAGCGATTATAAAATAGATAAAGACAATAAAAGCAGTTTATTTATTGAGTTAGATAACTTGTCTTTTTTTAAAGACAATGAATATTCAGGGAATGTAATGAAAGGATATTCATTGCCTGGTTTTTGGCTTCAGCCTAAAGTTGTTTACTATCCTTTGGAAAATATCAAGCTGGAATTGGGAGCTCATCTTTTGAAATATTGGGGAGCCCAGCAATATCCTTATGCATCATATTTTGATATTCCGGAATGGCAGGGAAATGATTTTCAGAACGGTTTCCACGCTTTGCCTTGGTTAAGGGCGCAAATGGATTTTTCAGATAATTTCAGTGTGATTTTAGGAAATATTTATGGAGCGTCAAATCACCGTTTGGTAGAACCTCTTTACAATCCGGAATCAAACCTGACTGCAGACCCTGAGGCTGGGGCTCAGATTTTGTATTCAAGTAAATATTTCGATTTGGATTTTTGGGGAAGTTGGGATAGTTTTATTTTCCGTAATGATGTGCATCAGGAATCATTCACAGTAGGGCTTTCTTCGCGTGCCAAATGGAATGAACCTGAAAATGAAATGCATTTTTACACAAACCTTCAACTTTTGGCACGCCATTATGGTGGTGAGATTGATACAATAACGACTAATTCCGTACAGACATTGATGAATGGAGCATTGGGAATAGGGGCTGAGTGGAATGCATCCAAGGAATATTTGAAAAAAGCTGGTTTGGAGTTGGATATTTTGGGCTATTATCAGCAAGCAGGCAAGATGTGGCAGTTGGATTCCGGATATGCCATTTATTCCAATGCATTTGCGGATATCAAAAATGTCAGGTTGAAAGCTGGATATATGTGGAACAAGGATTTCATCTCCATATTGGGATGCCCGTTTTTTGGTTCGGTGTCAACTAAAAAAATAGGAGGTGTTTTTGAAAATCCACAACTTTTGCATTGGGGATTGGAATATACCCGTTCTTTCGGAAAATACTTTTCTTTTGGTGCGGACTTGTCGGTTTACCATTGTTTTGGTGGAAAATTCATTGTTGATGGAGTGGAGGAGAAGAATAAACAATCTACAAGCTTTTCTGCCGGAATTTATATGCGAATAAAACCTTCTTTCCTTTTGTTCCATAAAAAATAGAAGGAACTCTTGGTTTTTTATGCAGATTATATTTTATATGTAAGTGTACATTTTATTTTTACGACTTAAGTTTTAGCCAGGTTATAAAAATAATTGTGAACACTTGCTTATAGGCATAAAAAATCTATAGTTTTCTTGACAGAAAAACTATAGAATATTATAAGTTGAGCAACTTGAAAAGCTGGCAGGATAAAGAACTTGAGACTTTAAAAGGAAACCGCAGTAATAATTGTAATAATATTACCAAAATTTATTCTGCATAGGATTGTATTCAAATCCGGCAGACTTCATCTTGTCGATCAGATATTTCTTTTCAATATCCATATCTGAACATAAGTCGTCAAGTGAGGAATAATAATCTCTTAATTTTAGATTGATGAAACTGAAAAGCATCATCGGGTCATTAGGTAATTCCATTTTATTTCATGTTTAAACATATAAACACAGAAAACACGGAGAAATAAATTCTCTCCATGCTTTCTGTGTCAGTTTAGCCTATTCTTTAATTTAAAAGAAAAAACAATTTGTTATTCGCCTTTGATTGCTGCGATACCCGGAAGGATTTTACCTTCGATAGCTTCAAGCAAAGCACCACCACCAGTTGAGATGTAAGAAACTTTGTCAGCCATACCAAACTTGTTGATACAAGCAACAGAGTCACCACCGCCGATCAAAGAGAATGCGCCTTCAGCAGTTGCTTCTGCGATAGCATCAGCGATAGCTTTTGAACCACCGGCGAAGTTATCCATTTCGAATACACCTGCAGGACCGTTCCAAAGGATAGTTTTAGCACCTTTGATTGCTTTCTTGAATTCTTCGCGAGTCTTAGGACCAGCATCCAAGCCCATCCATCCGTCAGGAATATTGCTGTCATCGCAAACCTGAGTGTTAGCATCATTAGCGAAAGCGTCAGCAGCGATACAGTCGCAACCCAAAACCAAGTTTACTCCTTTAGCTTTAGCTTTAGCGATGATATCCAAAGCCAACTGAAGTTTGTCATCTTCAACCAAAGAGTTACCGATTTTGCCACCCTGAGCTTTAGCGAAAGTAAATGCCATACCACCGCAAAGAATCAAGTTGTCAACTTTGTCCATCAAGTTTTCGATGATACCGATCTTAGTTGAAACTTTAGAACCACCCATGATTGCAGTGAACGGACGTTTGATGTTGCTCAATACGTTGTCAACAGCTGTAACTTCTTTTTCCATCAAGTAGCCCAACATTTTGTGGTCTGCATCGAAGTAGTCTGCGATAACAGCAGTTGAAGCGTGTTTACGGTGAGCAGTACCGAATGCATCGTTAACATAGCAGTCAGCATAAGAAGCCAAAGTCTTAGCGAATTCTTTCTGAGAAGCTTTCATGGCTTTTTTAGCATCTTCGTATGCAGGATCTTCTTTTTCGATACCAACTGGTTTACCTTCTTCTTCAGGATAGAAACGCAAGTTTTCCAAAAGAAGGACTTCTCCCGGTTTCAAAGCTGCAGCAGCTTCAGCAGCTTTAGCGCAATCAGGAGCGAACTGAACAGCAACGCCAAGTTTTTCAGAAACTGCGTCAACAATCTGGCTCAAAGAATATTTAGCATTTACTTTACCTTTTGGTTTACCCATGTGAGACATGATGATAAGGCTACCACCGTCTGCCAAGATTTTCTTCAATGTAGGCAGAGCACCGCGGATACGAGTGTCGTCAGTGATTTTACCTTCTTCATTCAAAGGCACGTTAAAGTCAACGCGCACAATTGCCTTTTTACCGGCAAAGTTAAAATTGTCCATTGTTTGCATAACTTTCTTTATTTAAAGTCTGAATAAATATAATCCTTTTCATTTGTGTTTTCCGATTGCAAACTTACACAAAATATATTTTATAACAATGTTTGCCGTGAAATTTATTCGATAAGTTTGAATCTCAGCCTTAGTCTTCCGTCCTGATAGTCGTAGTTCAACATTTTGAAATGCCCGATTTCAGATGTGTTTGCCACGTGTGCGCCAATGCATGCACAAGCGTCGTAATCTCCAATTTTTACGATTCTAAGCGTGTCGCTTGCATTATCCGGCAGTTTGCTCAGGTCCACAATGTTTGCCGCGTCTTCTTTACTCATGAATTCTGCAGTAACATTCAGATGCTGGTCTATTACTTCATTTATCCGTCTTTCCACTTCCTGCATCATTTCGTCGGTTGGAGCTTCGCTCAATAAATAGTCAGCTTTACTTTTTTTCCTTTCAATATGCGCATTTTTCGAGCGTGGGCATCCGAACATTCTGACCATAGTCTGGTTCAGGATATGTTCGGCGGTGTGCATTGGTGCAATTGACACATCCTGAAATTTTTCTTTACTTTCAGTAATGAGGATGTTATGTTTTTGAAGTTCTTCTTTATTGTTCATATATTAGTTGTTTTTATTAATTAGATTCACTACGACTTTTACCATAATATCTTTTTCTTCCGTTCTGCTTTCTGCAATCATTAATGTAATGGCAACCAAAGTGTTGTCTGCAATCCTTTTCTCTCCGTTGTTTCTGTAAAGTATGCCGTTGTTTTCCATGAACCAGAGAAATAACATTGCAGCGATTCGTTTATTACCATCACTGAAGGAATGATTTTTTGTTACCAAATAAAGTAGCATTGCTGCTTTTTCTTCAATGCTTGGATAGAGTTCGATCCCATCAAATGTTTGGTATATAGTGGCAATAGAGCTTCTGAATGACTGGTCTTTCTCATGTGCAAATAATTCGCTTTCGCCGAATTTTCCTTTAAGACTCATAATAGCTTCCATTGCATTTTCGTATGTAGCTCTGAACTTATCACCATTGGTTGTTTGCTCTATCGAAAGTTGTTGATAATCATATTTGTCTAAAGTATCTAAAGCATATACGTAATCAGTCACTACAACTAATAAGCCTTTAGATTGGTCTGATGTCAAATTCTCTTGATTCCTCAAAGTGTTTCCCAGTATACGGACCACATCCTTAAGTTCTTCGTATCGTTCTAATTTTAGTTTCTGATTGATTGCATAACCTTTTATAATATATTCTTTCAGAATTTTATTAGCCCAAATACGGAATTGTGTTCCTCGTTTAGATTTTACACGATAACCAACAGATATAATTACGTCAAGATTATAATAAACAATTTCTTTTGTCTGAGATTTTCCTTTGATAGCACCATGTGAAGTGGTGTGTGCAATTTTTGCACATACCACTTTTTCGTTGAGTTCGCCTTCTGAAAAAATATTTTTAATATGTTTCCCGATAACGGTTCTATCCCTGCCGAAAAGTTCGCTCATTTGTGCTTGTGTCAGCCAAACAGATTCGCCTTCTACCTTTACATCCAATTTGATTTCTCCATCTTCAGCTTGATAGATAACAATATTGTCAGAAATATCAGATTTTTGCATTTGTGTATATCTCAAATCTTTCTCAAAAGCCAGCCTTTCTTCACCGCCACGATAAACGACGTCGCCTTTATATACAAATCCGAGAGATTTGAATATACTAAGCATATAATTGTTGTCATATTTCGTGTCCACACGGAAAAAATTTACACCTCTTTGTCTTGCCACATCCTCAGCTTTGAGCATAAATCTTTTCCCAAGACCTTGGCGTTTGGCTTCGTCTGCAACAGCCAGACGGTGCACAACAATATAATCATCGTCAGTTGTCCAGGTATTGATTTGCCTGTAAACTTCTTCTTCCATGAAGGAAATAACGCCATAAGCTATGACAGTTCCAGCCTTTTCGAATACATAAGCTTCGTTGTTATCTATATCTGTGCTTATGTTTTCACGTGCAGGATAATTCTCATTCCATTGGTAACTTCCCAAGCGTTTCATTTGTTCCTTTGCCTGCTGCATGATTTCCATAATACGGTCGGTGTCGCAATGCCCGGCTTTCCTGAATACTATTGAATCGTTTTGCATTTTTGATAATATACATTTAAAAGCACCGTAAAATTCATAAAAATGATTTAGAGAAACAAATTTGCAGAGTATTATATAATAAGTCAAATCTCTTTTATTCCATATCTTCATAAGTTATACGACTAAATGAGAAATAAATATTGAAAAGCTACTTATGATTCAAGTAAAGTATATTCTTTATAATCCCATAATGTAACTAGTGTTAAAATGTGTTCATGTTTCACATGATTTCTTTGATAACCATCATTATAGTCAAATTGTGAAACATGGGAGAAAAAAGCTCGCAGTGTTTCTGAAAAAACATAACGATGAATTTTGAAAAACATAACGAGCTTTTTAAAGAAAGGTCGCATCCTTTTTTTTTAGAACGATGTTTTTGTATAGAAATATTCGGCATTGGAAAAAAGTCGGAATATATGCAGAAGTGTTTCCAAAATGTTCCAAAGATATTTTTTGTAGGTCCGAACCCGCGAAAGAATATATATTGCCCCACGGAAGAATATATACGGACGTATTTTGGAATGGGGTCGGATGTATTTTCAGAGGGTAATATAAATATATCTTTGCCGGACTCATCTTTCAATCCCGGCAACTCCACAAGTTTTGACTCTTGTGAAATTTTAATAAAAGAGCTAATGTCTGTTTCTGTTTTTGATTTTTAGTTTCTGTTATGTAGTGAAGTCAAACAAAATACCTATTTTTGTATCGAATATCAAAAAAGTAGAAACTGAAAAGAAAATATATTAAGAAAGAGATGAAGAGATTGCTTATATTGTTGTTGATAAATATATGCTCTTTTTCGTTGTGGGCGCAGATTAACACAGACCGAGTTATGTCAATCGGACGAAATGCTCTGTATTTTGAGGATTATGTGCTATCCATCCAATATTTCAATCAGGTAATAAAGGCTAAACCTTGGCTTGCTGAGCCATATTTCTTTCGTGCTGTCGCAAAGATCAGCCTTGACGATTATAAGGGTGCAGAAGACGATTGCACCGCTTGCCTCGAACGTAATCCGTTCCTTGCCCAAGCTTATTATGCCAGAGGTGTTGCCCGGCAGAGCCAGGAAAACTATGACGGAGCGATTGCAGACTACACTAAAGGGTTGGAGTTCCGCATGGAAGACCGTCAGATGATGATAAATAGGGCTGTAGCTTATATCCAGAAAGGTGATTTCGATGGTGCTGAAAAAGCTTTTGAAGCTTTGATGAAAGCTCACCCGAGATATTCAATGAATTATTTGTCTAGAGGTGCGATGTATTTGGAGAAAGGCGACACTTTGAAAGCTCTTGCCGATTATAACAAGGCTATAGAAATGGATCCATATTATGCTCCGGCATATGGTAACCGTGCTATTCTGCATTATCAGATGCATAGTTTGGACAGCGCTTTGGTTGATTTGAATGAAGCAATCCATCTTAATCCCCGTGAAAGTGGATATTTCATAAATCGTGGTTTGGTCAGATATCAACAGAATAATCTACGTGGCGCAATGGCAGATTACGATCAGGTGGTAAGCATGGACCGTGACAATCTCATTGCCCGGTTCAACCGTGGACTTCTCCGATTCCAGGTTGGCGATAACAACAGAGCGATTGAAGACTTTGATGTGGTGATAAATCTTGAGCCTGACAATTACATGGCGTACTACAATAGAGCTTTGCTGCGTTTTGAAACAGGCGACTATCGCGGAGCCGTTGCCGATTATGACGTAGTGCTTAATGAATATCCTAACTTCTTGCCAGGATATTACAGCAGAGGGGAAGCGAAGAAGAAAATGAATGACCTTGCCGGTGCAGACAAAGACTTCTGGACTGCTTATAATAAGGAACAGCAGATGAAGAAAGACCGCGCAGCCGGAAAATCAACATCTTCATCAGGCTTGGCTGATAATGATGATAATAAAGATAAGGATGCAAAAGACAAGCAGGAAGAGAATACCCGCGAGCAGTCTGATAAGAACATAAGCAAATTCAACCGCCTTGTCGTTTATGACAAAGAGGAGGAACGACGCAGTAAATATCAGAGCGAAGTGCGTGGACGAGTTCAGGACAACAATGTGCATGTAGACATTGAGCCTCAGTTTATCCTAACATATTATGAAAAACCTGACCCGGTCAAAAAACTTGTATATTATGACAAAATAGTTGAGTCATATAATTCAAAGATGCTACTGAAGCGCAAATTAATTTTGACAAATCAGGAAGCTGCTTTGACCGAAGACCAGGTAAATGCTCATTTCGAGTCTATAAACGAATATTCTGCACGCCTTGAAAAGAATCCTAACGATGCTGATTTGTATTTTGGCAGGGCTATTGACTATATGCTGGTACAGGATTTCGATGAAGCGATAAAAGACTTTGACCGTGTAATAGATATTAATCCGGAATTCGTAATGGCTTATTTCAACAGGGCTGTGGTGAGATATAAGAAGTTGGAATATGCTTCGTCCCAGGAAGAGCAGACTTATGCCGAAGAGTTTATTTCCGGGGGAAATATGACTATGAACTTGGCTACGGGAAAAACTAGCGGAGTAAAGAAAACAGGTAACGACCCTGTTACTGCAAAACTGAAAGACAGCAAAAAGTCATACGAGTATGAAATGGTTACCCGTGACTATGATATGGTTATTAAGTATGCTCCAAATTTCGTGTATGCATATTTCAATCGTGCAAACATAAGATGTGCTCAGCGGGATTATCGTGCGGCAATTGCCGATTATACAGAAGCAATATACAGAGATCCCGAATTTGCCGACGCATACTTCAACAGAGGTTTGGCATATTTGTCTCTTGGCGATGCCCGAAAAGGAATAGCCGATTTGAGTAAGGCAGGAGAGTTGGGTATATTCAATGCTTATAGCATTATAAAGAGGATGACAAGCAGATAATACAACCTGTTGGAGGAAAAAGTCTTGTCATAATATTATGGATAATATAACTTAAGTTTCGCGTGTGTTGTAAGTTATGGAGTTACAGGAGTTAAAAAAGGAGTTATAGGAGTTAAAGGCCAATACTGTTTGAATCTAAAATCTATCGGCTTTTAACTTCCCGGCTATGCGAAGCAGAGTCATAACTCCTTATAACTTCTTTAACTCCTGAAAGTTGAGTTTGCGAAACTTGAATAATATAAATTTTGAAACAATTAAAACTAATAAATCCGATGAGAGAATTTGGAGATTTCACATCAGAGTACACAGATTATTCTACGGCTGCAATTGCCATTCTTCCTGTGCCATATGATGGAACAAGCACATGGATCAAAGGCGCAGATAAAGGTCCGGAGGCATTGCTTGACGCATCGTTTAATCTGGAATTTTATGATATAGAAACTGGAACTGAAGTATATAAGAAAGGTATTGCTACATTAGCACCAGTAACTGAAGATTCATCACCGGAAGCCATGTCTGCCGAGGTCGAAAAGGCTATGGACAGTATTTTGGCAGATGGAAAATTCCCGGTTTTGATTGGAGGCGAGCACTCTGTCAGCATTGGAGCTTTCCGTGCCGTGGCTAAGAAATATGATGATTTGTCAATCATCCAGTTTGATGCACATTCTGATATGCGTGATGAATATGAAGGTTCTTCACATAATCATGCTTGCGTTATGGCTCGTGCATTGGAGCTTACTGACAGTGTAACGCAGGTGGGAATCAGAAGTTCGGACACTAGTGAGCTTAAGAATATAAATCCGTCACGTATATTCCATGCTTATAAGATAAAAGAACAGCAAGGATGGGAAAAGGAAGTATCTGCACAACTTAAGAAAAATGTATATATAACCATTGACCTTGATGTCCTTGACCCGGCATATCTTCCCTCAACCGGAACACCGGAGCCTGACGGTCTGAGCTATCGTGACTTGTTGCGCACAATAGGACTGATTGCAAAAGAACATAATATAGTTGGTCTGGATGTTGTAGAACTATGTCCTAATCCGGCAAGCAAGGCATCTGATTTTCTTGCAGCAAAATTGATATACCAGATATTGTCATTGGTATTCAATAAATAATCGGGAAAAATGAGTCCGCAGGGTCCTCAATTCTGTACCCTGCATTCTATAATTATCTAATAAATAAATGTCAAGAGTATTAATTATTGGTGCCGGCGGTGTAGGAACCGTTGTAGCACACAAGGTAGCCAAACATTCATGTTTTTCAGACATTATGTTGGCAAGCCGTACAAAATCGAAATGTGACCAGATTGCTCAAGCTGTAGGTGGCAACCGTATCCAGACGGCACAGGTCGATGCAGACAGTGTGCCAGAATTGGTAGCTTTGATGCGTTCATTCCGTCCGGACATTGTAATTAACGTTGCTTTGCCATATCAGGACCTGACAATCATGGATGCATGTCTGGAATGTGGTGTTAATTATTTGGATACTGCCAACTATGAGCCAAAAGACGAAGCTCATTTCGAATATAGCTGGCAGTGGGCTTACCATGATCGCTTCAAGGAGAAAGGTCTTACAGCGATTTTGGGCTGCGGTTTCGACCCTGGTGTTTCTGCTATCTTCACTGCTTATGCAGCTAAGCATCATTTTGATGAAATGCAGTATTTGGATATCGTGGATTGCAACGCCGGAAATCACGGCATGGCTTTTGCCACAAACTTCAATCCGGAAATCAATATCCGTGAGATTACTCAGAACGGTCGTTACTACGAAAATGGCGAATGGGTGAAAACTCAGCCACTTGAAATCCACAAGTCACTTACTTATCCAAACATCGGCGCGCGTGATTCATATTTGTTGTATCACGAAGAATTGGAATCTTTGGTTAAGAATTTCCCAACTCTTAAACGTGCTCGTTTCTGGATGACATTCGGCCAGGAATATCTGACTCACCTTCGTGTTATTCAGAACATAGGTATGGCTCGTATCGACGAAGTGGAATACAACGGTACAAAGATTGTTCCATTGCAGTTCCTGAAAGCTGTTTTGCCTGATCCTAAATCTTTAGGTTCAAATTATCACGGTGAAACTTCAATCGGTTGCCGCATCCGTGGTATCAAAGACGGAAAGGAACGCACATATTATATCTATAACAACTGCGACCACGAAGCTGCATACAAGGAAACAGGCACTCAGGCAGTAAGCTACACAACAGGTGTTCCTGCAGCATTGGGAGCAGCTATGTTTGCTCGTGGTCTGTGGAAAGGCGCTGGTGTGTTCAACGTAGAAGAATTCGATCCGGATCCATTCTTGGCAGAATTGGGAGAACAAGGTTTGCCTTGGGTTGAGAAATTTGATATCGATCTGGAAGTATGATAGATAAAGAACAAGTGTTGCGCGAATGGGACTTCACCGAAGTCCCATCGCCTTCATATATCCTCCATACATCATTGCTGGCTGCAAATATGGAAGTGATAGACAAGGTGAGAAAGGCAACAGGTGTTGAAATTATCGTAGCCCTTAAAGCAAATGCTATGTGGAGCATTTTTCCTGAATTGCGCAAACATAGCGATGGTGCCACTGCTAGTTCATTGGCCGAGGCTCGTTTGGTTTTTGAGGAATATGGTGAGAAATCGCATACTTATGCTCCGATTTACACTTCAGCCGAATTTCCGGAAATAATGGCTTGCAGCAGTCATATCACTTTCAATTCTCTGTCGCAGTATGCACGATTTGGCAACGATGCTCGCAAAGCAGGAATCTCATGCGGCTTGCGTGTGAATCCCGAATATTCAACTGTCGAAACAGATTTGTATAATCCTGCATCTCCAACTTCACGCCTTGGAATACGTTCTGTTGATTTGACAGAACTTCCTGAAGGAATAGAAGGACTGCATTTCCATTCTCTGTGCGAATCACGTCCGGCTGACCTTGAAGGAACACTCAAAGCTGTAGAAGAAAAATTCGGACATTTCTTCCCGCAAATAAAATGGCTCAATATGGGTGGCGGACATCTGATGACTCATAAGGATTATGACGAAAACGAACTCATCCGTATTCTCAATGAGTTCAAGTCACGCCATCCGCATCTGCGCATCATACTTGAGCCGGGAAGTGCTTTCACATGGGATACAGGTTGTCTGGTTTCAACAGTAGAAGATATAGTAAGAAACGGAGGGATCAATACTCTGATGCTGAACGTGTCATTTGCATGCCACATGCCTGATTGCCTTGAAATGCCATACAAACCTACAATTTTGGGCGCACATGATCCTGAAGAAGGAGAGGTGATATGGCGAATGGGAGGCAACAGCTGTCTTGCCGGTGATTTTTATGGAGATTGGGCTTTCGACGGTGGACGTGAACCAAAAGTAGGCGACAGAATCGTCTTCCGTGATATGATACATTATACCATGGTAAAGACAACTATGTTTAATGGTGTCACACATCCGTCGATCTGTATCTTTGACTCAGAGAAAGGACTAAGTGTTGTTCGCAAATTCGGTTACGAAGATTATAAGACCAGAATGTCCTGATTCATCAGATTTAGTAAATCCGGAATATCATATTGATTTTATGTGTCAGGTATGTTATGTCCGGGATAAAATAACAACTAATAAAATTAAGAATTATGGAAACAAAAGACAAAGTATTGGCAACAATGAAAGAGGCAGGAACTCCTCTTAATGCAGGTAAAATTGCAGAACTAAGCGGAATCGACCGCAAAGAAGTTGATAAAGCTATGAAGCAGCTTAAGGAAGAAGGCGCTATCGTTTCTCCTGTTCGTTGTAAATGGGCTCCTGCAGAGTAACTCAAATCTGTATAATAAAGTATTAAGTCAAGCCACGGTTCCAATACCAGAACTGTGGCTTGACTTTATTTATTGCAACAAAATCCGATATACATGATTTCTGAAGGGGAAAGATGATAAATATCCAGCAAATTGCCGAAATAATATTCCATATCAAATTGCTGCAAGGTAATCCACAGCCTGGTAGAATATTAAACATAAATGCATAACTTTGCTTGTATTATAAGAGTAAATTTTAGAGTTATGAGAAAGGTATTTTGTTTTATGACATTTGTAGCAGGACTGAGTGCTTCCGTTCATGCGGATGAAGCCCGGTTACTTCGTTTCCCTTCTACCAATGGAACAGATGTAGTGTTCACTTATGCCGGTGACCTGTACCGTGCTCCTTTGTCGGGTGGGGAGGCACAGCGTCTGACTTCTCACGTAGGATATGAAATTTTCCCTCACTATTCTCCTGACGGCAAATCGATTGCTTTTACAGGGCAGTATGATGGTAACACAGAGGTTTATCTGATTCCTTCCGGTGGTGGAGAACCGCAACGTCTGACTTATACCTCTACAAACAGTCGGGATGATTTGGGTGATCGTATGGGACCAAACAATATTGTCATGGCTTGGTCGCCCGACGGTAAAGAGATTGTTTACCGCAACCGCATAGGTGATGGCTTTGATGGTAAGCTTTGGCAGGTAGGAAAGGAGGGAGGAATGCCTGAAGCTCTTCCTTTGCCTGAAGGTGGTTTCTGTTCTTATTCCCCGGACGGGAAGAAGTTGGCATATAACCGTGTGTTCCGTGAATTCCGCAGCTGGAAATATTACCGTGGAGGAATGGCCGATGATATATGGATTTATGATACCGAAGCCAAGAAGGTAATGAATATCACAAACAACGTGGCTCAGGATATTTTCCCGATGTGGATTGGAGATGAGATTTTCTTTGCGTCTGACCGCGACATGACAATGAATCTGTTTGTATATAATACCAAGACCGGACAGACAGAAAAAGTTACTGATTATACGGATTACGACGTGAAGTTCCCCAGCTCAGACGGGAATACCATTGTATATGAACACGGCGGTTATATCTATCGTTTAGATCCGAAGACCCGCAAGTCGGAACAGATACATATCACCCTAAATGGCGAGAATGTGTATGCACGCACAGAGCAGAAACATGTTGCCGATGATTTGACGGCCATAAGTTTGTCTCCAAATGGAAAACGTCTGGCTGTCACTGCCCGTGGAGAAGTTTTCGATGTCCCGGTTGCGAAAGGTGTCACACGCAATATCACACATACTCCGGGAGCACATGAAAGAGATGCCGAATGGTCGGCAGACGGTAAATATATCGCTTATATTTCCGACCGTACCGGCGAAACCGAAATCTGGCTCGAGCCGGCAGAAGGTGGAGAGCCTGTCCAGCTGACCAAAAATAATGATACATATATCCGTCAATTAGAATGGAGTCCTGACAGCAAGACAATCTTATATACTGATCGTAAGAATCGTATCGTCGTGGTCGATGTGGCTTCCAAAGCCAGGAAAGTGTTGATGCAGAATCCTGAAGCAGAATTTTGGAATGTGTCTTTTTCTGCCGACAGCCAGTGGATTACATACACAAAACCGGCTTCGAATGATATGTCGGTAGTTTATATCTATAATTTAAAGTCGGGCAAAGAATATCCGGTAACTGAAAAATGGTATAACTCTTCCGGACCGGTATTCAGTTCTGATGGAAAATACTTGATATTCAGTTCTGATAGAGATTTCAATCCGGTTTACGGACGCTTGGAATGGAATCATGTCTATACCCGTATGGGAGGCATTTATCTGGTTCCTCTGGCTTTATCCACTCCGTCTCCATTCCTTTCAGAGGATGCTCTTGGATCAGATTCAAAGGATAATATCGCTGCCGACGCATCCGGCAAGAAAAAAGACGATAAAAAGGAAAATGCTGCGATGAAGATTGATACTGATGATATATATGCCCGGATTATCAAGCTTCCGTTGGAGGCAGATAACTATTATAATTTTTATTCGGACGGAAAGGCAGTCTGGTATCAAAGTAAAGGAGATATACATGCATTTAATCTGGACACCCAGAAGGATGAAGTAGTTGCGGAAAATGCAATACTGTCAGGAAATCCCACTTCGGACAATAATGTAATATGTTTACAGAACAACAAATGGTATGTGTCCAAACTCACAATGGGAAAACTTTCCTTTAATGACCCTGTGAACTTGTCCGATATGGTTGCCACCATAGATTACAGCCGGGAATGGGCACAGATTTTCGATGAGGCTTGGAGAGCCTATCGTGACGGATTCTATTTGGAGAATATGCACGGGATAGACTGGAAGGCTGTCAAAGCCAAATATCAGGTGCTGGTGCCGCATGCCAAAACACGTTTTGACCTGAATTATATAATCAGTGAAATGATTAGTGAATTGGCTTGTGGACATGCATATGTAAATCCAGGCGAATGTAAGCGCGCCGAACGTATTCCGATGGGATTGTTGGGAGCAGAGTTGAGTCGTGACAAGAGCGGATATTACCGCATCGACAAAATAATCCAGGGAGCACCATATAGCAAAAGTCTGCGCTCGCCTTTGACGGAAGTCGGCTTGAATATTCATGAAGGAGATTATATTACTGCTATCGACGGAGTTTCGGTTACTACAGTTGATAATATCTACAAGCTGCTGGTTGGAAAAGCAAATGTCCTCACCGAACTTACCATCAATACACAGGCAGCCAAAGGAGGACGTAAAGTGGTTGTTACGCCTACCGATAATGAATATCCGTTATACCATTACAATTGGGTGCAGAAAAATATGAAACGTGTGGAAGAAGCAACGCAAGGCCGTGTTGGATATATCTATATTCCGGACATGGGACCTGAAGGTCTGAATGAATTTGCCCGTTACTTCTATCCTCAACTTGACAAGGAAGCATTGATTATTGACGACCGTGCCAACGGTGGTGGCAACGTCTCACCGATGATAATCGAGCGTCTGCTCCGTAAGCCGTACCGTATGACCATGTATCGTAATTCGAGCAAAAACGGAACAATTCCCGATGCCACTCAATATGGCCCGAAGGTTCTGTTGATTAATAAATATTCTGCATCCGATGGCGACCTCTTCCCATGGAGTTTTAAGGCAAATAATCTTGGTACGGTAATTGGCACCCGTACTTGGGGCGGAATTGTAGGTATTAGCGGTTCGCTGCCTTATATGGATGGCACAGATATCCGTGTTCCTTTCTTCACCAATTATGATGCCAAGACCGGTCAGTGGATTGTCGAAAATCATGGAGTGGATCCGGATATCCTTATAGACAATGATCCTGTCAAGGAACAGATGGGTGAAGACGAGCAACTGGAAAAAGCCATTCAAGTTGTTCTGGAACAGCTGAAAGACCGTAAGCCTCTTCCAAAAACTCCAGCTCCACGTACGTTCAAGGATTTAGGCTTATAATTTAATTTGCATTATAATTGAATATCATCGTGATTTGATGATATAGGATTAGAGGATATGTCGAAATTGGCGTATCCTCTTTTCTTTTATGATTAATCTTAATATTAGGAATTGTTGTGGAAATGGCAAAATCCGATCATCCAATACCTATTCTGCCTGCTGTCAGAAATGTATGGAAGTATATCAGGCTCATTCCTTGTTATATATTTTCTCCGTTAGTATTAATTTTTTGCACGATATGCTAAAAGTGGTGATTCACGTAATGGAACTATCCGGAGAGAATCCAAACCGGACATGGAGAAGTTATTATTTCTATACCCCCTGATCGTAGCGGCCAATTTGAGCCGATACTGTCCCTAAACATGAAAGTCGTGGATTTTCAAAGCACTTAATCTAGTCAGTTTCAATCATAATTATACTGCTTCTTTCAGGTATTAATCTTTCTTACAGAATATCCTGTAAGTCCAATCTTGTTTGCAGTTGTACAAATCTGTTCAGGATTACACCAGCTACGGTATGACCACCAATTGAATCAAAGTTTTACGATGGACAATACCGAAAATATTTGTAGATATGTCGCTTTTATGGATTAAAGTCGCTGTATCAAAATTCTATAAAAACAAGTTGATTAATAACTTTTTGCTGAATATTGCTTGTTTTTGCTAACCTGTAATTTGTGCAAAAACAAACGAAAACTCAAGTCTGAACATGTAATTTTTATCATTCCGGAAAATCATTGCAATGATTTCGGGAAATCATTGCGATCGTTCATCCATGTCATTGCAATCATTTACCTAACTCTTCACAATCATTTTTCCAAATCATTGCAATCATTTTTTTAACACACCGTATTTGTCTTCCAAATGTGCCTGTCAACATGGAAAATCAACCCTGGAAACCGTATTTTTTCACCAAAACGCTCAAAATCCACGTTCGTTTTTTAAGTGCTATTTTGTCAGGCTTCTTCTCCATGTTTCTTACATTTTTACTCTTTTTTCTGAAATCATCGCAATGAAATTTCTTTTAAGAAAGCAAATTCCAGATATTCCTGTCACTTTGTATTTCCTTAACTCCGCGAGAGTGCCAACGTTTTATGTTTCCTGTATTTTGTTCCGAAATATTGGATTCTCATAGGGGTTAGAATGACAGAATGATAGTTTGACATTTTGTCAAAAATACATGTTTAATATTTTCCATTAATCTTGGTGTAAAGGGTTATTATCCATCATATATCAGTGCAAAAAAGGGAAGCAATGGAACGCTTCAAGGATTTTCAACCGGCCGAATGCCTTGCGATTTCGGAACAGGCCTGTCGGTATATTATAAAATCCCGTGTGATGGCGTGGGGGCTCAGGCAGGAGGTTGGTGGGTAGGGGGAGATATGAGGACGTGAGGAAAACGAATATTAAGTGTCTGTAAAATCTAATTAATCATATTAATTATTGAAAATCAAAAAGTATGGATTATTCGTGAATTATAATAATTCAAAACTTCTTGATTTTATTATTAATTTCCTTATTTTTGTATGAGCTTAAAATTAAGTACCTTTACAAGATGAAAAAATATATAGCAAAGCCGTTTATAAAATGGGTTGGAGGAAAAACTCAATTACTATCTACTATAGAAAATTTATTGCCATCTAATTTTATTAATTTAGAGAATCTTACTTATATTGAGCCTTTTATAGGAGGTGGAGCTATGCTGTTCTTTATGTTACAGCGTTTTCCTAATATAGAAAAGGCTGTAGTTAATGATTTAAACCCTGATTTAGTAAGAGCATATAGTACTGTAAAGAATATGCCAGAATCACTAGTAGTAGCATTAAATCAAATTCAAAAAGAATTTTTAAGCATTAATGAAGAAGAGAACAGGAAAGAGTTTTATCTAAATATTAGACAACGTTTTAATGAAGGAAATTTGTCAGATATTGATAATACGACATATTTTATTTTTTTAAATAAAACCTGTTTTAATGGTTTGTATCGAGTAAATTCTAAAGGTCAGTTTAATGTACCTTTTGGCAGATATAAGAATCCTACAATTTGTGATAGTGAAACTATATATGCTGATAGTGAATTGTTACAGAAGGTTGAAATAATAAATGGAGATTTTGAGAAAACAGAAAAGTATGTAACAGAACGAACATTTGTTTATTTTGATCCTCCGTATCGTCCACTTGACGCAACTTCTAGTTTTAATTCTTATGCAAAAGAAGGTTTTAACGATGACGAGCAAATACGTCTTAAAAGATATTTTGATAGATTAACTCGAAAAAAGTGTTTAATGATGCTTAGTAATTCTGATTGTCGGGGTAAAAATCCGAAAGATACTTTTTTTGATGATTTATATAAGGATTATATAATAGAACGAGTTTATGCATCAAGGTTTGTTAATTCTAATCCAGAAAAAAGAGGAAAGTTAACAGAATTACTCATTCGTAATTATCAAGATACGAAAATAAATTTTTTGTTTTAATTTAGTAATAAAGCCATGGAAAAAGCACATACAAAAGAACAGTTTAATGAATTTATGTCTCAATTAATAGAGACTATTGCAACATTAGATTTTTTTGTTGATTTTGATAAAGTTTCTGCAAATGTAGATGTTGTATCTATGAAGCTTAATCAATTAAATTATTTGATAGGCAAAGAGGATATAAATTCTGCAATTATTGACTTATGGAATGAAAATCCTAAAGCTTTTAATGTTTTAGATATTCTTATTGCAGTTCGAAAATCAGATAAGAAGAAAGCATTAAATAATAGAGGCGAAATAACTTTACTTGATAATTTTTTCAAAACTTCAGAAGGAGTGATTGAGTATATAGAATCAACTGGATTAAAGGAGGTTTTTCAAAATAAGAAAATAACAAATCTTGTTGATTATGTATTTGGAATAGAGACAGGTCTTGACACAAATGCTCGTAAAAATAGAAGTGGTAAATTAATGGAAAATAAAGTAGCAGAAATACTAAAAGAAAATAATATACCATTTCGAAAAGAAGTATATTCGACTGAATTTGAAGAAATGAGTTGTTTAGGAGAGGATTTGAAAAGATTTGATTTTGTTATAGAAACACATAAAAAGACATATTTAGTAGAAGTTAATTTTTATTCTGGTGGTGGCTCAAAATTGAATGAAGTTGCTCGTTCATATACAGAACTTGCTCCAAAGATAAATCAGTTTTCAAATTTTGAATTTGTTTGGATTACTGATGGAATTGGCTGGAAATCTGCAAGTAGTAAATTAGAAGAGGCTTTTTATAATATTCCAAGCGTTTATAATTTGGAAAGTATAAAAAACTGGTTAGAAGAATTAAAAAAAGAACTGTAAATATGACAATCAGACAAGATGAATCAAAAGAAATAGTATTAGAATCTGTAGAAAGATTTTCTGATAAAGCAGAAATAAGAAAATTTCTTTTGTGTACATTTATTTTAGAAGAATGTAAAACTAAGCTTAGATATTATGTAGAAACACTTTCAGATGGCAAACGAATTTATATAGAGCGACCTGGAAAATTAAACAAAGGTTGTGACTTTATAATTTATGTCGAAGACCTTTTAAAATATAAAAATATGAATGATAAACCACCTAAACATGATGATTTATTAAATGATCTGAGAGTAAAGCAAAGTTTTTTATCAAAAGAAGACTTTAATAAAGTTCTTTTGAGCATTAAAGATATTTATGAACTCAGACCATTTCTAAATGCTTACTCAAAAGTCAAAGACATAAATTGTATAGGTTGGTCATTTGAATTATTATTAAAACTTTGTAGATGGTTTTTCATAGAGCAAGATATTACATATTGGGCTCATAGTGGAAGGGATATGCTATATACAGAAATTCGTAAATTGAAGAATGATTGAATCATACTACAAATCCCCCGATCGTCATTTCACTCTTTTGCATGGTGATAGTCTTAAAGTTTTGCGTCAATTTGATTTCAAATTTGATATGATATTTGCCGACCCTCCATATTTTCTTTCAAATGGTGGAATTAGCGTTCAGAGTGGAAAAGTCGTTTGTGTGAATAAGGGAGAATGGGATAAAGGCGGTTCACCTGAATATATAAATCAATTTAATAAGGAATGGCTTGCATTATGTCGTGAAAAATTGAAAGATAACGGAACAATTTGGATAAGTGGAACATATCATAATATATTTTCTGTAGCAAACCAACTTACAGAGTTAGGTTACAAAATATTGAATGTTATTACTTGGGCAAAAACGAATCCACCACCAAATATTTCTTGCCGTTATTTTACATTTTCGACAGAATTTATTATTTGGGCTCGAAAAATGCAAAAAGTCCCACATTACTATAATTACGAATTGATGAAACGTATTAATGGTAATAAACAAATGAATGATGTATGGCATTTACCTGCTATTGGTAGATGGGAAAAATCATGTGGTAAACATCCAACTCAGAAACCTTTGTCTGTTTTAACCAGAATTATATTAGCTTCGACTCAGAATGGTGCATGGATTTTAGATCCATTTGCAGGAAGTTGTACAACTGGTATTGCAGCCAATCTTTTGGGACGTCGTTTTTTAGGAATTGATAAGGAAGAATGTTATTTGCAGATGGGCAAGGCTCGTAAACAGGAACTTGAAGATTTGTCTGTATTAATGAATTATCGAAAAAAACTAAAAGATTTGGAACAAGTGGATGATGAAGCAATAAGATTTGGGGAGAATGATGTTGAAAGTTGGGATTTGGGGTTTTGATAAAGAAATAATATTTTACTATGATTATTATATAGTGTAAAATGAAAACAACAAATAAATAACATAATTACGGAATTGTCTATGTGTTAACTAACCCTGTAATGTCAGGATTGGTAAAAATAGGTATGATTACACGAGATAATATAGAAGAGAGTATGAAAGAACTTTATGGTACTGGTGTTCCTGTTCCATTTGAGTGCAAGTATGCTTGTAAGGTAAAAGCAACACATCGTTATTACTTTTGCCTCTGCCGAATGTTGTACCCCCCCTGATTTTGTATCTGAAAAACAACTATTTATAAGGAATACGAAGATAAATAGAAAGTTAAGAGCTATTTTTTGACTGGAAAATATTAGAAATGGTTATATAGAAAATTAAAACAATGTTTTTATTTTCTATTTGTATATTTATTTCGACTTCTTTCGTGAACAAAGCACCAAAGGCTGTGAACGCAAAAAGTTTGATTTCTTCTATTATGATGAATCCGCCTATGACGATTTATTTTGGCAACTTCGAACACTGACAAATAATAGAATAGCACAATTTAGACAATTTAATGATGTGAATTTTATTAAGGTTAAGGAATAGAGTTTCCAACAAATAATAATCCCATATATTAATCAAGATTAACTTGCCATCTGTGATTTTGTAAAGGAAAATACTAATTATTAGAACCCAAACAAAAACTTAAATATAGATTATGAATAAACAACTTGTTTTTGAGGAAAGTATAATATATATGCACGATGATCTGGATCCATGGGCTGCGTTGAGAGTAGGTTTTGATGAAGAAAGGAATCTTGTTTTTGAATTGGTATTAGAGAGATATGATACCCCGGAGGATTTATTATCTTGTTTAAGGAAAATGATAATAATTGAGCGTGCGGGAATTGAGAGACTGATGGATGTGACTGGTTCATCACTTAAAGCTCTGCCCGGATTTTTTAGCCATAAATATGGAGAGAAAGGAGAGGCTTGGAAAACCTCGGAAGTGTCCGATACTTTCTATAAAATATCGAACAACCTCACGAGATTGAAAATACCTTATCAGATGATGAATGCTGAATAAGATATTTGAGATTTGAATGCTGAATGGAACTGGAAAGATTATAAATTTCGTTCTCCAATTCCGTAAACAGAAATCAGCTTGGATAATATACAAACTATTTCACCTCCATTTCCATAATATAATCATTCATGAAAAATCCGTTTCCTATATCATGGTCTCTAGTGTCAATTATAGATAATCCCATATGCTTATAGAAATTAACTGCAGGATTGTAACGGTTAACGTAAAGCTCAATAACGAATGGGGGTATATAGTTTTTCCTTAGATATTCAATACCTTGTTCGATAATGAATCGTCCGATTCCTTTCCCATGGATTGATGGCAAAGAATAAATCTTTTGGAAATTGAATCTGTTGTCTGCTTTCTTTTCTATGGATAGGTATCCTGATGGAATACCGTTAGAATATATGATGAAAAACTTGTGTTTAAGAACTTCCATCTGTCTTTTCAGACTCACGGTCGAATACATCATATCATACATATAATCCAGTTGTTCTTTCGACAAGATGGAGCTATATGTAGCAGCCCATGTTTGAGAGGCTATTTTCTGAATAATAAGGCAATCGTCTGTTGTTGCTTCCTTTATTGAATACATATTGATAAGGTATTAATGTTATATCATTCTGTTTCCAGAGTAATATAATATATTTGGTAGGACTTCTATTCAGCTTAATACTGTCCGGCTTATAAAATAAAAGACAACTATTGTTGTGAATTTGTTACATTTTCGCAGGCAAATATAATAATATTGTTTTTTCATGATGTTTAAAACATGAATTTGTTCGTAAAAGAAGAAATAGTATATATTATATGATTGTAGTGGAATCCAAATATTACAAAATTGTTAATTTCAGAAATTTTTTCATGCGAAACTATATCAGCATTCAAAGAAAAAACTATCTTTGGGCAAAGGTTTTTTGATAATAACTTAAATAAGTTAAGAAATGGATACAAAAATTCAGGAATTAACCGACAAAATCTACAAGGAAGGTGTAGAAAAAGGAAATGAAGAAGCTGCCCGCATTATTTCGGAAGCTAATGCGGAAAAAGAAAGACTGCTTGCTTCAGCTCGTGCAGAAGCCGAGCAAATATTGTCGGTAGCGGAAAAACAAGCTGCTGAATTGAAGAAAAATACTGAAGCAGAATTGAAATTGTTCGCAGCTCAGTCTGTTGAAGCTTTGAAAAGCGAGATTGCCAATCTTATTACCGGAGAAATCACCTCGTCAAATGTTAAATCGGCTTTGGCTGATTCTACTTTTATGCAAAAGGTTATTCTTGAATTGGTTAAAGGTTGGCCAAACAATGAGAATCTTACTATACAAACATCAGAAGCTGAGATGTTACGCCAATATTTCGTGAAGAATGCAAAATCTTTGTTGGATAATGGTGTGAAGATAGAGCAGGTGAATGGTAAAAAAGCTTCTTTCTCAATAATGCCTGCCGATGGTTCTTATAAAGTTTCATTCGGTGAGGAAGAGTTCATTGAATATTTTAAAGAGTTTCTCCGTCCTCAACTGGTAGAAGCTTTGTTTTAAAGCTGAAATTTATGGGTAAGTATTATTGTTTAATAGCTGGACTTCCCAATATAGCTTTGGAGGATACAAAACTAGCTTATTCGGTAGCGGAATTCGGTAGTGAATTATCAGGTATATTAACATCGCGCGACAAGAAGCTTATAGATTGGTTTTATCTGAAGTTTGATAATCGTAATCTGTTGGCTTTCTTGAAAAATCCGGAATCGCAGATGGATGAACGCGGAACGATATCACAGCAGGAGTTTGCAGACTTGTATAGAGCCATGAAGAACGAAGAAAAATACTCTTCTTCGAAACGAATCCCACAATTTTACAAAGATTTCCTTAGCCAGTATATTGCTGAAGAAGCAAATGACAATAAAGGCTTTGCAAAAAAAACTATTTCATGGGATGACCGTCTTTCTGCTTTATATTATTCTCAGGCAATGAAATGTCGTAATTCATTTGTGGCAGACTGGTTTGAGTTGAATTTGAACATCAACAATGTTCTGACTGCCATAACTTGCCGGAAGCATCAACTTGATAAAGCTGAATATATCGTTGGTGACAATGAGGTTGCCGAGTCTATCAGGACTTCAAACGCGCGCGATTTCGGTTTGGGCGACTCTGTGGAATATCTGCCGGAGCTGCAACGAATTGCCGAGGAGCAGGATTTGCTGCTTAGGGAAAAGAAAATCGATGTGCTGAAATGGAAGTGGCTTGATGATCATACTTTCTTCAAGACTTTCGACATCGAGAGCGTGTTTGCGTATCTTCTGAAGTTGGAGATGATTGAACGCTGGGTTACTTTGGACAAGGTTACAGGCGAACAGACTTTCCGACAATTGGTAGGTTCAATGAAGAAAGGCAGCATAAATGCCTTGGAAGAATTTAAAAAGAATAATTAGAATAATCTGTATGTTTCGTGCATACGGAATACAAACAATAAGGAATAAAACATGGCAACAAAAGGAACAGTAAAAGGAATCGTATCCAACCTTGTGACTGTCGAGGTTGAAGGTCCGGTTTCTCAGAATGAAATCTGTTATATTTCTGTCGGTGGTGTAAACCTTATGGCGGAAGTTATCAAGGTTATCGGAAAGGATGCCTTCGTCCAGGTGTTTGAAAGCACGCGTGGTATGCGTGTGGGCGATGTGGCTGAATTCCAAGGACACATGTTGGAAGTGTCACTGGGTCCGGGTATGCTTTCTCGAAACTATGATGGTTTGCAGAACGACCTCGACAAGATGGAAGGTGTGTTTTTGCGCCGAGGTGAATATACTTATCCTCTTGACGAAAATAAGAAATGGGCTTTCAAGCCTTTGGCTAAGGCTGGTGATATTGTGGAAGCCGGTGACTGGCTGGGCGAGGTTGACGAGAACAATCAGCCTCATAAAATTATGGTTCCTTTCACTTTCAAAGGTTCATACATTGTTAAGTCTGTGGCTGCCGAAGGTGAATATACCATACATGAAACTATGGCTGTGCTGACATCGGCAGACGGCAAGGAGGAAAATGTCACTATGGTGCAGAAATGGCCGGTGAAGAAAGCGATTACTTGCTTCAAAGAAAAACCGCGTCCATTCAAACTTCTTGAAACTGGTGTGAGAACTATCGATACGGTGAATCCTATCGTTGAAGGTGGTACAGGATTTATCCCTGGTCCGTTCGGTACTGGTAAGACAGTTCTTCAGCATGCTATTTCAAAACAGGCTGAAGCTGATATTGTGATTATCGCTGCCTGCGGTGAACGTGCAAACGAGGTTGTGGAAGTCTTCACAGAGTTCCCTGAACTGGTTGACCCGCATACAGGACGCAAATTGATGGAACGTACAATTATCATTGCCAACACTTCAAACATGCCGGTTGCTGCTCGTGAGGCTTCTGTATATACTGCCATGACAATTGCTGAATATTACAGAAGTATGGGATTGAAAGTGTTACTTATGGCGGACTCTACTTCACGTTGGGCTCAGGCGTTGCGTGAGATGTCAAACCGTTTGGAAGAGTTGCCTGGACCTGATGCGTTCCCTATGGACTTGTCGGCTATCGTGGCTAACTTCTATGCTCGTGCTGGTTTCGTTCATTTGAAGAATGGCGCTACTGGTTCTGTTACGTTCATCGGTACTGTTTCTCCAGCCGGTGGTAACTTGAAAGAGCCCGTAACAGAGAATACCAAGAAGGTGGCACGTTGTTTCTATGCTTTGGAGCAGGAACGTGCGGACCGTAAGCGTTATCCGGCTGTTAATCCTATTGACAGTTATTCCAAATATCTTGAATATCCGGAATTTCAGGAATATATCTCAAAGCATGTTTCTCCGGATTGGATAGAAATGGTGAATGAGGTGAAGACAAGAATGTTGCGTGGTAAGGAAATTTCAGAACAGATCAACATCCTTGGTGATGACGGTGTGCCTGTTGAATATCACGTTACGTTCTGGAAGTCTGAGTTGATTGACTTCGTTATCCTTCAGCAGGATGCTTTTGATGCAATCGATGCTGTTACGCCTCTTGCACGCCAGGAATTCATGCTGAACCGCATTGTTTCAATCTGCCGTTCGGAATTCAAGTTCGACACATTCCTTGAAGTTATGGATTATTTCAAGAATATGATCAATATCTTCAAGCAGATGAACTATTCTGAATATGAGAGCGAACAGTTCAAGAAATTCAATGCCGACTTGGATACTCTGTTGGCAGAACGAGTTGTAAAATGATTTAGGTTGTACGGCTTATGAGATTGGTAAATATTCCTCGAAGCTAATAACTCAATATAAATATGGCAACAAAAGCATTTCAGAAAATATACACTAAAATTACCCAGATCACCAAGGCAACCTGCTCGTTGAAGGCGACAGGTGTTGGGTATGATGAGTTGGCTTCAGTTGACGGAAAGCTGGCTCAGGTGGTAAAAATTATTGGTGATGAAGTGACATTGCAGGTCTTTTCAGGGACTGAAGGTATCCGTACGAATGCGGAGGTTGTTTTCATGGGAAAATCTCCATCATTGAAAGTGGGCGACCAGCTTGCCGGCCGTTTCTTCAATGCCTATGGCGAGCCTATCGACGGAGGTCCTGTTCCTGAAGGAAAGGAAGTGGAAATCGGTGGTCCGTCTGTTAACCCTGTGCGCCGTAAGCAGCCTTCTGAGCTGATTGCAACAGGTATTGCCGGTATTGACCTGAATAACACTTTGGTAACGGGACAGAAGATTCCGTTCTTTGCTGACCCAGACCAGCCTTTCAACCAGGTTATGGCTATGGTGGCATTGCGTGCGCAGTCCGACAAGATTATCTTGGGCGGTATGGGTATGACTAATGATGATTATCTGTTCTTCAAGAATACGTTCAGCAATGCAGGTGCTTTGGACCGTATCGTAAGCTTTATCAATACGACAGAAGACCCTTCTGTTGAACGAATCCTTATTCCGGATATGGCTTTGTGTGCTGCTGAATATTTTGCAGTTGAAAAGCATGAAAAAGTTTTGGTTCTGCTGACAGACATGACTAACTACGCCGATGCTTTGGCTATTGTGTCTAACCGTATGGACCAGATTCCGTCAAAAGACTCAATGCCGGGTTCTTTGTATTCAGATTTGGCTAAGATTTATGAAAAGGCAGTGCAGTTTCCTGATGGCGGTTCTATCACAATTATTGCGGTAACAACTTTGTCAGGTGGTGATATTACACACGCTGTGCCTGATAATACTGGTTATATCACAGAAGGTCAGTTGTATTTGCGTCGCGACAGTGATGTCGGCAAAGTTATCGTTGACCCGTTCCGAAGCTTGTCACGTTTGAAACAGCTTGTAACTGGTAAGAAGACACGTGAAGACCATCCGCAGGTTATGAATGCTGCTGTACGATTGTATGCCGATGCTGCAAATGCCAAGACTAAGTTGGAAAACGGTTTCGACCTTACAGACTACGACAACCGTGCTCTTGCTTTTGCGAAAGACTATTCATCAAAGCTTCTGGCTATTGACGTTAATCTTGACACTACAGAAATGCTGGATGTGGCTTGGGGATTGTTCGGCAAATATTTCAAACCAGCCGAAGTTAATATCAAGCAGAACCTGGTTGACAAATACTGGAAGGAAAGTTGATAAGGTTTGTCCGGGTTTTCACAGTGTGGAAATATAACAACATTGTTAATACGATTTAGAAGATGGCAATAAAGTTTCAATATAACAAGACCTCGCTTCAGCAGCTTGAGAAGCAACTGAAAATGCGTGAGCGCTCACTGCCTACAATCAAGAGTAAGGAGAGTGCTCTGCGTATCGAAGTGAAGCGTACGAAAGACGAGGTTGCGCAGTTGGAACTTCAGCTTGAAAAGGAAATACAGAGCTATGAGAGCATGGTGGCTCTTTGGAATGAGTTCAATCCTGAACTTATCTCGGTGAAAGATGTTACTCTTTCGACCAGGAAAATTGCCGGTGTTATGATTCCGGTATTGGATGAGATTCAGTTTGAAATCGGTCACTATAGCTTGTTCAGTGCTCCTGCCTGGTTCACCGATGGTATTGAGTTGCTCAAGAAATTGGCACGTACGGGAATTGAGGCAGAATTTTCAAGCATGAAGTTGGAATTGTTGGAGCATGCCCGCAAGAAGACTACTCAGAAAGTGAATCTTTTTGAGAAAGTTCAGATTCCAGGATACAAAGATGCTATACGAAAAGTGAAGCGCTTTATGGAAGATGAAGAGAGTCTGTCTAAATCTTCTCAGAAGATTATGAGGGCAAATCAGGAAAAACGAAAAGCTAAAGCAGAGGAGGTTGGCGTATGATAGTGAAAATGAATAAGTATGCCTACATGGTATATCATAAGGAATACGAAACATTCCTGTCCTCGCTTAGAAGTCTGGGCGTTGTCCATATCAGAGAAACTCAGCCAGCTATGAGTGATGAGCTTCTGATGCAGATTATGAATGAGCGAAAGAGCTTGAACTCTTTGCTTCGTTTTATGAAAGGTTTGGCGGCAGACCGGGACGTTCCTGCTGTTGCTGAAATATCAGAAGAAGAAGGCGGAAATGTCGTTTCGTCAATAGAGAAGCTGCGCGAATCAAAACAGGCATTGCAGACAAGACTTGCAGCTTTGGAAAAGGACGTGGACTATATGTCGATTTGGGGAGAATTCTCATATGAGACTATTGCTCTATTGAAAGAAGCTGGCTACGAAATTACTTTCTTCACATGCCCTACTTCAAGATACGAACCGGTTTGGGGAGAACAGTATAATGCCTTTTTGGTGAACAGCTTCCAATCTGTTTCTTATTTTATTACGGTTACTCATCCCGGAACACAGATTGATATCGATGCAGAACGTGCGAAGATGCCGGAGTTCGATAAAAAAGAATTGACTTCAATGATTTCGCAGGTGAAGGCTGAAATTGAGGCAGTAGATGACAAGCTTCAGAATATGGCGCCTGAAAGCGTTGCCAAATTGCAGGCTTATGACAGACTTCTTCAGGATAAATTCAATATGAAGAATGCTTGGGTACAGACTGACAAGGTTGCAGATGACAAGCTTATGCTTCTTGAAGGTTGGGTTCCTGCTGAGAATGCCAAACCTATGGAGGAGGAACTTGCTAAGCAAGGCTATTATTTCCTTCAGATGGAGATTGAGGCAGAGGATAAGGTGCCAATCAAGTTGCGTAACAATGCATTCAGCAGATTGTATGAACCTATTACCAAGATGTTCTCATTGCCGAATTATTCGGAATTGGATCCGACTCCGCTGTTTGCTCCGTTCTTCATGCTGTTTTTTGGGCTTTGCTTCGGTGATGGCGGTTACGGTTTGCTGGTTGTTCTTCTTTGTACAATACTTAAGAAGAAAATGTCAGAGGACGTTCGTCCATATCTGAGTTTGTTCCAGTATCTTGGTGGCGCGGCAGTTCTGGTGGGTTTGTGCACCGGTTCAGTTTTCGGTGTAGCACTTGCCGAAGTTCCTGCTCTGTCGAAGGTGAAGGATTATTTTGTGAGCAGTGACAATCTGATGACATTCTCAATAGTCATAGGTCTTGTTCAGATTATATTCGGTAAAGCAGTGGCAGCGTATAAGACGAAGATTCAGAAAGGCACGAAATACAGTATTGCTCCTTTTGCATGGGTATTTGTAATCCTTTCATTGGCTTTGGCTTTGGGTTTGCCAATGTTGAATGTTCAGATTCCGGCAGCAATTGCAACTGTATGTTATGGAATAGCAGCAGTTGGGTTGGTTGTAGCATATTTGTATAACTCGCCTGGAAAGAATATTTTCCTGAATTTCGGAACAGGATTGTGGAATACTTACAATATGGCATCAGGACTTTTGGGTGATACATTGTCATATATCCGTTTGTTCGCAATCGGTTTGACAGGTTCAATCCTTGGTGGAGTGTTTAATACTTTGGCTGTTTCAATGACTGACGGAATGAATATTGTGGCACGTGTTATAGTAATGGCAATAATTCTTTTGCTTGGTCATGCTATCAACATTGCACTTTGTACAATCAGTTCATTGGTTCATCCATTACGTCTGATATTCGTAGAATATTATAAGAACGCAGAATTCGAAGGTGGTGGAAAGGCATATGAACCATTCAAGAAAGCGTAAAAGAAATATTTAAAGAGAGAAAAAATAAAAAAGTAAAGAATAATTAAAAAAACAAATTTTATTATGGAACCGATTTTATTAGCTTATTTGGGAATTGCGTTGATGACAGGTTTAACTTTCATCGGTAGTAGTTATGGTGTAACAATAGCTGGTAATGCAGTTGTTGGTGCGATGAAAAAGAATCCTGATGCATTGGGTACTTACATTGCGTTGAGTGCGTTGCCTTCATCTCAGGGTCTGTATGGCTTCGTTGGCTATTTCATGATGCAGAAATTCTTGGTTGACAGCATTTCAATGTTGGCAGCTACAGCAGTGTTCGGCGCAGGTCTTGTTCTTGGTTTCGCAGGCTTCTTCTCTGCAATCCGTCAGGCCCAGGTTTGTGCTAATGGTATTGCTGGTGTTGGTGCTGGTCACAATGTGTTTGGTGCTACAATGGTTATGGCCGTGTTCCCTGAATTGTATGCAATCCTTGCTTTGTTGGTTGTAATCTTGATTGGTGGAACTATTCCAGCATAATTTTAGCGATATCTTTTAATAATTAAGAATAGAGAAGAAAAGACACCCAAGCCGGTGACGGCTGCGGTGTCTTTTCATTTTTCCTTCGGATATGTTTGATGTAAAAATAGGACCGAACCCACAGGAAAATATATATTGCCCCACGCTGAATTGGGGCCGTATATATTTCTTCGTAGGTTCGGATGTAATTTGATGCAAATACTGTATATGTAAAAAATGCAATAATTCTGTATCTTTGCAGAATAATCAAGGAAAATAAAGATGACAAATAACAAATTCTCTTTTGACAGACATGGTAATTTGCTTAGGATTGAGCAGTTTCCCATGTTTTTTTATGTTCTGAAGTGGCTTGTAATATCTCTTCCGGTGAGTTTACTTATTGGAAGTGCTTCAGCATTGTTGTTAGTTTCTCTGAATTTGGTAACGGATTATAGAGAAGCCAATCATTATATTATTGCAGCTTTGCCTTTGGCAGGATTGCTGATAGGTATGATGTATCATTATCTGGGTGGTGATGTTGGGAGAGGAAACAATTATCTTATTGATGAAATTCATAAACCTACGGATATTATTCCTTTCCGCATGGCACCGTTGGTTTATATCGGAACTGTGTTGACTCATCTTTTTGGAGGTTCTGCTGGTAGGGAAGGAACTGGGGTACAAATGGGTGGAGCTATTGCTGACCAGTTTTCCAAACTATTCCGTTTGAAACCTAGAGACAGGAAGATATTGGTGGTTATGGGTATAAGCGGTGGTTTTGCGTCTGTGTTCGGAACTCCACTTGCCGGAGCTGTGTTTGCTCTCGAGGTTATTATAATGGGGCGAATGAGATATGAAGCTATTCTCCCAAGTTTCTTTGCTGCTGCATTCTCGAATTGGACTTGTCATTTATGGGGAGTTGCGCATACTCATTATAATGTTTCGGTTGTTCCGGAGTTCTCGTTGTATAATATGATTTGGGTTGTATTGGCAGGAATTCTTTTTGGTCTTGCAGCAATGATGTTCTCTCGTCTGGTTCCGCTGTGGTCGTCGTTGTCGAAGAAATATATTGCGTATCCGCCATTGCGCCCTTTTGTTGGTGGTATAATAATTGTGGCGGCAATACTAGCACTCGGCACAACAAGATATATCGGTCTTGGTGTTCCTGTGATTGTCGAGTCTTTTACGTTGCAACAGCCTTGGTATTCTTTTCTGATTAAGATAATTCTGACTACTTTTACAATTGGAGTAGGATTTAAGGGCGGCGAAGTGACTCCGTTGTTCTTTATTGGCGCTACTTTAGGAAGTGCGCTGAGTCTTATTTTTCCACTTCCGGTCGGTCTTATGGCTGGAATGGGATTTGTTGCTGTTTTCTCAGGAGCCACAAATACACCGATAGCCTGTACACTTATGGGTATTGAACTTTTCGGTGCAGATTGCGCATTATACATTGCCTTGGCATGTGTTGTGGCTTATCTGTTTTCTGGTCATACAGGAATATACAGCTCACAGATAATAGGAAGCCCTAAACATTTGATATATGGTTTGAGAAAAGGGCAAAAATTAAGTTGATATTTTAAGATACAAATACAGAGATGAAACCATTCTTATATAAAATAGCAGAAAGATTCTATAATGAATATGGAACGGAAATAACACAATTTGCATTTGTGTTTCCAAACCGTCGTGCAGGGCTGTTCTTTCAGAAATATTTGTCTGAGATAGCAGACCGCCCGTTATTTTCTCCAACGATTCTTACGATTAACGATTTGTTCGTCAAGTTGAGCGGAAAACAATCTGCTGACAGGATAAGAATGTTGTTTACTCTGTATGATGTGTATATCGAGAAAAGCCGCTCTTCGGAAACATTCGATGAATTTCTGTATTGGGGCGAGATGTTACTCAACGACTTTGACGATATAGACAAATATTTGGTGGACGCAAGGAAGTTATTCTCAAATGTAACGGATTTGCATGAGATTGAGAAAGATTTTGATTTCTTGACTCCTGAACAAATAGCTGCTATCCGTTCATTCTGGTCGTCTTTCTATCCTAAAGGTGATTCTCCAAATCAGAAAGAGTTTCTAGCTCTTTGGGAAATATTGTATGATTTGTATTCAGAATTAAAATCCAGACTTTCTGCTGACGGAATGGGATATGAGGGCATGATATTCCGTGAAGTCGTTGAAGCTATGAAGAATGGAAATGATGTTTCAGACTTTAACTACAGGCAGATAATATTCGTAGGCTTGAATGCTCTTTCTGCTGTGGAAATAGAATTCCTAAAAGAACTCCAGAAAAGAGATATGGCTGATTTCTATTGGGATTATGAGGCTCCATATTCAACAGACCAGGATAACAAAGCTTCATTTTTTGCTTTGCACAATTTAAGGCAATTCCCTTCCAAGTTCCAGATTGAAAAGGAACAAGCCGTGGAAAATCAGAAGATAAGAACGATTGGCGTTCCTTCAGGAATCGGACAGACCAAACAAGTATATCATTTATTGAAAGAGCTTAGCGAACAGAACCTCAATGACAAAGAAGAAGCGTTGCGCACAGCAATAGTTTTGCCGGACGAAGCATTGCTTATTCCATTACTGAATGCAATACCTGAGGAAATACGCCATATCAATGTAACAATGGGTTATCCATTGGCTGGAACGCCTGTGGCTTCATTGATGGATTATATTTTGGCTTTACAGAAAAATGTCCGTTACTCGGATTCAAAGCCGATATATTATTTCAGAGATGTTCTTCCGATATTGAACCATCGTTATATTTCTTTGGCTGAACCATCAGCAGCTTCGCTTTTGGTAAAAGAAATTACGGCAAATAATCGTATATATATAGCTGCCGGTGAACTTGGCAGAACTCCATTTTTATCCCTTCTGTTTACTCCGGTAAATAATATCGAAGAGTTTTCGGACTATTTAATAAAGGTTTTGGAAGAGCTGAATTCCCTGTTGACTATTGAAGAATCGGATGATGACGATAATTCTCCTAAACATTCCACAGAGATTGAGCAGGAATTTATTTTCCATTATTTCGCGACAATCAACAGAATGAAGGAAGTAATGAAAGAATCTGCCGTTGATATGCGCATGGAAACCTTTTTCCGCCTTGTGAAAAGAATCACGGACAGTATTACGATTCCTTTTCATGGTGAGCCGTTGTCGGGATTGCAAATTATGGGTGTTTTGGAAACTCGAGCTCTCGATTTTGACAGAATTATTCTGCTGTCAATGAACGAGGGCATTTTCCCTGTGAAGAAGACAGCTAATTCTTTTATTCCATATAATCTGAGACGTGGATTCGGTCTTCCTACATATGAACATCAGGATAGTGTTTGGGCTTATCATTTCTACAGATTAATATATCGAGCAAAAGAAGTGACATTGTTGTATGACACTCGCAGTAATGGCTTGCAGACTGGTGAGAAAAGTCGTTTTATTCATCAGCTGCATTATCATTATAATTTGCCTGTCGAAAATGAGCTTGTTGTATATGATGTTGTTTCGGGTGATGAATCTGTCCTGGAAATTTCTAAGAATGCTTCGCTGATTTCACTGTTGGATGAATTCAGGAAAGGTGGCAAAAGGGCAATTTCGGCAAGTGCTATCAATACATATCTTGATTGTCCGTTAAAATTCTATTTTTCTATTCTTGAGAATATACAAGATGAAGAAAAGGTTTCGGAATCAATTGAGACGAATGTTTTCGGCAGTATATTGCACAAGGTGATGGAGATTCTTTACAAACCTTTCTGTGGTAAAATGGTTACTTCGGACTTGTTGAGCTTAATCAAAAAGAATCAGAAGGCGATGTCTGAAGCTATTGAAATTGCTTTCTCGGAAATATTCTTCAAGTCGGATAAAAGGCAAACTCTTATCGGGCAGAATTATCTGATAGGAGAGATGATCCGAAAATATGTAATGAAAGTTCTTGAACATGATGATAAGCTTACTCCTTTTCAATATATAGAATCGGAAAAAAAGGTGAATACTGATTTTACCTTGTCAGATAATTCTGTCGTTCAGCTGAAAGGATTTATTGACAGAATAGATGAAGTGAAAGATACTATCAGAATTGTGGATTATAAGAGTGGAAGCGGAACTAACGCTTTCTCGTCTGTAAGTTCGTTGTTTGATTCTGAAATACAAAACAGACCGAAGGCGGTGATGCAAGTATTCATGTATTCCTGGATGTATACGAAGATGAAGGATATATACAAAGGAGGCGCAATAAGTCCACAAATCTATTATATGCGAACTTTGTTTGGTGATAAATTCAACTCTTCAGTTCTTTTTGAGCGTAAAGAAGTGAATAATTTCGGAGAATTTTCAGAAGAATTCGAACAGGAATTACGTATGTGCTTGGACAGAATATTTGACTCGTCAACAAGTTTCACTCAGACAAACGATATTAAAACTTGCTCTTATTGTTCTTTCCGTTCGATTTGTGGAAGATAATAGAAAAGGCTTCAGGCGTATTAGAACAATACGCCTAGAGCAAAACTTAATGAATTTGCTCGTCTGTCATATGATATTACCGATGGAGCAGCACTTCCTTCTGTTTCGAAACCAAAGGTTGAATTTATTCTAGTCAATCCTAATTCATAGGTAAAGTCCAGAAACAAACGTCCTATAGTTACATCCACGCCAGCAACAAGATTCAGACAATACGGAACATTATCTTCCATAAAGAATGCCGATTGTGAATCTTTTATACCAATGTCATATTTGTTCTTGAAAAAGTACTTGAATTTTGGACCAAGCATAAAGCTAAGTCTGTATGGATTGGATTTTACAAAATCGTAACCTACAAGTATTGGAATATCAAGTGATGAAGATGTAGTGGAAATATGATTTCCGTAATACGACTGATAAATTAAATCTTCACTTCCGTCGATTGGAGATACGGGAATTGTAAAATTCAGTTCACTTTCCGAATAATACCAGCTGACTGTCGGATTAAGAAATGTTCTGCCGAAATTAATACGCAATGATACTGCAGCAAGATATCCTACTTTATACTGTTGCTGAAAGTCTTCAATAGTTTTATCGTTTACGCTGAATTCGTGTATTATCGGGAGTTGTGAGTTGAATCCGATACGGAAACCAACATTGTATTGTTTGTCTTTTATGTACATGAATCCTTGTTTCTCTTTCATTTCTTGTGAGTAAGAAATCAGAGAAACAAATGCCAGCAGCAGTGTAGTGATATACTTTTTCATAATTGCATATATTTAAGATGGAAAGTAAAGCATAAAAGGAAAGAATTACTTTTTCTTTTTCTTCACAGACCATCCAAATTTTCCTATAGAATCTCCTAACTCATAATATTTCCCATGGGAATATGCAAGCAAATTTGCTTTTTGCATATCAAATGCGCCAGTTTCAGGATCAAGATATTTGTCATCAGCAAGAACATTGACAACATCAGCAATAAACATATCATGACTTCCCAATGAAACAATTTCCTTGACTTTACATTCAATGCATAAAGGTGATTCTTCAATAATTGGAGCAGTCACAATTGAAGCTTTGCCTGGAGTGAGATTCATTTCCTCATATTTATGATGATCTTTTCCGGAATTTACGCCACACCAGTCTGTTGCAAAAGCCAAATCTTTTGTTGTAAGGTTGATTACAAAATCTGTATTGTTCTTGATTATGGAATATGAATGTCTTTCCGGTCTGACAGATATATAACACATTGGAGGATTAGTGCAGATAGTGCCCACCCAAGCAACCGTAATTATATTATATTCCTCAGGAGTTCTTCCGCAACTTACCATAACTGCCGGCAGCGGATAAATCATTGTTCCGGGTTTCCAATCGTGTTTCATCTGTGTTAAAAGAATTGCATTTAGAAAAGAAGTTGTCAGACAGAAAAATACATTTTTGCCTGACAACCTGAAAATTTGTTTATTACCTATTTATTTGAGAATGATGTCTTCCTGATTGATCTTTCTTTCGCAATAATGGCATTTGATAGTACCAGCTTCTTTGTCGATAACTTCGAAGCGAGTAGGCATTGGTTCGTTGTTTGTGATACATTTAGGATTGTTACACTTAACCAAACCAACCACTTCGTCCGGCAAAGATATTGTCTTTTTCTCAACCACTTCGTAATTCTTGATAATGTTAAGATTTACATTCTGTGCAACCAAAGCAATACGGCTGATTTCTTTGTCATCAAAGAATTTATCGGCAATTTTAATCATACCTTTACTGCCACATTTGTTACTCAACAGGTTGTTTGCAATAGTGATTGTGTTGCCATCCATTTTGTCAAGTTCAAGTAATGAAGCAACCTTAAATAAATGACATGGAGGAATATGGTCTATTACAGTGCCGTTTTCAATGGCAGCCACCTGTAATGCTTTATTTTTTTGTTCTGACATAACTAACAACAGTTTAAATTTCTATACCTAAAACTTCGCAAATAATAGCCTGACGTGCAAACAAACCATTTCTAGCCTGCTGGATGTAATAAGCCTTTGGATTATCATCAACGTCATAAGCAATTTCATTGACACGAGGAAGTGGATGAAGGATTCTCAAGTTTTCACGGCTTCCTTCAAGCATAGAGTTTTTAAGGATATACACATTTTTAACTCTTTCATATTCCTCAAGGTCTGTGAATCTTTCACGTTGAACACGAGTCATATAAAGAATATCAGTCTTGTTTATGATATCCTCTGTGAAGTCTGTATGTTCATAATATTTAATACCCAATCTGTCGCAGAAGTTTTTCTGTTCGTCCGGCATTTTCAGTTCTTCCGGAGCTACAAAATGGAATGTTGGGTTAAAATGGGACATACCGACAATCAGGGAATGAACAGTTCGTCCGTATTTCAGGTCACCAACCATTGTAATGGTAAGATCTTCCAGTTTACCTTGAGTCTTTCTGATGGAATACAAATCCAACATAGTCTGAGAAGGATGCTGGTTTGCTCCGTCACCTGCGTTTATGATAGGAACATTTGTAACTTCAGATGCATATCTTGCAGCACCTTCCAAATAGTGACGCATAATAATCAAGTCGGCATAATTGCTGACCATCAAAATAGTGTCTTTAAGTGTTTCTCCTTTGGAAGAACTTGTAGTGGAAGCATCCTGAAATCCTATAACTCGTCCGCCCAAACGGTTTACTGCGGTTTCAAAACTTAAGCGAGTACGTGTTGACGGTTCAAAGAACAATGTTGCGGCAACCTTTCCTTCCAACAAACGGCGGTTAGGATTTTCCTCAAATTTTTTTGCATTATCCAGAATACGAAGAATGTCCTCTTTGGAACATTGGTCGATAGAAACTAAACTTTTACTTTTCATAGATTGTGTATATTCTGTCTTTAAATGCAAAGGTAGTGAAAAAGGATTGAAAAAATAAGATGGTCAGTAAAACTTTTTCTTTAAAACTATGCTTTGAAACATGGAATTCTATTGTAAAATCCAGTTATGTTTTCTGTTACAATGCATATGATAAATAATAAAACACGGTGATGGTTGGAAAGCTTGTCAAGTTAAAAATCACTAGAAATAAGGATTGACACAAAAAAATCTCAGACTTACTTTTGTGTCAAAAAATATTGAGATGCAAAGACAAGAGAGAGTGATGATAATCAGTATGCTAATGTTGATTCTTTTTGATAATGTCAATGTTTGGTCTATAAATGAAAAATCAGATACTGTAAAGTTGAAAGTAGAAATTGATGAATTTGTTGTTACAGGATTTAAACAGCAAAAAGAGTTGGGCTTGAACCATCCGTCAGCAACAACAATCAGTTCAGGAATACTTAAGAATAAAAATATTATGGACATAAAAGGTATAAATGGTCTGGTCCCAAATTTATTCATGCCTGATTATGGTTCTAAACTTACTTCTCCTGTTTATATACGAGGTATTGGCTCAAAGATAAATTCTCCATCAGTTGGATTATATGTAGATGATATGCCATATTTTGAAAAATCTTCATATGATTTTGATATAAATGAGACGGAAAGTATAGAAGTGCTTCGTGGCCCACAAGGAACATTATATGGAAGAAACACTATGGGAGGTGTGATAAGAGTCTATACAAAATCTCCTTTTAATTATAAAGGAACGAATTTAAATGCCAGTATAGGAAGTTTTCTGACTTCACGCTTTGGTGTTTCACATTATGGTGAAGTGAATAGTAAACTAGGATATTCAATAACAGGAAATTTTAACCATACAAATGGCTATTTCATAAATGAGTATTCTGGAGATAAAGCCGATAAAATGAATTCTGCATCATCAAGAATAAAGTTGGAATGGAGACCGTCTGCCTGTTTAAGCATTAAGTATAACTCCTCAATTGATTTGATAAGCCAGGGTGGCTATCCTTATGCTCAATATAATGTAGATAAAAATGAATATTCAAATGTAAACTATGATAATGAAGGATACTATAAAAGGTTTATATTGAATAATGGATTATCAACAAACTATTTTAATAAGCATTTTAAATTAAATACACAAACTTCATTACAAATATTAAGTGATGAGCAAGGGATAGATCAAGATTTTACGCCAGAGCCAATATATTTTGCTAATCAATTCCAAAAACAACTAATGTTCTCGGAGGAGATAAATATAAAGTCTAATAAAAATAAATCTGATTTATATAATTGGCTGTTTGGTTTGTTTGGCTTTTATCAGAAAATTAATAATGAAGTTCATTTGAATATGTTACAAAATCATATTAGAAGTGAGAAATATTATATACAACCAACTTCCGGATTTGCTTTTTATCATAATTCTGTGTTTAGAAATCTCTTAATCCAAGGATTGACGATTACTGCTGGTATTCGATATGATATGGAGTGGGCAAAAATAAATTATGAAGGTCAAAATGTTGATTTGATTAATTATGAAATCAAATTGAAGTACGATCCGTTCAACAGTTTGTTGGATTTTGTTGAACTAATACCTAAGATTGTTCTTCAATATGAATTTAATTCTTCTGGAATAATTTATGCTTCAGTTGCAAAAGGTTATAAAACAGGAGGATTTAACACTTCGTTTGAAACGGAAGAACAACGTTCTTTTCGTCCCGAACATTCATGGAATTATGAAATAGGAGCAAGACATCCATTTTTAGATAAAAGATTGAGTGCAGAATTTACATTGTTCTTTATAGATTGGAAGAATCAGCAGATATCACAACCATTGCCTTCGGGAAAAGGACAAATGTTGACTAATGCAGGTCGTTCTCAAAGTAAAGGTCTTGAATTTAGTGCAACCTATAATGTTTACAATGGAATAATGTTGAATACAAACTATGGTTTTACTTGTGCAAAATTTACTGAATATAAAAAAGGAGATTTAGATTATGCGGGGAAACATCTACCCTTTGTCCCTTCTCATACATTAGCTGTTGGAATAAATTATAACAAAGCAAATCCGATTAAATATATCGATAGAATCAATATCAGCCTTGATTATAATGGATTTGGCAGGATATATTGGAAAGAAGATAATATTGTATCACAGCCATTCTATGGTTTATTAAACTCTAAAATAAGCATAAATAAAAGTAATTGCACAATTTCATTATGGTTGAAAAATATGCTGGCAGCTCAATATACAGCATTTTATTTTGAGAGTGCTTCTTCGAAATTAGCACAGAAGGGTAAACCTTTTATGGCAGGTGTTGACTTTCAAATTAAATTAAAATGAAAACAGAAAATAAAACGGAAAATCTACTCACATTCTTTTGTTTATATATTGCGCAAAATTTACCGATGAGTTTTTTCTCTACAGTTTTGCCTGTTATTATGAGACAAGAAGAGTTTTCTCTTTCTTTGATTGGAATGTTGCAGTTTATTAAATTACCTTGGATCATAAAGTTTTTTTGGTCGCCAGTTGTAGATCGTTATACTGTATATTTGAATGATTATAAGAAATGTATAATATTCTCAGAATTAATTTATGCTTTACTTATATTATCATTAACATTTATGAATATTAAATCAGATTTCATGTTTATAATATCAATATTGGTTATATCATTTGTTGCATCGGCAACCCAGGATATAGCAACAGATGCATTAGCTATTAGAGCTTTTTCAAATTCTGATAAAAGTTTATTGAATAGTATGCAATCTATGGGAAGTTTTGGTGGTAGCCTTATAGGCGGTGGGTTTTTATTATTGTTGTTTAAAGAGATAGGTTGGAATAATATTATCCCATATATGTCAGTATTTGTTGTTTTAGCTATTATTCCTTTAATCATAAATAAAAATATTGTTGTCAAGCCAGAAAATAATAGACCTAAAGCTGATAAAAAAGATATATTAAGATTCTTCATGCAGAAAACAATTTGGAAACATCTGATATTCCTGTTTATGTATTATGCCGGATTGATAGGTATATTAGCGATGTTAAAACCTTATCTCGTAGATTTAGGATATGATATGAAATCTATAGGTGTGATGAGTGGTATTTTAGGTACTTTTATAGGTTTTGTATCATCATTTACAGGAGGTTATATAGTAAGGAAAATCGGATTAGATATTTCAAGAATATTATTTGCAGTTTTGATATGTTTTACTACTTCTTATTTCTTAATGCTTTCTTTTATCATTCCAAGTAAAGTGTTATTATATATTGGGGTGATGTTGTTATGGGGAAGCTATGGTTTTGCTACTATTGTTGTTTATACAACAGCAATGAATAATGTTCGGCAAGGAAGAGAGGGGACAGATTTTACATTACAGACGGTTATCACACATTTGAGTGGAATGTGTATGGCTGTTTTTTCTGGAAGAATTGCAGATATGTTTGGATATAAAGGTTTGTTCGCTTTTGAATTTTCAATAGCAATAATTTCATTATTATATGTAATATATGCATATTCAAATATTAAGAGAATAATTTTTGTAAGATAATAATCAGAAACAAATATTATATTTAGAAAATGGATAAGTTGATTGAAAAGTACAATGTTCAGGTTCCAAGATATACGAGTTATCCACCAGCAAATTTTTTTAATGATAAATTTACAGAAAAAGATTATATAAAAGAATTGATAGCGTCTAATGATAATCACCCTCAGACATTATCTTTCTATTTTCATATTCCTTATTGTAGAAATCTTTGTCATTATTGTGGATGTAATTCATTTCCTATGGTAACTGAATTTGAAATTACCAAATATGTGGAAACACTTCATAAGGAGATTGATATTGTTTTGCCGTTAATTAATAAGAAGAGAATAATCTCCCAAATTCATTATGGCGGAGGAACACCCACTGTTCTTGGTAGTAATGTCCTAAAAGAACTTAATGATCATCTTCTACATAATTTCAATACAATTGATAAACCTGAGATTGCAATAGAATGTCATCCTGGTTGGATGAATGAAAACGATTGGACTTCTCTTTCTGATATTGGATTCAATAGGTTTAGTATAGGTGTACAAGATTTCAATACTGAAGTGCTGAAATGTGTAAATAGAAAACCTTCTTTGATGCCTGTAGGAGAAATAGTTTCATTATTAAAAACAGAAGGCAATTCCGTTAATTTAGATTTACTTTATGGTTTGCCGTACCAAACGGAATTGACATTTATGAAAACCGTAGAATCTGCGGTTAAAGCAAATCCGGACAGATTAGTTACTTTTTCTTATGCTCATGTTCCTTGGGTTAACGAAAGGCAGAAGATATTAGAGCAATATGGTTTGCCGGGAAGTGTAGAAAAGAAAAAAATGTTCGAATCCGCGAGTAAGATATTGACTGATTCTGGATATTTGAAAATAGGAATGGATCATTTTGTGAAACCACATGATGAATTGGCAGAAGCATTACGGACCAAGTCATTGCATAGAAATTTTCAGGGGTATTGTACTCGACAAACAACCGGTCAGGTTTATGCGTTTGGTGTGACGGGTATAACTCAATTAACTTCTTCATATTTTCAGAATGAAAAGAATATTGATGTTTATATATTGAAAGTTAATTCAGGGGTATTGCCTGTTTCCAAAGGTTATATTCTAAATAGAAGTCAGCAAATTACACGTATTGTAATCGAAATGCTTATGTGTAACTATCAAATAGATTGGAATGAAATCTCTTTAATAACGGGAATTACACCAAACGAAATAAAAGAATTAATTTGGATAGATTCTAATAAATTATTGGAAATGGAGTATGATGGATTAATTTCAATAGCAGAAGATTCAATTAAAGTCAATGATGAAGGAAAACTTTATGTGAGAAATGTAGCTTCTGCTTTCGATCCTCTAAACGATAATACTCAAAAATATTCCAAGCCATTATAAATATGAAGAAAAGACAAATAGTTATAATAGGAGCTGGTTTGACAGGATTAACGACAGCTTTCTTTCTTAAACAAAAAGGATTAGATGTATTGATTCTTGAAGAGAAATCTATAATAGGAGGTCAAATACAAACTGTTAAGGAAAATGGTTTTATATTTGAAAGTGGTCCGAATACAGGAATTTTGTCATATCCTGAAGTAGTTGAAATGTTCAATGTTCTTTCCCCTCGATGTAATTTGGTTACGGCAAACGAAGATGCAAAGAAACGTTTGATATGGAAAGGTAATCAGTATCATGCATTGCCTTCGGGAATAATCAGTGCGTTGCAAACTCCATTGTTTAGTTGGTATGATAAATTCAGAATATTAGGTGAACCATTTCGTAGAAAAGGTGATGATCCGTTCGAATCTGTTGCAGATTTGGCTGTTCGTCGCTTGGGAAAATCATATTTGGATTATGCTGTTGACCCTTTTCTTTCTGGTGTTTATGCCGGTGATCCAAATAAACTGATAACTAAATTCGCATTGCCTAAATTACATAATTTGGAGCAACAATATGGAAGTTTTATAAAAGGTTCTATAGCCAAGGTAAGGACTCCTAAAACTCGGAGAGAAAAATTGGCGACGAAGAAGGTCTTTTCTGCTGAAGGTGGTTTAAGTTCACTTGTAAATGCTTTGGCAGAATTTATTGGAAAGGAAAATATTCTCACTTCTGTTACAGAAACTAATATAAATTATGAAAACAAAGAACAAAACTGGGATATAACCTTTCGTGTCGGAATGGAACATTACAAACTCAAAGCTAATTATCTTATTACAACTGTTGGCAGTTATAGGTTGCCACAACTACTTCCTTTTATTGACAAAGAAGAAATGCTCAAACTTAATAATTTATACTACGCTCCTGTAGTTCAGGCAGCTGTAGGATTTTCTAAAGAATCTTTGTCAGATTTCAGAGTTTTTGGGGGATTGGTTCCGTCTTGTGAGAAAAAATCTGTATTGGGGATACTTAATCCTTCCGCATGTTTTAATGGAAGAACACCTGAGGGCGGTTCTTTAATTTCTGTATTTATAGGAGGAGTGAGGCACCCGGAATATATTTTAAAGTCAGATAAAGAACTGAAAGATATCATTTCAAGTTCTGTATCAGAGATGTTGGGTGTTAATAAAACTCCTGATTTTATTAGAATATTCCGCCATGAAAAAGCTATACCTCAATATGATATATCTAGCGGCGAAAGATTTGAGGCAATAGATAGAGTGTGTCATAAGTATAAAGGGTTATTTATTAAAGGTAATTTATGTAACGGAATAGGAATGGCTGACAGAATTCATCAGGCATACAATACAGCCAATGAGATAGCTGAAGCTCATGGCACAGGTTTGTGAATTAATTACTGATTACGTATCTTTGCCTTCATATATGATTTAAGATGGCAGGAGAGATTAAAAATAACAGTCGCAGTAAACAAAAGCAACCTCAGATGTTGCCGGATATGGGCAGATTGCAGCCTCAGGCGCGCGAATTAGAAGAAGCTGTTCTGGGTGCGCTTATGCTTGAGAAAGACGCATATTCTATTGTTTGTGAAATATTGAAACCAGAGTGTTTCTATGAGAAGAATCATGAGCTGATATATTCTGCAATCGTAGATTTGGCAGTGACTCAGAGCCCTATAGATATGCTGACTGTTACTGAGCAGTTGAAACGCCGTGGAGATTTGGATCGTGTTGGCGGTCCTTTTTATATTTCACAGCTTACAAGTAAAGTTGCTAGTAGTGCGCATATCGAATATCATGCTCGCATTATCGCACAGAAATATCTGGCTAGAGAATTAATTTCCTTCACTGCGCAAATTCAGGGAAAGGCGTTTGATGAAACTATCGACGTTGAAGACCTGATGCAGGAAGCCGAAGGACGATTGTTTGAGATTTCACAGAGAAATGTAAAAAAGGATGTGACTCAGATCAATCCAATTATTAAGGAAGCTCTCGATAAAATTGAACAGGCAGCGAAACAGAAAGAAGGTTTGAGCGGTTTGAGGACAGGATTCGATGGCTTGGATAAAATCACTTCCGGTTGGCAGAATTCCGACTTGGTCATTATCGCTGCACGTCCGGCTATGGGTAAAACGGCTTTCGTTCTTTCTATGGCTAAGAATATGGCTGTGAACTTCAATATTCCTGTTGCTCTGTTCTCATTGGAAATGAGTAATGTTCAGCTTGTGAACCGTCTTATTGTCAATGTCTGCGAAATACCGGGTGAGAAAATCAAGAGCGGTAAATTGGCTGAATATGAATGGGAACAGTTGAACTTTAAGCTTAAGGATTTGTATGACGCACCTATATATATAGATGATACTCCAAGTTTGTCTGTATTCGAACTCCGAACCAAAGCACGCCGTCTGGTTAGAGAACATGATATAAAATGTATCATCATCGACTATTTGCAGTTGATGAATGCCAGTGGTATGAATTTCGGTAGCCGTGAGCAGGAAGTAAGTATGATTTCCCGTTCATTGAAAGGACTTGCCAAGGAGCTTAATATTCCAATCATCGCACTGTCACAGTTGAACCGTGGTGTTGAAGCACGTCAGGGTGCTGAAGGAAAGAGACCGCAATTGGCGGACTTGCGTGAATCCGGAGCTATCGAGCAGGATGCCGATATGGTTTGCTTTATCCACCGTCCGGAGTATTATAAGATTACAGAAGATGAAAGAGGAAATTCTCTTGTAGGTCTTGCTGAAATTATTATCGCAAAACACCGTAATGGTGCAGTGGGTGATGTGCGACTAAGATTCAAGGGCGAGTTTGCTAAGTTTATGAATATCGAGGAAGATGTTCAGGTGAAGGAATTCTCATCCGGAATGAATGGCAATTCAAATCCTGTTGCTCCATCCGGTGAAGGAGGAAATTATCCATCATTGCCTCAAGCTGGCGGACAATCGAAAGGTGGTAACTCAGATTTCCTGAACTCTACAAGCCATGATTTCCCGTTCTGATGAACATAGAATCTGTTGCTAAAAAGTAAAGAAACTTTTCAGTTATGAAATATCCTTCAGTTTTGTTGGAAAACGCAGTAAATGAATTGGCGTCATTGCCGGGCGTGGGCAGGAAGACAGCTCTTCGCCTTGCCTTGCATATACTTCGCCGTAATGAAGAATATATAGATAATTTTGCCTCTGCATTGGTGGCTCTTCGCCACAATGTGAAATATTGCAAGGTGTGCCATAATATATGTGATGATGATATTTGTTCGATTTGCAGCAATCCTTCACGTGATCATTCTATGGTTTGCGTAGTTGAAAATGTAAAGGAAGTTATGGCTATTGAGAACACCGGGCAATTCAAAGGCGTATATCATGTTCTCGGTGGAATTATTTCTCCTATGGATGGCATCGGACCAAGCGACTTGAACATTGACAGTTTGGTTGAGCGTGTAGCTACCGGCGAAGTCAAGGAAGTTCTTCTGGCCTTGAGCACCACAATGGAAGGCGACACAACAAACTTCTTTATATACAGAAAATTGTCAGCATATGATGTTCGGGTAACAGTTATTGCCCGTGGCGTTTCCATCGGCGATGAGATTGAGTATGCCGACGAAATAACTCTCGGACGTTCCATCGTGAACAGAGTGAATTTCGGCGACGGAATGAAAAACTTCTAATTTCAGGAAAACGAATAAATTGATTTATCATGTACGATTTCTTAATTAAGAGCGACTCGGAAGAAGAAAGCAACGAACAGGAAATAGATTTGTCTGTCGTTATTGTCAACTATAATGTGAAATATTTTTTGGAGCAGTGTCTTCATTCACTCAAAGCCGCAACAGTCGGAATGTATGGAGTGGAAATATTTGTAGTTGACAACAATTCAACAGACGGTTCGGTTGAATATCTTAAGGCGAAATATCCTGATGTAATATTTATTGAGAACAAAGAGAATGTTGGTTTCGCACGTGCCAACAACCAGGCATTCAAGCAATGCAAAGGAAAATATGTTCTTATGCTTAATCCGGATACAGTTGTCGGAGAGGAATCATTGCGCTCGCTGATATTTCATATGGATGACAATCCTGAAATTGGAGCTGTCGGCTTTAAGATGATTGACGGAAACGGACGATTCCTTGCGGAGAGCAAACGCTCTTTCCCTTCGCCTTGGGTTTCGTTCTGCAAATTATCAGGTCTGTCAAAGCTGTTTCCTATGTCGCCTAAATATGCAAGTTATTCTTTGCCATATCTTTCTGCAGATGAAGCTCATGAGGTGGAAGTTCTTGCCGGAGCATTTATGTTCATGAGACGCGAGGCTTTGGAAAAAGCCGGAGGATTGGACGAACGTTATTTCATGTATGGCGAGGATATAGACCTTTCATATCAGATAGTAAAAGCAGGATATAAGAATTATTATATTCCGGAAAGGCTTCTTCACTACAAGGGCGAGTCAACAAAACACGGAGACATGTCGTTCGTGAAGAGATTTTATGGAGCGATGCTTTTGTTCTATAAGAAATATTATCCGGAGCAGAAACTTTTCGGTTCGTTTATCCGTGCCGGTATTTATTTTTACGGCGGACTTGCGGCTGTTGCAAGAGTTCTCGGACTTTATCGCAGGAAAAAAGTAAAGCATAAGAGAATGATGATTATTTCCGGAGAAGAATATTTTGAGGAAACAAAAAAGGCTGCATTGAAATCAATGCCTTCATTGTCGCAGATTAAATTATGGAATCTCGACGAAAACAGAACAATGAATGCAATTGGCCGCAGCATAAATATGCACCGCTTTACAGACATAACTTTCGTTTGGCCCGATGTAAGATATGAGCAAATGCTTTTGTATATGGACCAGATGCCGGCAAAGAATATGACTTATCATATATATAATGCAGAAACAAAATTATATGTTTCACCTGGTGAATAAATAATATGTGGCTTGAGAATAGCAGAATACGACTGAGAGCACTTGAACCTGAGGATTTGCAAGTCCTTTACAAGTGGGAGAATGATTCTTCATTATGGCAGGCAGGAAACACATTGTCGCCATATTCTAGATTCATTCTGAAAGAATATATCCGAAATTCCGGAAGCGACATATATGAGTTGCATCAGCTAAGACTGATAATTGAGGACAAGGCAACCAGAGAAGCTGTCGGCACGATTGATTTATATGATTTCGATCCTCACCATCGCCGTGCCGGAGTTGGGATAATTGTTGACCCGGAGTTTCAAAGAGAAGGTTTCGGAATGGAAGCTCTCAATCTGCTTGTCGAATATTCTTTCGGATACCTTCATTTGCATCAGCTGTTTGCCCATATCCCGAAAGCAAACATAAGAAGTCTGAATTTGTTCCGCAAAGCCGGCTTTGACGAAAGGGCTGAACTTATTGACTGGGTTTTGCTTCCGGGTAGTTATTCTAATGTTTATGTGATGCAGAAAATAAAGGAATGAGTCGATAAGTTGACGAGTTGACAAGGGAACAAGAACTTATATTATTGTCAGTTTGTTTCTGTTCCCATATAAACTGTCAAAGCCATTTCCTTACATTTTGCTCTGCTTATTTTCCCCGTTTCCGTTGTAGGAATTCTTTTCACGGCAAATATTTTTTTCGGGCGTTCGTATTTGGTGAGAACGCCTTCAATTTTTTCGGAAATATTTTGTGGAATTGTATTGCTTTCAATCAGCATAATTATTATTTCACCGAATTTATTGTCCGGCACAGAAGTAATGGCGAAAGGAAAATCAATTATTCTTTTCAATTTTTCTTCCACTTGCTCAATTTGAATTTTTATTCCTCCAGTATTTATAATATTATCTTTCCTTCCTATAATGCGGAAACTTCCGTCTTCTTTCAAGTCAACGATGTCGTTTGTATGTAATATTACATCAGATACAGCTGGTGCTTCAATTATAAGAGCATTATTTTCATCTACAGAAATCTTCACTGTGTCGAATGGCTTATAATATAATGAAGCATCTTCTCCGTTAATCTTGCGCAAAGCTATGTGCGACAGAGTTTCAGTCATTCCATAAGTGGAATAAATTCTGTTAGTGAAATCTTTCAATTCCTTTTCCATAGCTGCGTCAATCGAACCTCCGCCGATTATCACTGTGTCGATGTTTTTGAATTTTTCTTTTTCTTCATCAACAAGCAGACTGTTGTAAACTTGCAGCGGAATCATTGCTGCAAATTTTATATGTTCGTTTATATCGGAAAGAGGATGACCGCAAGGCTTTTTGATTATGAGTTCCAATCCGCAAACCAAGGCACGGACAACCAGCATTTTGCCGGCTATATATTTCAGAGGCATACATAACAACGCTTTGTCTTCTGCTTTTAAACCGAGAGTGGCGCATGTCAGACGAGCACTGTTTTCCATATAATCCTTTTTCACCATCATTTCTTTTGGATTTCCAGTCGAACCAGATGTGTGTACTTTTATTAAAGGAGAATCGTCAAACCATTCTTCAAGAAAAGAAACCAAATCTGTAAAGAAATCTTCTTCTGTTGTAATGAGGTTTTTCATTTCATTCAGATTATTCTTTCCCCATTTCCTTCCTTTATATAATATGTGTTGCTGCTCTCTGTTCATTTACCTTGACTTTGCTTTTAATTTGATTAGACATTTCGCCACAGACAATCCTTTCTTATTTCAAGAGGCATCGGAATATTGTCGGTGAATAAAGCTCCGGTTCCCAACCCCTGAGGAAGAGGATTGTTGAATGAAGAGCACCATTGTGCAATAGCATTCAATCCGATATTTGATTCCAAAGCCGACGTAATCCACCAAGGAATATTTCTTTTGTTTGCTTCGTCAATCCATTCTTCACTGCCACTTATTCCGCCGTGTAGCGAAGGTTTGAGAATTATATATTGAGGTTTGATAATATCCAGCAATTCCTTTTTCTTTTCAATATCATTTATGCCGATAAGCTCTTCGTCCAATGCAATAGGCAATGGAGTTGAAGCCGTCAGCCGTGCCATTTCTTCCCATTGTCCGGCACGGATTGGCTGCTCGATTGAATGTAAATTCAATTTCGAAAGTCTTTCAAGTTTTTCCATAGCATCGGAAGGAGAGAAGGCTCCGTTTGCATCTACTCTCAATTCTACATCGTCCGCTGAGAAATGTTTTCTGATGAAACTCAGCAATTCGATTTCTTTTTCAAAATCAATTGCACCGATTTTAAGTTTAATACATCTGAATCCAAGATTCATTTTCTCCTTTATGCGTGCAAGCATTTCATCAAAATTTCCCATCCAAATCAGACCATTGATAGGAATTCCGGCTTCACCTCTTGAAAATGCAGTGTCCCACAAACGTCCGGATTCGGCATTCAAATCTTTTAATGCTGTTTCCAAACCGAAAAGCATAGACGGATAGTGGCGGAGTTTGTCATAATTGATTGCTCCGTCATTCTCTGTTTCATTGCAGAATTCGTTCAGCAATTTTTCATAGTCTTCACTTGCGTCGCAACTCAAATCCGGCAGTGGAGCACATTCTCCATAACCATATTTCCCGCTTTCTGTGTCTTCAGCTTTAATAAGCCAGATTTGTCTTTCAATATAGACACCACGCGATGTTTGAGCCGGCTGCTTGAAATGCAGTGTTTTAGGAATAACAGATAACTTAATCATTGATTTCAGTTTTAATATTAATGTTTAGCTCTGAAAATATAACCGGAATTAGCCTGAATTTCATTCGAATGAAAAATTTGTAGGTTCGGCCCTAAATTCAAATATATACGGCCCCATTTCTCCGTCGGGCCGTATATATTTTGAGATACTTATAGATGTATCTGAATATTGAAGTAGTTATAAGGAGTGATATGAAGTTATGGCTTCGCTTTGCTTCGCCTGGAAGTTAAAAGCTGATAGCTTTAAGATACTGATAGTATCGGCTTTTAACTCCTGTAACTTCTATAACTTCTTTAACTCCTTAAGTTATTAAACTCGTCTAAGTTGAGAGAAATGAAACACCGCAGTGTTCCCGAAAAAACACTGCGACGTTTTGCGGAAAACATAACGAGCTTTTTCCGAAAAGATGGTTATGTTTTCAAAGATACATTCCGTATTTACAAATTATGGGAATTTAGGATAATCTTCAAATCTTGGGCGACGTTTTTCGAGGAATGCTTTTCCGCCTTCCTGAGCTTCGTCTGTAAGATAATAAAGCATAGTTGCATCGCCTGCCAATTCCTGGATTCCTGCCTGGCCGTCGAGCTCAGCATTAAGTCCTGCCTTAATCATTCTGAGGGCAAGCGGACTGTGCATCATCATTGTTTCTGCCCATTCCACAACTTCATCTTCAAGTCTTTCCAAAGGAACAACCTTGTTTACCATTCCCATTTCATAGGCTTCCTGAGCTGTATATTGGCGGCACATGAACCAGATTTCTCTTGCTCTCTTCTGTCCTACGCAGCGCGCAAGATATGAAGAACCGAAACCAGCGTCGAAACTTCCAACGCGTGGACCAGTTTGTCCGAACTTGGCATTTTCAGACGCAATTGTAAGGTCGCATACAACGTGCAGCACGTGTCCGCCACCAATTGCATAACCGTTAACCATTGCGATTACAGGTTTCGGAAGAGAACGGATTTGTTTCTGAACGTCAAGTACATTTAGTCTTGGCACACCGTCAGTACCGACATAACCACCGCGTCCTTTCACATTCATGTCACCACCGGCGCAGAAAGCTTTGTCGCCTGCTCCGGTAAGGACAACTACGTTTATATCCTGGCGTTCGCGGCAGATATAAAGAGCATCGCTCATTTCTGTAGTAGTTGTTGGGGTGAAAGCATTGCGATAGCGTTCGCGGTTGATAGTTATCTTAGCAATACCATTGTATAATTCAAAAAGGATTTCCTTGTATTCCTTTATCGTTTTCCATTCACGTTTATTTTCCATATTAATCAGATATTTAATTCGTTTTAATTATTATCGGAATCACAAATAATATTCTTGACCTTTTCAATGATTTCCGGAGATTGCATATTTGGGTTTCTCAAGAATGCATATCGGAAATTCTCTGCCATAATTTCTTCTGGGTCGATAGTGTAAAATGTGTTTTTCCCAACCTTTTCCCAGAAATTATCCAAATCGTCAATTGTATATACAATTGTTTTTCCGTCTTTCTTCAATGGCTCAAGATTATCATCTAATGCAATAAATCCGGCTTTCATATATTGGAAGAATGAGCCTCCGTTATATGGTTTATCCGAATAAATAGTCATTGCACATTTCTGTTCTTTTCCGTCAACAAGAAATGTAGCATAACTGTCAAAGCGTTCTACGTCCGGATTAGAGATTCGCAGGCTGTCCATATCTTCCGGATAATTAAGCTCTTCTTCATTAATGCTGAAACCAATTGTCTCATACATCTTTTTTCTGAAATCCTTGTTGTTTCTTGTCAAAACGTGGAAAGTTTCATGAACAAGAATTTCTTGTATGGTTTTGAAATCAGCATTTACCAGTTTATCCATATTGAGAGCAATCCATTCACTTCTAGTATAGCCGCTTGCGCCTCCGGCTGTTGTCAGAGGAGATTTTACAATCTTTATTTCTTTAGGTAAAGGCAGATTATAATCATATTTCCTGATTGAATCATTAACAGCAAGCATACATTTTCTTATCAGCTCTTTTTCATTTTCGTTCCATTCCTGAGCTTCATTCACTGTAAGACGAATGAATTCTTCTTTAGTCTTGCTTTCGTTGCCTGGGCATGAAGTCAAATCAAACTTGCTCAGGTTTCTGGTGTATGCATCTTCTTTACCTAATAGAATTTGCGCCTCGCTTTTGGTTGCTGTAACAAAACAAATTGTATCGTTTTCATTCTGATTGTTTGCATCATCAATATTATGTTTGCTATTATTTGTGCATGATAGCATTCCAACCAAACAGAATATGGATAAAACGGTTTTCTTCATTTTATTTAATTTGCTTTTTTAGAGAGTGATAATATTCTTTCAATAATTCTACATCTTTAGCTTTATCCGTAAAAACCTCCAGGAACATAGGAGATGCAGATTCTTTGCTGTCGGCAAATACTTTTATTGCGTTTTCAAGTTCTTCGTCATTTCTTGCTGACAAATAAGTGAATCCGCAAGCCTTTGCCCAAGCTTCGGCATTTGTGTTGTGGCGTGCAGTCACGTAACGGTGAGTTTTGTCGTTCATTTTCAGTCCCGGTAAAGCCTGGAATATTTCGCCTCCGCCATTGTTTAGCAACATGATGCGTACATTATTGTTGTATGTTCCGCTCCACAAAGCATTCATATCGTAGAAGAAACTCAAGTCACCGATAACAGTGAAATTAATTTTCTCCGACATATATGCATAACCAAGCGATGTTGACAGCGAACCTTCAATGCCGCTTGTTCCGCGGTTGCAGCAAACTTCCACAGTTTCCGGAATATTGAAAAGCTGAGCATATCTCACAGTTGAGCTGTTGGCAAGATGCAAGGCTGAGTCTGCCGGAATATTCTTGAGCAAAGCACCAATTGCACCCATTTCCGAGAAAGGAAATTGTGGCTCAGGAATCTCTTTCGACAGTTTTTCCCATCTTTTAGGATAATCTGTGTTCCTGTTTTCCATCATATACGCAAGTTTGTCAAGGAATTCGAACGGGTCGATTTCGATGATTGTTGTCACGGAGCAAAAAGTGTCCGTAACTTTTCCGTCCAATGACACATGCCAATGCTCTTTTGGCGGATGCTTTCTCAGGAATTGCTTTAGCCTTTTAGAAACGATATGTCCGCCATAAGTTATGACAATTTCAGGATAAAGCTTTTCCTGCTCTTCGCTTCCTTCGGGGATAGAATAGAGAATGGCATCAAAATTCTTAATCGGCATTCCAGGAATTGTGCGGTTTCCTGTATGCTCAGTGAGCCATGCAAAATGCTTGTAAAGAAGTTTTGATACTTTACGTTCGAACATATAAATCATGTTAGCCTGTCCGGCTATCATCATTCTTCGGTTGTATTTGTTGAGCCTTGCGATAAGGTCGTCATACTTCTTGTCGTATATATTCAAACCCTGATATCTTTCGATGACTCTTACTTCCGGAAGTTCTTCGGTGTTGAAACTGAACAAAGGCTCCGAGATAGGTATATTAATATGTACGGGACCTTTTCCGTGGTGGTTCAGCTCAAGCAATGCCTCATTGACCAATCTGTTGCAATACCATTCTTCTTCGTCGGTATTTATTTCCGGAAGATTGACAGACATTTTAACCAGATTGCCGAAAACACCGGGTTGCGGCAGTGTCTGTCCGTCCATTTGCCCAATCCAGGCTTCCGGTCTGTCTGCCGAAATAACTACGAGCGGCACCTGCTGATAGAATGCTTCAGCAACTGCAGGATGAAGATTCAGCAATGCCGTACCTGATGTGCAGCATACAGCCGCAGGCTTTCCTCCGTTTAGAGACAGACCGAGAGCGTAGAATCCGGCACTTCTCTCGTCTGTTGCCGAATGACAAGTGAAATAAGGATGATTTGCTATTGTCTGTATCAGCGGAGTGTTTCTGCTGCCGGGACATAACACTATATTTCTTATCTCATGGGCTTTCAGCAATGCCACAAGTTGTAATATGTTCTTTTTGTCGGAAAACATTGTTCGAGTTTTTGAGTTTGTAAGTTCTTTAGTTTATCAGTTTTTTAATTGACAAGGCTTTATTTCCCTTGTTCACTCGTCAACTTTTCAACAATTCTTCTCGTTGCTTCAGTCGGATTATCCGCATTATTTATCGCTCCGGAGATAGCAATACCGGTGATTCCTGTCTTCATCAGTTCGTCGATGTCTTCAAATTCTATTCCACCGATAGCATAAACAGGAATATTTATATTCTCATCCTTGCATTGCTGCATTATCTTTCTGTAGCCATCCAGACCAAGAACAGGACTTAGCTTTTCCTTTGTCTGAGTGAAGCGGAACGGACCGAGCCCGATATAAGATGCGCCTTGCGAAACTGCATGTTTGATATCTTCAAAAGTGTTGGCAGTTGCTCCGATTTGGAAATCATTGCCTTTATAGTTTGCTTTTACAATTTCCCATGCTTCAGCCACAGGCATATCATTCTTTCCGAGGTGAACAGTGTTTGCTCCGCATTGCAGGGCAATATCAACATTGTCGTCAATACATAATCTGACATTGTTTTTCCTGCAAAGCTCAGCGACTTGTTTTGCAGTTTCAATGTTCAGAGTTCCTTTCATACGAAGCTGCACCCATTTGCATCCGCCTTCGATAGCTTTTGCTATTTCTTCATATTCAGAGAAACGCTGATTCTTATGTGTGATAAGCATCAGACGGTTGTTGCCTTCGTATGCACTTAATATTGTTGTAGACATATCATCAAATCGTTTAGTCTTTTTATTAATTCATTTATGTTATGGATGGAAGGATTATTTCCCCACAATGCACCCAACACGGCTACGCCACCAAATGATATGGAATGGAGTTCAGGAATAGTCTTTTCGTCAATTCCACCCAAAGCAAAAACTTTATCGTTAATTATTCCTTTGTCCGATGCGCTTTCCAATTCTTCAATGGTAAATCCGCTTTCGTATCCTTCTTTTGAGATACTATTGAAAATAGGACTAAGAAACAAATAATCCATATTGCTGCAATTACGGATTTCTTCCAACGAATGGCAGGAACGGCTTATCTGCCCGTTGAATCCTTTCGGAATATCAGAGTTACGTCTGTTCAGATGCAATCCTCCAATATTGGGAAATTCCTCAACAAGGGAGAAATTGTCATGCAGAGAAATTCTGTTGTGATAACAGACCGGTATTTTCTCCAGAATATTTCTCATTTCAGATGCTGAAGCTTCCGGTTTGCGTAAGTGCAATCTGTGAATACCTTTTTCCAGAACAGATGAAATAAGCAAATGCTCATCGTCCAGGATTTGCGGAACTGTTATGGCTATTAGCTTCTTCATCTCTCAATCTCTGCTAATTTTAATCAGTGGAATAGGAGAGGTGAAATGATTTACTCCTCCATGACCGGCACCAATATATACGTCCGAACCACCTTTCAGCGCTTCTGATATATAATTTTTCCCTTCACGGACAGCCTGCTGCAAATCACATCCTTTTGCCAAAAATGCTGCAATAGCAGATGAAAGTGTGCATCCCGTTCCGTGAGTATTTACAGTATTGATATTTTCAGAAATAAGCTTTAAAGGTTCGGAGCCGTCATTACTAATCAGAATATCTGTCATTTCATCACCAATCAGATGGCCGCCTTTCATAAGGACAGCCTTACAGCCTTTCTCCAAAAGCTTTTCAGCAGCTTTATACATGTCTGAAACTGAATTGATGGAAACTCCGCTCAGGAACTTAGCTTCGTCTGTATTCGGAGTAATCAATGAAGCGATAGGAAATAATTCTTCAACAATCAATTCGATGGCTTCGTCCTCGAGAAGCTTGCTTCCGCTTGTTGAAATCATAACCGGATCTACAACCAGCCACTTGGGATTATATAATTTTACTGATTCAGCTACGATACGGACTGTATCTGAATTATGCAGCATTCCTGTTTTTACGGCATCAATCTTCAAATCCTCGAAAACAGCATCAATCTGTGCTTTTACTATTTCCGGAGTGATAGCTTGAATGGCACGTACTCCGGTTGTGTTTTGTGCAGTAACAGAAGTTATTACCGATGCGCCATATACACCCAAAGCTGAGAATGTTTTCAAGTCAGCCTGGATTCCTGCGCCACCGCAGCTGTCGGAACCTGCGATAGTCAAAGCGGTGGGATATCTGTAATTTAAATGATTAGTAGCGTCCATTTAGTTGATATTGATTGTGTCAGTTCGACTTGCTTCATGAGATTTAAACATAAGAGAAGCCATACAGTTTAACTATGTGGAATGTTGTCATCTCATAGAAACAGAAGACAAATTTAATAGAAAAAAATGTCTGTTCCAGTTTTATTATTGATTTTTATTCTTTGCGGCATTTTGGAAGTTTTATGATATAGCAATTTTGTAAATATTGCCGGATTTTAATATGTTCTTATTATTTTTGCACTATGAAATTTGAATTACTACATACAGATACAAAATCGAAAGCTCGCGCTGGTAAGATAACTACCGACCATGGCGTAATAGAAACTCCTATTTTTATGCCTGTTGGCACACAAGGAGCAGTGAAAGCAGTTCATATGCCGGAACTAAAAGATGATATAAAAGCTCAGATTATATTGGGCAATACTTATCATCTTTATTTGCGTCCGGGCCTTGATATTTTGGAAAAGGCAGGCGGATTGCATAAGTTCAACACTTGGGACAGACCGATTCTAACCGACAGTGGCGGTTTCCAGGTATTCTCTTTGTCTGAGAACAGAAAGCTGAAGGAAGAAGGTGCGGAATTCAGATCGCATATCGACGGTTCCAAGCATTTGTTCACTCCTGAAAAAGTGATGGATATTGAGAGAACAATCGGAGCCGACATCATAATGGCATTTGATGAATGTTGTCCCGGCGATGCAGAATATGACTATGCAAAGAAATCACTAGCGTTGACAGAAAGATGGCTTGACCGTTGTATAACCAGATTCAAGGAAACAGAACCGAAATATGGTTATGAGCAGGCTTTGTTCCCAATAGTTCAGGGTTGCGTTTATCCTGAGCTCAGAAAAAGAGCTGCAGAGAATGTTGCATCAAAAGGTATGGACGGAAATGCTATCGGCGGACTTGCCGTTGGCGAGCCTACTGAAAAGATGTATGAAATGATTGAGGTTGTAAATGAAATACTGCCTGAAGACAAACCAAGATATTTGATGGGCGTTGGAACTCCTATCAACATTCTGGAAGCAATTGAAAGGGGAGTTGATATGTTCGACTGCATAATGCCGACACGAAACGGAAGAAACGGTCAGCTGTTTACAGCATATGGAACAATGAATATGCGCAACAAGAAGTGGGAAAATGACTTTTCTCCGATTGACCCTGAAGGAGCTTCATATGTGGACAGATTGTATAGCAAGGCATATTTGCATCATCTTATAAAGGTAAACGAAATCCTTGGTCTGCAGATTGCATCCATACACAATCTCGCATTTTATCTATGGTTGGTGAAAGAGGCACGCAAACACATCATTGCCGGAGATTTTACAACATGGAAGAGTCAAATGGTTAGACAAATGGACAATCGCCTCTGATAAGCGATTGTCTGTTTTGTTAGTTTTCATATATAAGAAATTTGAATTAAAGTGGACTTTAAACTCAAACGTATCGACAGATATATTATTAAGCAATTTCTTGGTACTTACATTTTTTCGATTATATTGATAATATCCATATCTGTCATATTCGACATCAATGAAAAAATAGACAAATTCCTCAAGCCGGAAGTTCCGCTTGACGCTATTATCTTTGACTATTATCTGAACTTCATTCCATACTTTGCAAGTATGCTTAGTCCGTTGTTTACCTTCATTGCTGTAATTTTCTTTACATCAAAGTTGGCAGACAATTCGGAAGTCATAGCAATGCTTTCCAGCGGAATGAGCTTCAGGAGGCTTATGGTCCCGTATGCAATTTCAGCTGCAATTATTGCTGCAGTTACCTTTATTCTTAATGCATTCATAATTCCGCCTGCAAATAAAACCAGAATTGATTTCCAGAACAAGTATATCAAGAACAAGGCTGTTGATTATGCCAGAAACGTGCAGCTTGAGGTTTCGCCAGGAGTTATTGCATATTTCGACAGATATGACAACCGCTCAAATATGGGATACAGATTCTCATTGGAGCATTTCGAAGACAAGAAACTTGTATCAAGACTTACAGCTAAATCAATCAAGTATGATTCTCTTTATCAGTGGACGCTGATTGATTATATGATACGTGATTTCAAGGGAATGCGCGAGCAAATTACAGAAGGAAGCCGTAAAGATACAGTTCTGACAATTGTTCCTTCTGACTTCCTGATTTCAGTTAATGACTGTGAGAAGATGACTTCACCGCAGTTGCACGAGTATATCAGCCGTCAGGCAAAGCGAGGAATAGGAAATATCCAGACATTTGAGATAGAATATCATAAAAGATTTGCAACAATCATGGCTGCATTCATCCTTACATCAATTGGAGCTTCATTGTCATCACGAAAGATAAAAGGAGGAATGGGAATGAATATCAGTATCGGTCTAGCCTTGAGTTTCTCTTATATTCTTTTTATGACAATCACGGCAACATTTGCAATCAACGGAAGTGTTAGTCCGATGGTTGCAGTCTGGATTCCTAATATTATTTATGTTTTTATCGCGATTTATCTTTACAGAAAGGCTCCAAGATAAAGTCTTGGGAATATAATACATCTATCCTTTATGAGACGCAAATTAAATCACATAAGAAAGCATAAACGTTCGGCTGCCAGGTTTTCTGCGCATTATGATTATATTGGGGAATACGAAAATCCTACATTTATCAGACTTATCCAATATAATTCAAATACGCTGATTAGTCAGGATATAAAAGACTTGAAGTCGTTCTGTCAGCTGAAAAACAGGGCGGAAGTAACTAACTGGCTTCAGGTGAATGGGCTGAAAGATGCAGAAACGGTTAGTTTGCTTGTCAAAGAATTTGGCTTTCATAATTTGGATGCAAAAGATATTCTTACTCCACAGCATGTAGTAAAAATAGAGTTCTACGAGAATCGTTATATTATAATACTGAATATTTGTTATTATGACGAAAATGATGAATTGAAGGTAGAACATATCGGCATATTGGTTTCCGGGAACAATCTGATTACTTTCTGTGAAAGCAATCGTCCTATTTTTGATAATGTGGAGAAAGCTATCAAAGATAATTTGCTTAATATTAGAGTTGGCGGAAGCGGACAACTATTGGCTCATATATTGAATATTGTGACTTCATATCTTGTTGAAGCTTCAACTCATACGGAAGATTTGCTTGAGGACATTGAAGCTCATTTGCTGGAATTAGAACATAATTCGCCAAAGGTCGGACTGATGATTCAGCAACGACGCCGAGATTATATTACATTAAGGAAAAACAGTCTGCCTCTGAAAGAACAGTTCCAGAAAATGAACAGAGCTGACAGTATTTTCAGCAGCACGGAACTTAAGCCTATTTATAATGATTTATATGACCAGCTGCTGTTTGTAATCCAAACAGTTGAAAGCTGCCGTGAAATGGTTTCGTCTCTTATGGATTTATATATAGCAAACAATGATTTGAAGATGAATACCATAATGAAGCGTTTGACAGTGGTTTCAACAATATTCATTCCGTTAACATTCCTTGTTGGAGTTTGGGGAATGAATTTCGAGATAATGCCGGAATTGAAATGGAAATATGGCTATTTTATGGCTTGGTCCGTTATGTTTGTGGCAGCAGTTCTGTCGTGGTTATATTTAAGGAAGCTTATGAAATAATATCTTCTTTATTTATTCCTTTTAATTAGTATATAATATAGAATATAATATGAATAAAGTTTATTTGGATAATTTTGAAACGACGTTGCAGCACGAGTTGCTTCGTCTTTGCACTTCCTATAATATGTTGGAAGGAGTTTTGCTTTCGTCAGACGATATTGATGAAATGTGGCATAAACTAGCTCCAGAATATATGGTTGACGCAGTTCCGCAGATAAAGGATTATCCTTCAGTTTCTGTAGCATGGGCAGCATATCTTGGTTTGGCAATTGCTTACGGCTGGGATAAAAACTGGGAATTGTGTTCAAAGGCTGAATATAGTTCTTATTATGGAGAACGCGGATTCGACGATATGGACGAACACATCGTTCGTGATTTGCTTGGCTTGCGACTTGAAAGCAACGAAGCACAGAACTTGGAGAATATGTTGCGCCGTTGCGCCCAGACAACAGTTTCTCTTATTCGCCGTGAACAAATCGAGCCTCAGAGTGAAACTGCATTTTATGTGTTTGCAAAAGCTTGTAAAGTTATGTTCCGCATTGGTGCTGCTATCGAACTTAAGCGCCTTGGATATAAATTTGAGAAAATGAATTGAAATTAAGTTTTGCAATTTGCAGAACTTTTGAGAAAACGATAATAAAATAAAAAGGCTGTCTGTTGATTATCAATCCAGACAGCCTTTTGTATTTTATTGTCAAAACCGGAACAGGGAAGAAGCTCCCGAATTCCGGTTCTGCTTTATTAATGCCACAACATATCACCAGTTACAGCAGAGAATTTATCTTCGCTAGCTTTGCGAAGTTTGATTGAACCATCGCCCCAGTTTGAAGGCCAACCACCGATTACATGACCAAGGAATACAGCTTTGATTTCGTGCAAACCTTTTGCCAAAGCAACAGAGTTGTCTTTTCTTGAGAAACGCTTAACTTCACCTGCATTGTTTACAAGCAATTTGCCGTCAATCCAAACTTCTTCCAAATCTGAAGAAATATAATATACACCATCTTCAGGAATATCAATATAACCGTTAGCAACAGCAGCATACTGTTTTACGCCACGCATTGATTCGCTAGTCTTAACTTGGCTTCTCAATTCTTTAGTTTCCTTGATTACAGATTTCTTGCCAGTCTTGTTGGCAGCTTCAAGTTCTTTTACATTGAGATACATTCCGTCGAATACTTCCATATTCAAACCAGGAGCTTTCTTTGCAACTTCCTTAGCCGGAGCCAAAGCCTGTTTTTCAACTTGGATAGTACGAACCGGACTCATCTTGCCTGAAGGAAGAACAGAAGCAATTTTCAAAGTAGTTGTTTCTGTAATTTCGATAGGTGCAGAATACGCAGTAGAAGATTCTGTTGGTTCGCTTCCGTCAGTTGTATAAACCATTTTAACCGGGCGGCTAGTCTTGAATTCCAAAGAAGCTTTGTCAGTAAATGCAACGAAATTGCAAGAACCGTTAGGCTGCTCAGGCTGTGGAATATGATAATTTACATCATGTTCGTCAAGACGTACATAAGCATTATCTATACGACGTTCAAAGTCCTTGTAATCTTTTCTGTCTTCAGGAGTCCATCCGATTTCAGCAACTGCAATGATTCGAGGATAAGTACGATATTCGCGGATATCTTCATTATAAAGATATTCAGACCAAACATTACCCTGAACACCAAGAACAAATTCTGATTTGCCCATCTGAGCCAATGTGTCAGGCACTGGGTTGTATGAATAAGTCTTTTCTAACACAGTCATACCACCGATTGCAACCGGTTCGATTTTAGGATCGCCCTGATAATGGTCAAGATACATTCCGTTTCCACCAGGAGTCATGATAACTGTGTGATTCATCAAAGCAGCAGCAATACCGCCTTCTTCACCACGCCATGACATAACTGTTGCTGTAGGAGCAAGACCACCTTCAAGGATTTCGTCCCAACCGATGATTTTCTTACCTTTAGTTGCAAGATATTTTTCCATGCGCTGGATAACATAGCTCTGCAATCTTTCTTCAGCAGTATGTTTTCCGTCAGCTTTCAAACCTTCTTCTCTGATTCGTTTCTGGCAAAGAGGACAGCTCTTCCAGCTAGTCTTAGGACATTCGTCACCACCGATATGGAAATATTCGCTAGGGAACAAAGGAACCATTTCATCGATAACGTCTTCAAGGAATTCAAACATATCTTCCTTACCCGGACACATAACGATATCCTCAACACCCCAAATTATACGTGGAGTAGTTGGTTCGCCTTTACATGAAAGTTCAGGATAAGCAGCAATAGCAGCAAGTTCGTGTCCCGGAATTTCCAATTCAGGAACAATTGTTATAAATCTGTCTGCAGCATATTTTACTACTTCCTTGATTTCTTCCTGAGTGTAGAAACCTTTATGTTCAGTTCCTTCGCCATCAATACGAGTAGAGCCTACTTCAGTCAGTTTCGGATATTTTTTGATTTCAATACGCCATCCCTGGTCTTCAGTCAAGTGCCAGTGCAGACGGTTGATTTTGAACAATGCCAAAACATCAATCTGTTTCTTGATGTCTTCAACAGGCATAAAGTGACGGCATGGGTCAATCATCATACCACGATAGCCGAAACGAGGCTCATCTTTGATGCTTGCAGATGGAGCAGTCCATGCAATACCCTCAACTTTCTGAGCGCTTTCAATTTCAGCAGGCAAAAGCTGCATGAATGACTGCATACCATAGAAAAGACCCTGAGGAGTTTTAGCTTTTACAGTAACATTTGAAGGAGTAACATCAAGAGTGTATCCTTCATCATTTACGTCAAGAGACTCGTCAATTGCTAGTGTGATGTCACCCTTGTCTGCTACCTGAATGTTATATCCAGTTGCAGCCTTCATTTTAGATGCAAAGAACTCTGCAATAGTTTTTGCTTCTGTAGTTGTTGCACCAAAAGTTGTTTTTTTGTTTAGCTTGAATTGGCCGTCATGTTGTGTAAGGCTCATAGGTGCAGGGATGATGTTGATTCCCTGGTTGTAAACTTTCACTACACCTTGTTCCTCATTACATGAAGCTAATAAGCACAATGCCATTCCGGCACATAAAGTTGCTAAAAGCTTTTTCATGATTGTTTAGTTTAATGAATTATGATTATTTTAGTAGACAAGTTAACGAGGGGACAAGTAGACGAGAATACAATTTGACAATAAATTATAACCTCGTCAACTTGTCATCTCGTCAACTTGTCCCCTTGAAATATTACCATGCAAAGATAGGATATTCTTTCATCATTGAATTAACCTTTTCGCGAACAGAAGCAATTGTCTTGTCGCATTCAGGTGAAGCAAGAACTGTATCAATCATTTCAACGATTTCACCCATCAACTCTTCTTTTGCACCGCGTGTTGTAATCGCTGGTGTTCCGATGCGGATACCGGATGTCTGGAATGCTGATCTGCTGTCGAACGGAACCATGTTCTTGTTGACAGTAATATCTGCAGCAACCAAAGCTTTCTCAGCGACTTTACCAGTAAGTTCAGGGAACTTAGTGCGAAGGTCAATCAACATACTGTGGTTGTCAGTACCGCCGGAAATAATCTTGTAACCTTTGTCGGTAAATGCCTGAGCCATTGTAGCAGCATTTTTCTTAACCTGCATCTGATATTCCTTATATTCTGGTTCCAATGCTTCACCGAAGGCAACAGCCTTAGCTGCAATTACGTGTTCAAGCGGACCGCCCTGAATTCCTGGGAATACAGCAGAATCAAGCAATTGTGACATTTTCTTGATTTCGCCTTTTGGAGTTTTCTTTCCCCAAGGATTTTCAAAGTCTTTGCCAAGAAGGATGATACCACCGCGAGGACCACGCAAAGTCTTGTGAGTTGTTGAAGTCACAATATGAGCATATTCCAACGGATTGTTCAGCAATCCGGCAGCAATAAGACCTGCAGGATGAGCCATGTCAATCATAAGCAAAGCTCCAACTTTGTCAGCGATTTCTCTCATTCTCTTATAATCCCAGTCGCGAGAATATGCAGAACCACCACCGATAATCAATTTCGGTTTTTCGCGCAATGCAACTTCTTCCATCTGGTCGTAGTCAACGCGTCCGGTTTCTTCTTTTACATTATATTCTGTAGCACGATACAAAATACCTGAACTGTTCACAGCAGAACCATGAGACAAGTGACCGCCGTGAGCCAGATTCAAACCAAGGAAAGTATCACCAGGATTAAGAACAGCCAAAAGAACAGCTGCGTTAGCCTGTGCACCTGAATGAGGCTGAACATTTGCCCATTCAGCATTGAATATTTTCTTCAATCTTTCGATTGCAATTGTTTCACTCTGGTCGACTACTTCGCAACCACCATAATAACGTTTCCCAGGATAACCTTCGGCATATTTGTTAGTCAGGCAGCTTCCCATTGCCTGCATTACTTGTTCACTTACAAAGTTTTCAGAAGCAATCAGCTCGATGCCTTTCAATTGGCGCTGATGTTCTTTTTCAATGATGTCAAAAATAATGTTGTCCCTTTTCATATTTAATATCAAATTTTGATTAAGAAATAGAATTACATCTTTTGCAAATTTAGCATGTTTTTTTATATATGAACTATAAACCCATGCCTCTTTTTAGCAAAATCTCATATTCCGAGAGTGGATTAATGTAGATACTCAAAACATAAAGTATCAAAATGTCAAAATTGACATTTTGATAAATAAACTTCTTGTGGCTCGTGTTTTTAAGGCATTAGATAAGGTTGATGAATTTTGTCGGATTCTCAGAGAGTTTAGCTTTTTCAATATGTAAGTGTTGCATGTGATATTTGTTCAATCTGAAAGGAGTGTCCTTTCATTAAGGAAGTTGCTGTCCAGATTTATTCGAATGAAATATTTTTTCAATAGAAAAATGATAATTGAAAAATGTTCGTGGTTTACTCTCTCCCTGACGAATTATTATAAGAAATTAATCATATTGGCGACAGATTATATGTGTTTGGCAAAAAATATCCAAACATTTCTTAGGATATATATAGATGTATTGCAGCATAAATATAGATGTACAGCAAAATATATATTACCGTAACTTGAAATATATATAGTTATTAGCCGGATTTATTGGAATTATTCATGGAAAAAGGGGATTATGTAGCACGTTTTTATTGAAAAAATAAGAAACGAAATATTTTGTCTGTTAGATAAATCTTTGTTTTATGCTCAAAAAGAAAGGGAAATATTAAATCTTCTTACATATAGATAAAATAAAATTCCTTGGTTTTGTTCATCATTATAATGATAACTCTGGAATGTGAATTGTGATAATGACCTGCTTTAAATTATTGATATGTTATAAACTATATATTTTTAATGGTGTTTTTTAATAAAAACTTGCATTTTTGACAATAATTCTTTTTATTTGTGATTAGAGAAAAGCGCTATGAGAAATGTAGATTAATTATTTTGGTTTATTTGAAGTGTTAACCTTTTTCTTGATTAGGCTCGTGCTTTTCAATGTGTTTTTTTAATTATTAATTATTAGAGTTTATTTTATGAGGAAATTGTTACCAATGCTAGGTCTTGCAGCAATATTCTCACAAACGTTGCAAGCGCAGGAGAGGATGATTTCAGGAGTTGTCGTTTCTTCTGAGGATGGTTTACCAATGGTGGGTGTATCTATTATGGATAAACAGAGTAATACAGGAGTGGTTACCGATTTAAATGGTAATTTCACTATCCAAGTTTCCCCAAAAACAAAATCTTTGTTGGTTTCTTATCTTGGTTATAAAGCCATCGAAACGAAGATTGACGGTAAGACTATGAGAATTGTTATGGAACCGGATTTGGTTGCTTTGGACGAAGTTATGGTTGTTGCCTATGGTACAGGAAAGAAATCTTCTTTTACAGGTTCTGCTACAGTGGTAAAGAGCGAATCATTGGAAAAAATCAAAGCATCAAACGTCACACAGGCTTTGCAGGGACAGAGTAGTGGCGTTCAGGTTTTGAACAGCACTGGTGAGCCGGGCGAAGATGCTACAATTATGATTCGAGGTATTGGTTCAATGAATGCTTCAAGTTCTCCTCTATATGTAGTTGATGGAACTGCTTATGATGGTTATCTGAATGCTATCAACCCGGCAGATATCGAATCTATGACCGTTTTGAAAGATGCTTCAGCAACTGCATTGTATGGTTCACGTGCGGCAAATGGTGTTGTGATGATTACAACAAAGAAAGGTAACAGCGAGAAAGGTCAGATTAATTTCCGCTCATCTTGGGGTTGGTCAAGCCTAGCTGTAGATTTGCCTCGTGCATTGACTCCTCAAGAATATTCAGAGTTGACTTGGCAAGCTCTTTATAACGGTTATATGGACAACGGTTATGCACAGGGTGATGCTGCCAGCTATGCCTCAACTTACCTGACAGGTCAGTTCGGTATGAATCCTTTCAGCATTGACCAGCCAGTTGGTCTTGATGGTAAAATGAATCCTGATGCCGAACTGCTTTACTACGGAGATTGGAGAGGAGCTTTGATGAAATCTCGTCTTCGCCAGGAATATAATGTTGATTTCAGTGGTAAGTCAAAGAAAGCTGACTATTATCTTTCTGCCGGCTACTTGAACGACAAGGGCGTTTTCACTATTTCTGAATTTGAGCGTTTCACTACCCGTGCTAATTTGAATTATCAGGTCAACAAGTGGTTGAAAGTTGGTACTAATATTAACTTGTCACATAGCAAACGCGAAGGTTCTTCAAGTGAATCTGTTGTTTGGATGCTCCGTACTATGCCTACCATTTATCCTATTTATCAGTGGGATGCTGAAACAGGAGCTTATGCCCGTGATGACAATGGTAAATTGATTTACGATTATGGTGACAACCGTACAGGATGGAGTGGATGGAACACAGTTGCCGATAACGAATATAATAAGTATCCTTATATGAATGACAACGTTTCTGCGCGTTCATATTTCGAGATTGATTTTATTCCTGGATTGAAATGGCGTACTAACTTTAGTTTCGACTATGTTGGTTATACTTACGACGGATATACAAACAGTGAATATGGTTTTGCAGCAGGTTATGGCGGTGAAGCTTACAAGAGTTCTGCCCGTACTTTCTCGTGGACATTGAACAACCTTTTGACTTACGAGAAGGCTTTTGGAGATCACTCAATCAATGTCCTTGTTGGACAGGAAGCTTATTCAATGAATTATAAATATCTTGATGCTTCTAAACGTGGTTTGCCTTTCTTCGGCGTGACTGAAATTGGTGCAGCTTCCGAGATGAACTCTATGGACTCATATACTGATAATTATCACCTTATGAGTTACCTGAGCCGTGCTGAATATGACTATAAAGATCGTTATTACGTATCTGCCAGCTTCCGTACTGATGGTTCTTCTCGTTTCCATCCGGACAATCGCTGGGGTAAGTTCTGGTCAGTCGGCGGTTCTTGGCGTATATCTAATGAAGAATTCATGTCTTCAACAACAGACTGGTTGGATAACTTGAAGCTGAAAGCCAGCTATGGTGCTGTGGGTAACGATAATCTGATGTCAGGTTCAGACCAGATTTATTATGCTTATCAGGGACTTTATGCAACCGGTATGAATAATTACAATGAGCCGGGTCTGATGATTAGCCGTCTTCCGAATTCTACTTTGAAATGGGAAACTAATTTGCAGACAAACGTAGGTGTTGATTTCGCACTTTTTAATCGTCTTTCCGGTAGTTTTGAATGGTTTAATCGTAAATCAAAAGACCTTCTGTTCTCTTTGCCAATGGCTCCTTCTACAGGATTCAGTGGTATCAACCGTAATATAGGTGATGTAAAGAATACCGGTGTGGAATTTTCTTTGAACTTTGCGGCAATTAATAATAAGAACTTTAAATGGACAATAGATTTAAATGGTACACATTATAAGAATACTATTACTAAACTTCCACAGGACGAAATCAATTCCGGGGTATTCAAATGGCGTGAAGGTGAATCCCGCTATAATTTCTGGGGACCGGAATATGCAGGCGTAAATCCTGAAACAGGTAATGATATGTATTGGATGAATGTTTACGCTACAGATGAAAACGGAAATGAATATGTCAAGGAAAGAGTAAAGACTGAGGACTACAACCAGGTGTCTAGTGACAAGCAAAAAAAGTATCTTGGTGATGCAATTCCGAAGATTTTTGGTGGTATTACTAACAACTTTGCATTTAATGGTATAGATTTGTCGTTCATGATTTACTACAGTATCGGAGGAAAACTCAACGATGGTGATTATTCACAGATGATGTCTTACCGTATTGGTTATGGCATGCATCCAGATATGCTTGATTCTTGGACTCCGGAAAATACAAATGCTGAGTTCCCTCGCATTTCTACGGCATATGCAAACTATTTGAATGCATATACTTCGAAGTTTATTTTCAACAACTCTTTTGCTCGTCTCCGCAATGTGACTTTGGGGTATACATTGCCACAGAATTGGACACGTAAGTTCCAGGTTAATTCACTCCGACTTTATGTGCAGGGTGACAATCTGCTGACTTGGGGTAGTGCAGCCCGACGTGGTACAGATCCCGAACAAGGTATAGATGGTTGTACAAACAATCGTTTCCCGATAACAAAATCAGTATCTTTTGGCCTGCAGTTGAATTTATAATATACATATTTGAACTTATCTAATTAAGAATATCTCATATGAAAGCAATAAAATATATATTTATGGTTGGTGTCTTCTCTGGCTTGACATTGGTTGGCTCAATGACATCTTGTAGCGATTTCCTTGAAACAAATCCTTCAACAGACGTTTCCGATTCTCAGGTTTTCACTACAGTATCCGGTGCACAAGCAGCTCTGAATGGATGCTATTACCAAATGAAGTGCTACAGCGGTGGTGGTGCTAACCGTAGTGATGACTGGGGAATTCCTTCTATACAGATGATTTCCGATATGTGTGGTGAAGACGTTATAAATAATGGCGGTGGATGGTATGGTTACAATTATAATTATTGGGGTGAAACTCGTGGTGACATCTTCCGTTCAGGTCAGCTATGGACATTCCATTATCGTCTTATCAACAACCTTAATTCCGTAATTACATATATCGATGATTGCGAAGGTGATGCGACAGAAAAGCAATATATAAAGGGCCAGGCTCTTGCGATGAGAGGTTGGGCTTATTTCAACCTTGCAAGATTGTTCCAGCAGACATATGCTATAGCAAAAGATATGCCTGGTGTGCCTATCTATACAGAACCGACAACCGAAGCTACTCAAGGAAAGCCTAGAGGAACTTTGGAACAGACTTATCAGCAGGTTTTGTCAGACCTTGAAACTGCAGAACCGATGCTCGAAGGTTTTGTCCGCAGTAGTAGCAATCCTAATGTGTTCAACCAGGTAATTGTGGATGGTATTTTATCGGAAGTATATCAGGTTATGCATAATTGGGCTAAGTCGGAAGAATATTCTAGAAAAGTTTTGGCGCAGTATCCGTTGACATCTAATGATGAATATACTTCTGGATTCAATGACCATACATTGAGTTCATGGATTTGGTCAATCAAGCAGACAGAAGAACAGAATATGGGTGACTATTCTCCATTTGCAATGTGGTATAACAATACTCGTTCGTGCTGGACTTTCGCTTGCTTTATCTTAGCTGATGATTTCGTAGCTCTTTTCGACGAATCAGATATACGCTTCCAGCAGATGCAGCAGTGGGAAAATACTTCCGGACAGAAATTCTGGGTTTCAATGAAATTCAGGGATAATGAAGACTGTCGTGGTTCAATAGTTGTTATGCGTTCTGATGAAATGTTGCTCAATGCTGCTGAAGCTTGTGCACGACAGGGTAAGGAAGGCGAAGCGAAAGAATTATTGTGGCAATTACAGGATATGCGTCAGGCAAAACGTACAGAAGCTTCAGGGCAAGAATTGCTTGAAGCTATCTGGATTGAAAGACGCAAAGAACTTTATGGCGAAGGTTTTGCTACATTTGATATGATTCGTACTGAAAAACCGTTGGTTCGTGGCGGTAACCATGTAGCTTATGGCGGTTCAATTCAGTTGCCGGCTCATTCATGGAGATTCATTTATCAGATACCGTCTTCAGAATTGAAGAATAATACATCAATGGTTGATGATATCTGGCCTAATGGCGACCAGAATCCTTATGATGGTGTTTTTGTCCCATAATAAGGACCTGTATAATTGATTTTTTGGGCTTAAGGAGTCAAGTAGCCGTTTGGTTACAAGACTCCTTTTGTTTTGAGTACTTATTTGTGATTTTATCTTTTTATAAACTTTGGAAATCTGCTTCCTGGAAACGTGCGGCAAACTATACAACATACATTAATAATATGTGAAATATGGATTTTAAGATGTATCTTTGCAGTGAGAAAGAATATGAATTTGTAAGCTGTTCTTTTGAGGGTGTTGCAAAACATAAATAATGAAACACAGAGGCACAAAGCCACAGAGGTAATATATTGAGAATAAATAAAAATCTCCGTGTTCTCCGTGTCTCTGTGTTTAAATTAGTTTTGCAACATCTTCATATTTGAGCACTCAAAAACATTAAAAACTGATTATATGAAGCGAATTATAGAGATTTGTGCCAATTCTGCCCAAAGCTGTGTAGAGGCGGAGAAAGGCGGAGCGACCAGAGTTGAGTTATGTGCAGGAATTCCGGAAGGCGGAACTACTCCAAGTTATGGAGAAATAAAAACGGCTCAGGCTCTGACGTCGAATATTGACATTAATGTTATTATTCGCCCACGTGGAGGTGATTTCTTATACACTGAAGCAGAAATACAGTCGATGTTGCTTGACATAGAACTTTGCAAACAGTTGGGTGTTCATGGTGTTGTGTTCGGTTGTCTGACAAAAGAAGGAGATATAGATGTGCCTCTGATGAAAAGACTTATTGATGCTGCAAAGCCATTGTCTGTAACTTGCCATCGTGCATTTGATGTGTGCCGCGACCCATTTACTGCTTTGGAGCAGCTAATAGAATTAGGTTGTGACAGAATCCTTACTTCAGGACAGCAATCTGATGCCGTAAAAGGAATTCCTTTGTTGAAGGAACTTGTTGCCAAGGCCGGAGACAGAATAATCATAATGCCTGGATGCGGTGTCCGTGAAAATAATATTGGGCTTATCGAAAAGGAAACAGGAGCAAAAGAATTTCATACTTCAGCAAGAAGCATAGTTTACAGCCGTATGGAATATCGCAACGAAAATGTTCCGATGGGAAGCAGTGCTGTTTCTTCTGAATTTGAGACTGTGGAAACAGACCATAAGAAAGTTGCTGTTTTTGTCGGAGAATAGAAATAAAAGTAGACTAGGCTACAGAGACGAGTTGACAAGATATTTTACCTTATCAACTCGTCAACTTGTCTCTCGTCAACTAAAACACAAAAGGTTGTCAGTTCTTTTGAAGTTTGGCAACCTTTTTGCTGTATAATATAATGTAAAAGGAATCAGTAAACAGATAAAGTTCTGAAAATATCCTTTTAACACATTGTTAAACAAAAGAATAATAAAAGATTACTAGATATGAGCCAGAAAGATTTACAGAACGAAGAGCAAATTAATGAGAATGTTGAACAGGAAAATGTTCAGCAGGAAGCGACAAATTTGCATGAAGAGCAGGTAAATTCGTCAGACAACACTGAGGAAACTGACAAAGTGGCTGACCCACTTGCTGAGTTGCAGGCAAAATATAACGAACTTAACGATTCACATCTTCGCTTGATGGCAGAGTTCGATAACTATCGTAAAAGAACACTGAGAGAAAAATCAGAATTGGTAAAGAATGGTGGAGAAAATGCTTTGACTCAGCTTCTTCCTGTTGTAGATGATTTTGAACGTGCATTGCAGAACGTGCGTAAAGCAGATAATGTTGAGGCTGTGGCAGAGGGCGTTGAGCTGATTTACAACAAGTTTATTGCATATCTTACTTCACAGGGCGTGAAAGCTATGGAAACTGCAGGACAGTCATTCGATGCTGATATATATGAAGCTATCGCTACTATTCCGGCTCCTACGGAAGACCTGAAAGGAAAAGTTATTGACTGCGTTCAGACAGGTTATGTGCTTAATGATAAAGTGATTCGTCACGCTAAAGTTGTTGTTGGAGAATAATTAAAGGAAGGAAGATGGCAAAGAGAGATTACTACGAAGTGCTGGGCGTAAGCAAAGATGCGTCAGCAGATGAAATAAAGAAAGCTTATAGAAAAAAGGCAATCCAGTATCATCCTGATAAGAATCCGGACGACAAGGACGCTGAAGAAAAGTTTAAAGAAGCGGCTGAAGCCTATGATGTGTTGAGCGACCCGCAGAAACGTCAGCGTTATGACCAGTTCGGTCATGCCGGAGTTGGAGGCGCATCTTCACAAGGTGGATTCGGCGGCGGTATGTCTATGGATGACATTTTCTCTCAGTTCGGTGATATTTTCGGTGGTCATTTTGGCGGATTCGGCGGTTTTGGCGGATTCGGCGGCGGTTCACGTGGCGGACGACGCGTAAACAGAGGCTCTGATTTGCGTGTGAAAGTGAAACTGACTCTGAAAGACATCGCAAACGGTGTTGAAAAGAAAATCAAGGTTAAGAAATATGTTTCTTGTAAGCATTGTCATGGAACAGGTGCTGATGGCGACGAAGGAACAAAAACATGTGAAACTTGTAAAGGTTCAGGTGTAGTTACACGTGTTGCCAACACAATCTTGGGACAGATGCAGACTCAGACAACTTGCCCTACTTGCGGTGGTGAAGGAAAGACTATCGTTAAGAAATGTCCGGAATGTAATGGTGAAGGTATTGTTCGCGATGAAGAAATCATCACTTTGAATATTCCAGCCGGCGTTGCCGAAGGCATGCAGTTGTCAATGAACGGAAAAGGTAATGCTGCAAGACACGGCGGTATCAATGGTGACTTGCTTATCCTGATTGAGGAAGAAGAACATCCTGATTTGATTCGTGACGATAACGATTTGTTGTATAACTTGCTGTTGAGTTTCCCTCAGGCAGCTTTGGGATGCAGCGTTGAAGTTCCAACTGTAGACGGAAAAGCAAAACTTAAAATTGAACCGGGAACACAACCGGGAAAAGTGTTGCGTTTGAGAAACAAAGGTCTTCCTTCAGTGAACGGCTATGGAACAGGTGATTTGCTTGTTAACGTCAGCGTCTATGTTCCTGAAACATTGTCTTCTTCAGAAAAAGAGACACTTAACGGATTGGAAAATTCTCCAAACTTCATGCCGAACAAATCTATGAAGGAGAAGATTTTTGCTAAGTTCAGAAGGTTGTTTGATTGATATATATATTGTGTGTTGAAAGAATAATTACAATCAAATATTAATAACAAAGACATAGAGACATTTTACATTCTCTATGTCTTTGTTTTGTTTAAAAGATAGTTATTCTATAATTTATATAGTGTAAAATGTATTTTTTTCTCTGTTGAATATTTTTTAATATAAATAAAAGTTTTATTAATTGGCTTTCGTATATTTGCAAAATATAAATAGAGGTAAGTGAAGTTGAATTAATGCTATTAATATAGCTTGATATTTTAAACGTTGATTTTTTTATAGGAATTTTATCTTTGAATTCCAGCTATATCCTTGAAGATTTGTTTTGTTGCTAAAATATTTAAACATTTTGAAGTGCTTAGTTGTTACTTTGAAGTGTACATAATTAAGAATAATATTTTAAGAATTAGACTAAGAACTGAAAATTAATGTGTATGAAAAATTGTTTTTTTATGTTTGCGATGTCCTCTTTGATTTTGACATCGTGTGTGGACAGCGATTATGATTTAGGAAATGTAAACACAGATGATGCAACTTTGGGTAATTCATGGTCAGCTCCTTTAGGAGTAGGAAATGTAACTTCCGAAGATGTAATAGATGTAGATAATGTTTCTGCAATTAGGACTGATGAGGATGGTGCTTATTATGCGGTTTATGAAGGTCTATTGGAAGAACCTGCAAAAGCGAAATCTGTTAATTTGCTAAAGGTTGGAGATCATAAGGAACTTGTTGCATTGGTTGATGTATCAACAGAAGAGTTACATAATTTGTTTGATGGAGATTTTGTATTGGCATTGGAAAATCCTCATATTAAGATTAAATCCGGTATAATTGATGCCATATTAGATTGTCGTTTGGTAATGACTTCTTATGGTATAAATAAAAACTTCACAACATATTCGGATTTTCCTTTAACATCATTGGAACCTAATGTGTGGGTTGGACCAATAACACCTGATCAGCAAGGGATTTATAAATTCGTAGAAAATAAAGAGATGCCAATGTTGTTGCAGGTTGTTCCGAATAATATTCACTTGGATTTATATGTTGATAGTGATCAGGTAGGGAATGTCCCATCTGAAACTTATTCACAGATATCATACTATGTTGAGCTGCCATTTGTACCAACTAAAGAGTTTAAGGCAACTTCTGCTGAATTAATTGAGAATGCTTTTGATGAAAACTTTATTGATTATATTTTCTCTGATGGAAGTGCAGAAATATATGGACAGATAAAAAATGAAATGCCTTTCGACTTGAATGTGAAAATGCAGATTTTGGATGAGAATAAAAATCCGTTGGATATAGATTTGCCATCTCAAGAAGTAAAAGGAAATGAGGCTAATGTTGTTTTCAAAATTACAAAAGAAGATATGCCCAAAATGGAATGTGCCCGTCATATCAATTTGTTATTTGATTTGATAGGTCGTGACAATAGTGATGCTTTGAAGAAAGGTCAAAAGGTTGAAATGATTTTAAAACTAAAAAAAGAGGGAGGCATTTCTATTTAAAATATAAATATCAGTATAACATAAAAGCTATATCATAATAAATAAGAGAAATGAAAACAAACTACAATATATATAAAAAAGGCTTGTGTACCTTGTTCTTAATTTCGTCGTTAGGTGTTTCAGCACAACAGGTAAGGACATCATATTTTATGGAATCATCAACAGCTCGAACATCAATGAATCCGGCTTTTCGTCCTGAAAAAGGTTTCGTTTCAATTCCTGTTTTGGGAGCTGTTGGAGCTTCGTATGGAACTAATGGAGTAGCAGTTGATAATTTTATTTATCCTAAAAACGGACAATCTGTAACATTTTTAGATCCTTCAGTTGATGCAAATACATTTTTAGGGAACTTAAAGGATGAAAACCAGGTTAATATGGATTTTGGAACTCAAATCCTTTCTGGGGGTTGGTATGCTGGTAAAGGTTTTTGGAGTGTCGATGTTTCTTTGAAAGGTTTGGCTAATGTTAGAGCTCCAAAAACTTTATTTGAATTTATGAAATTGGGTAATGGAGAGAGAAATACATATGACATTCATAACATTAATGCTTATGCAGAAGCATATTTAGAAACAGGTGTTGGATATTCACGTCCTATTAATGAAAAATTAACTGTTGGAGGAAAAGTAAAACTGCTTTGGGGTGTTGGTTCAATGAATGCTACAATTGACCGTATGTATGCAGAAATGGATGAGAATATTTGGAAAGTGACATCTGAAGGAACACTTCAAACTAGTATGAAAGGTCTGTCTCCAAAAATGGAAGTAGATGAACAAGGTAGGGAGTATTATAATAGTTTTGACTTTGATTCACCAGGTCTTAGTGGTTTTGGTTTTGGAATAGACTTGGGAGCAACCTATCAGTTGACAGAAAATATATCTGTTTCTGCCGCGGTTTTGGATTTAGGTTTGATAAGTTGGAGTAAGAATTCAACAACTGTCGGAAATCTTGACGGAAGTTTTGATTTTGATGGGTTTGATTTGGAGATGGGGAATAACTCAGGAAATGCTCAAAGTATGAGTGAGCAATTTGATGCTATCAAAGAAGATTTTGAAAATTTGTTGCATTTTAAAACTGCCGAAAATAAAAAGAATACTACGCGCCTTCGTACTACTATTAATATAGGTGCTGAATATCGTTTGTTAGATAATAAGGTAGGTGTTGGTTTGTTGTCAAGTACTCGTTTTTATACTCCTAAAGCTTATACAGAGTTGACTCTTTCTGGAAGTTATAGACCTGTAAAATGGTTTGAGGCAGCGTTAAGTTATTCATTTATTCATAGTAAATTTAAAACATATGGTATTGCATTAAATTTCTCTCCATCATGGATTAATTTCTTTGTTGGTTCAGATTATATGTTGACGAAAATTACTCCTCAATTGCTTCCTGTTAGTGGAACTGCTACTAATCTTTATATGGGTGTTAGTGTTCCTTTAAGGTAATAGAATTATAAATTACAAAAAACGAGCGTCGGTGCAGTTTGTGTTTGCTGTTCCGGCGCTTGTTTTTTAGTTTAATACATTAAATTCTTTATATACGAATAATTATTAATAGGGATTTGTGTATAAATGGAATTTTTTTGAAATATATTTGCCTTTTTACTAGATTCATTTCACTATATTTGTATATAACTAAAATGAATCAGTATGGAAAATCCAAAACGACTTCTCAGACCTGCAAATGGTAAAATGATTGCCGGAGTTTGTGCCGGAATAGCAAATTATTTTGATATTGACCCGACTATCGTGCGTATTATATATGTTCTTATGTTTTTCATGCTGGGAACAGGAATTCTGTTGTATCTGATATTATGGTTGGTAATTCCTCAGGAGAAAATCTACTATTAATATCGGATATAGAAAACCAGATTTGCTAATTTGACGATTTCAAACAAAGAATTGAATGAATTTTGAATTATCATCACCATTCCGTCCGATGGGAGACCAGCCGGAAGCAATTGCGGCTTTGTCTGACGGATTGAGGAATGGAGTGCCATATCAGACATTACTCGGAGTAACTGGTTCGGGAAAGACATTTACGATTGCGAATGTTATCAAGGAAGTTCAGAAGCCGACATTGATATTGAGCCACAACAAGACGCTCGCAGCTCAGCTCTACAGCGAATTCAAGGCGTTTTTCCCGAATAATGCTGTTGAATATTTTGTCTCTTATTACGATTATTATCAGCCGGAAGCATATCTGCCATCTACCGATACTTATATAGAAAAGGATTTGGCGATTAATGACGAGATTGACAAACTGAGACTGAGGGCTACAGCATCTTTGCTGTCCGGAAGAAGAGATGTAATCGTTGTTTCATCTGTTTCCTGTCTTTATGGTATGGCAGACCCGAGAGCATTTGCCGAAAAGGTCACTCATATTGAGCGAGGAATGCAGATTGACAGAGACAAACTTATCAGAAGATTCGTGGATGCTCTGTATATAAACAATAAGCTGGAATTTAAAAGCGGATGCTTCCGTGTAAACGGTGATACTGTTGACATTTTCCCTGCAATTGAAACATTTGATGGTGTCGCATACAGAATTGAGTTCTGGGGAGACGAGATAGACCGCATATCGTCCTTTGACCCTCAGACAGGGCAGGAGATTGACGAGCAGGACGAATTGAATATTTATCCTACAAACCTTTTTGTCACCACTCAGGAAAGAATCAACCAGGCAATCAGTCAGATTGATGTTGATTTGGGCACTCAAGTTGAGTATATGAAGGAAATAGGAAAGCATTACGAGGCAAAACGTCTGTATGAACGCGTTACCTTCGATTTGGAAATGATTCGTGAACTCGGTCATTGCTCCGGTATCGAGAATTACTCCAGATATTTTGACGGACGCGCAGCAGGCGAAAGACCTTTCTGTCTTCTTGATTATTTCCCTAGAGATTTCCTTCTTGTTGTGGACGAAAGCCATGTTACTATTCCTCAAATCAGGGCAATGTATGGCGGCGACTATGCAAGAAAGAAGAACCTTGTGGAATATGGCTTCCGTTTGCCTTCAGCAATGGACAACCGCCCGCTTACATTCGAAGAGTTTGAGTCACTTACTCCTTGTGCTATATATGTGAGTGCAACACCGGCAGAATTTGAATTGGAGAAGAGCGAGGGAATTGTTGTGGACCAGGTGATTCGTCCGACCGGATTGCTTGACCCGATTATTGAAGTTCGCCCGACATTGAATCAGATTGATGATTTGATGGAAGAAATAACAGTGCGTGCTGCTAAGGATGAGAGAATCCTTGTCACTACTCTTACTAAACGAATGGCGGAAGAACTCACAACTTATATGAGCCGAATGGGAGTGAGATGTAATTATATCCATAGTGACGTGGACACTCTTGAGCGAGTTCAGATAATGGACGATTTGAGAAAAGGCCTGTTTGATGTTCTTATCGGAGTAAACTTGTTGAGAGAAGGTTTGGACTTGCCGGAAGTTTCGCTTGTTGCTATTCTTGATGCAGACAAAGAAGGATTCTTGCGTTCGCACCGTTCGCTTACGCAGACAGCCGGACGTGCAGCAAGAAATGTAAACGGAAAAGTTATTTTCTATGCAGACAAGATAACAGAAAGCATGAAGCTGACTATGGATGAAACCAACCGTAGGCGAGAAAAGCAGATGGCTTATAATGAAGCTCATGGTATAACACCAAGACAGGTCGTTAAGAACAGTGTTTCTATTGTAGCCGAAAAGCAGCAGAACGCCGAGCCTTATGCTTATGTCGAGCCGGAACGTCCGGTTGCAGCCGACCCTGTTGCACAATATATGAATGTTCAGCAGCTTGAAAAGCTTATTGAAAGAACAAGAAAGCAAATGAATGAAGCTGCCAAGAAGCTGGAATTTATTGAAGCAGCACAATACAGAGATGAGCTTCTGAAACTTGAAGAATTGTTGAATAATAAAAAGGAATAATATGAGACAATTAATATTGTTGTTTCTGTGTGTTTTCAGCCTTGGATTATCAAAGGCTGAAGCACAAGACCGAAAGTTTTATCACAAGGAAGATTCTCTGAAAGTTGAGAAATATATTGCTTTTCTGTCTGACAAGTCGTCCGAACCGGCAGGAGAGCAGATAATCAGCACTGCAAAGCTATTTCTCGATTTGCCTTATGTTGCTTCAACATTGGAGAAAACTCCGGAAACTCTGGTCGTGAACTTAAGGGAACTGGATTGTACTACATTAGTTGAAACAGTTCTTGCTTTGGTTCGTACATCTCAGACCGGAGGAAAGAGTTTTGCAGACTATTGCAATACGCTGGAGAATATCCGATATAGAAACGGAAAAATATCTTATACGGAAAGATTGCATTATATTGCAGACTGGAAAACTTATAATGAAAAGAAAGGCATATTGAAAGATATTACATCCGGAATAAAAGGAAACATAAAATATCATTTGGATTTGTCTTTTATCTCTTCTCATCCAAATTTGTATAAACAGCTCGAATCCAATCCGGAATGGACTGCCATTATACGTGAATATGAAAAAGAAGCAAACCATAGAGACTATTATTATATTCCCAAAGAATCGCTCGATAAGGCAAGTTGTCCAATCAAAAATGGAGATATAATTGGCTTTGTAACAAGTATTAAAGGCCTAGATGTCTCACATATGGCATTTGCTTATTGGGAAGATGGAATGCTTACATTTATTCATGCTTCGTCAGCTGAGAAAAGAGTCGTTATAAATAGAGAAAGCTTAAAAGAGTATTTGAATAAGCAATCTAAAATAAAAGGAATTTGGATAATAAGAGTAAATGATATAAATCATTGAATGATATGATAGTAATAAAATTCATGATATAAGTAATTAATAAAAAATCTTTCATACATTTTTTTGATTTAAAATAAAAATCCATATATTTGTGCTTGATAAGTATGTTATATAGCAGTCGTGGTAAAGCAGCAAAAAAGAGAAGAAATAGATTTTTCGGCTAGTTTGTCGGAAGTTTGGAGAGTATTGACTGAAAAAGAACGCGATATTCTTCGAAACAATTCGTCTATACAGCACTTCAAGCGCAACGAATTGATATATTGTGAAGGTGATGAGCCTAAAGAGATGATGTGCCTTCTGAAAGGAAAGGTTAAAATCTACAAAGATGGTGTTGGCGGAAGAAGCCAGATAATCAGAATGATAAAGCCTATCCAGTATTTTGGATATAGAGCAAACTTTGCTCAGGAAGATTATTTGACTAATGCTTCAGCATTCGAAGCATCAACAGTTTGTATGATTCCTATGACTATTGTCACGGATCTGATTATGGCAAATCCTCAATTGGCTATGTTCTTTATTCGCCAGTTGTCAATAGACTTGGGTATTGCAGATGAGAGAACAGTAAATCTTACTCAAAAGCATATTCGAGGCCGTTTGGCAGAATCTTTGTTGTTCCTGAAAGATAGTTATGGATTGGAAGAAGACGGTGCAACTTTGAGTATTTATCTTGCCCGTGAAGATTTGGCTAATTTGTCGAATATGACAACTTCAAATGCAATCAGAACTCTTTCAACATTTGTCGCAGAGCGAATAATAGCAATCGACGGAAGAAAAATAAAGCTGATTGATGAAGACAAATTGCGTAAAATAAGCAAAATGGGATAAAATCCCGATACTGTAGTAATTCTCTGTCAATAACTTTTTTAATAATATAGTCCCATCCAATGTGAGAAGTCTTACACTGGATGGGATTCTTGTTTTTATGAGCCATATAAATATGGTGTGTTGTCAATAAAAATAAGAATATATAAATTTGCCCTACACAAGTAAGAAATAGTTCAAACACTATAATAATGAAAGATCGTTTAAAACCAATAATGTTTGTCGGCACTTGCTCCGACGCTGGCAAGAGCGTCATCAATGCAGCATTTTGCCGAATTTTCAAACAGGATGGATATTCTCCTGCGCCTTTTAAGGCACAAAATATGTCTTTGAATTCATATTCAACTATCGATGGCGGCGAGATGGGACGAGCCCAGGTTGTCCAGGCGGAAGCTTGCTGCATTGAGCCTCATACTGATATGAATCCCGTTTTGCTGAAGCCGACTAGCGACAAAGGTTCGCAAGTTGTTCTCAACGGTCGTCCAATTGGAAATATGTCTGCAAAGGATTATTTCGGGATGAAACTTCAGAAAGAGGAATTGTTCAATGAAGCAGTAGCAGCGTTCTCCCGCTTGGAGTCGAAATACAATCCTATAGTTCTGGAAGGAGCAGGAAGTATTTCCGAGATAAATCTGCGCGACCGTGATATAACAAATATGAGAATGGCAATAAAAGCCGGAGCAGACACATATCTTGTCGCAGATATCGACCGTGGTGGAGTTTTCGGTTCCGTATATGGAACAATAGCTTTGCTGACTGAAGAAGAACGCAAGCGTATAAAAGGCGTAATCATAAACAAATTCCGTGGAGATATTTCTCTCTTCGACGAAGGACGGAAAATAATTGAAGACCTGACCGGTGTTCCGGTTGTTGGAGTCGTTCCTTATTTCAGCAATATCAAGATTGAAGAAGAAGACTCTGTTGTCCTGGAAAGGAAGATGAGAACTTATAGCAGCGGAAAAATCAATGTGGCAATAATATTGCTCAAGCGTATGTCCAATTTCACTGATTTTGATGTTCTGGAAATGGACCCGCGTTTTAATCCATATTATACAAATAATCCGGAAGACATCGAAAAGGCAGATATCATATTGTTGCCCGGCTCAAAGAACACTTTGGCAGACTTGCAGCACTTGCGTGCCAATGGAGTAGCTGATGTAATAGTGAAATGCTTCAAGAACGGAAAGAAAGTCATCGGCATTTGTGGTGGATATCAGATGATGGGAGCAAGGCTGGAAGATCCGGATGCATTGGAAGGAAATATTCCTGTTATTCCTGGCTTGGGACTTTTGCCTCAGTGCACGGTTATTGAGCCGGAGAAAATTACTAAACAGAGCAACTTCTCTTTCCTTAACGGCAAAAATCCTGAGACGAAATCCTGCAAAGGATATGAAATACATATGGGACGGACAACTGTCATCGGCAACGCTCCTCAAAAACCTGTAGCATTGCTGGAAGACGGGCGCACAGACGGATATTATCTGGGCTCGAATTGCTGGGGAAGTTATATGCACGGTATTTTGGATAACACTGACGTTCTCAATCATCTGGCTGAAGGATTCGATAAAAATCCTGCAAATGATGACTTTGATTATGCGACATTCAAAAATGAGCAATATGATAAGTTAGCCGATTGGGTAAGACAGCATGTGGATATGGATTATATCTACAAAAGTCTGAAAAGTGATTCTTCCGACTTATAAAAATCATACTTCTTGTATTTAATACGGAAAATATTGTATATTTACCGGAAATATTTGTTGAAAAACCAATATAGTCAGGCATAAACTTATGTTTTATGCCTGATTTGAAATTTATTTTGTTAACTTAAAGTGTGATGTGCGATGGAAAAGACAAAAATCTCCAGACGTGAATTTATGGCCTCTTCGGGTCTTTTGGCAGGAACTGCCATTTTAGGAAACCTTCCTTTTGAAAAAGTCAGTGCAAATGATTTTATTGAAGAAGCTGCTGCAAAGAAAATGCGTGTTGCTTTAGTTGGAACCGGAATCAGAGGTATTACAATGTGGGGAAAAGACCTCGTTAGGGATTATCCTGATTTGATAGAATTCGTCGGCTTGTGCGATATAAACGAAGGACGATTGAATTTTGCCAGCCAGCACATCGGAGCCGGTTGTCCGACATTTTTGGATTTCGACGAAATGATGCGTACCACAAAGCCAGACGTACTTATTGTTTGTACAATAGACTGCACTCATCATGAGTTTATAATCAAAGGAATGGAGTATGGAGCAGATATCATAACCGAAAAACCTATGACTATTGACGAACAGAAAATCCAGGCAATTTTGGATGCAGAGAAAAGAACAGGAAAGAAAGTCCGTGTAACTTTCAACTACAGATATTCTCCTCACAGAGCAAAAATGTGGGAACTGTTGAGAAATGGAGAAATCGGAGAGTTGACATCCGTTGATTTCCATTGGTATTTGAACACTTCTCATGGTGCCGATTATTTCAGACGCTGGCACAGAAAAATTGAGAATAGCGGCTCTTTGCTGCTTCACAAAGCCTGCCATCATTTTGATTTGCTGAACTGGTGGATAGACAGTGACCCCGAAACAGTATATTGCGTCGGAGCACTTGAACACTATGGCAAAAATGGCAAATTCAGAGGTGAGAATTGTAGAATGTGCAGTCATAAGTCTGAATGTAATTACTATTGGGACATAACAAAAGACTCATTCCTCACAAAGTTGTATGTTGACAATTATAAATATGACAAATACAACAGAGACGGTTGTGTCTTTGCCAACGATGTAAATATTTATGACAAGATGGCTGCAACTATCAAATATAAAAACGGTGTCCAGGTTTCATATTCATTGACAAGTTATTCTCCCTATGAAGGATACAGAATTGCTTTCAACGGAACTGAAGGACGAATTGACGCATGGATTGAAGAATCCAACAGAATGTCCGATCGTGATTATGACGAAATAATTCTTTTCAAGAATTTCGGAAAAAGACAATATTTCCATATTCCTTTCGGAACTTCCGGACATGGCGGTGGCGATGCCTTGCTGAAAGACCAGATATTCAAACCGAATGTTCCTGATCCAATGAAGCAGTGTGCCAACGTCAGAGACGGTTCTTTGGCTTGCCTGATTGGTATCGCGGCAAGAAAGAGTATCCAAACGGGTAAACCTGTCAATATTGAAGGACTGACTTCAATTGTTCCGGAAGAGAAAAAACAGTATAACAGAGTCTGATTAATTATATTTAAATATGTATTGCAGCACAGTGGTTTCCATAACTGCTGTGCTGCTTTGTGAAATCATTTTCTTGTCAATTTTTAAGCGAAACTTAATTACTAATTATCAAATGAAAAAGACAACCTGTATTTTGTTAGCCTTGATGACTTCGGCTTCATTATGGGCAGATAATTCAGACGGCAATATCAAAGGTAAGTTGCTCGAGTCCGGAACGGAAAAAGTAATCGACTATGCAGATTTATTCCTGTATAAAAATGGTGTCTCAGAAAAGCCGGTTATGCAAACATTCCCGAATGAGAAAGGTGAATTCATTTTCAATGAAGTTGAGAATGGAACATACACACTTATGGTGCGGCTCATTGGCTATGATATTGTCACCGTAAAAGATATTGTTATCAACAATGAGGATAAATATTTGGGAAACCTAAGTATGAAGCCTCTCGAAATGGGAATTTCTGAAGTTGAAGTTGTGGCTTCCAAAAGGCAGTTGGTCTATAAGTTGGACAAGAAAATAGTAGAAGCTTCGGCAAATATGATGGCTGGCGGCGGCTCGGCAGTTGATATTCTCGAAAACACTCCATCAATACGCGTGGACGCAGAAGGTGAAGTGACGTTTCGAGGCAGCAGCGGTTTCCTGGTCTATGTTGATGGAAAACCCAGCGTTTTCTCCGGCACTCAGGCATTGGAACATATTCCTGCCGGACAAATTGAAAATATTGAGATTATCACAACTCCATCGGCTAAACATGACTCCGACGGTGATGTGGGAATTATAAACATTATAACCAAAAAACATTCGCAACAGGGATTGAGCGGAATGGTCAATCTCTCGGGAAGCACATGGCTGTCAAGGAATATAGATTTCCTGCTGACCAAGCAGAACACCAACTCAAGATGGTACGTTGGCGGCCAGTGGACCGACAGACTGCGAAAAAGTGATTTCGACCAGGAAAAAATGACGATAGTCGGAGACCAGACTACAACGTCTCATTCCGTCGGACCAAGAACCGGAGACAATTACAATTATTCCCTGAAAGGCGGCTGGAGCATCGAGTTGCCCAAAACCAGCATTTCCGTTGACGTAGAAGGCGGATATGGAGGAAACAAGCGCAAAGGCGAAATGAACTACAAGGAAACTCGCAGCATCAATGGCTCCGAACCGCAGACAGAATATTACAGAAGTATCGACGACTATGATAACTCAGAAAAATATGGCCTCGGAAGTTTTGCCCTCAAGCATCGCTTCAATGATAACGGACACGAATTGTCCGCAAGCGCGTACTATAAATATGGTGGCGATGCCCTTGAATATTTCTTCAACGACCTGATGAGTCTCGATGGCAAAAGAGTTCAGGGACACAGAGCCTACGAATCCGAACATCGTGAAACCCTGCGTGCCAACCTGGACTACACGCTTCCTATAAACGAAACAGCACGCCTCGAAGCCGGATATCAGTATTATTCATATCTCGAAGATGGAGACTACAAAATGGAATGGTGGGATCCGCAGGGAGAACATTTCTACTGGAGAGACGACATCTACAACACCTTCTATTTCCAGGAAGGCGTGAATTCCATCTATGCCATCCTGGCAAAGTCGTGGAACAGATTTGATGTGCAGGCAGGAGTAAGGGGAGAACACACTCACACAGTTCTGAGAAGTTCCGTTGAAGGAGCCGACAGAACCAAGAACAGATTCGAGCTTTTCCCATCGGCACACGTAGGCTACGCCTTTCCTGGCGAACATCATTTGCAAGCTTCATTCTCAAGGCGAACCACTCGTCCGCAACTATTCTACATGGAGCCCTATATCACATACCGAGATTTCTATACGGCAGAGATAGGAAACCCTGATATCCGCCCGGAATATATAAACTCTTATGAGTTGAATTATAGAAAGAATTTCGGTGAAAACCAGGTTTCAGTCACAGCCTTCCACCGTTCAAGGAAAGACAAAATCGAGAGACTTAGAGTTCCTTTCGAGGCAGGAGTGACACTGGACTCAATGGCAAACGTTGGGCATGATTATTCTACCGGACTTGAACTGAGCGTCAATTTTCGCCCTCTAAAATTCTGGGGAACAACTGTCAACGGTAGCCTTTATCATTACAAGGTGAAAAATGAGCGTGCAGCCGGAGGAAACACTGCCACAAGCACCAATTACGACATATTGTGGAACAATTTGTTTGACGTTGCTAAATACACCCGACTGCAGTTTGATGCAAGTTTCGTCGGTCCGTCAGTGACAACACAAGGACGGACAGATGCATACTGGTATGCAAACATGGCAATACGTCAGCAGCTTTTCGGCAGAAGACTCACAGCCTCACTAGTGTTTAGAGATATTTTCAGAACGGCAAAATATATATCCGACATACAAACATCAGACCTGAGGTCGCTCACCAGGATAAAACCTAAATATCCTCAAATAATGCTCACCCTCAGCTGGACATTCAATAGCTTCAGCGGCAAGACCTCAGGCAGCAAGGAAGACAGAATGGATATGTTCGAAGGAATAAAACACTAAAAATAGTGAGGCACAAAATAACTCAGGTTGTCAGTTATGCGGGAATTGGTTTCTCTTATGCCGATTCCTGCAGGCTCGCCTCCGATAATCCAGCTTCCGATAACAGGATATTTCCCATGCTGTGGAACAATATCCACAAGTTTCTGATAAATAAAACCTTCGGCACCATAGTCGCCTGAACTTTCCTCAATGACATTCCCGTTCTTAACCAGAGAAATATTTGCCCCTTCGCGTGAGAACACAGGCTTCCGGCAATAAGAATTTCCAAGTCTTTCCGGAGATTTATATGCAGGCAGAAGATACGGACTGTCCGGGAAGAATTCCCACAACAGAGCAAGCATCGCCTTGTTGCTCATCATTGATTTCCACAAAGGTTCTATAAAGAGGCAATCCGACTTGCAGGCATGAAGATTCTCATTGAACATCCATTCCCACGGATACAGCTTGAACAGGCAGTCAATAGGCTCGCCGGCAGGGTCGGTCAGCTGATTGTCGGATTCCGAAAAACCGATATCGCAGATGTCCAGTTCCGCTGTAGGCAATTCCGCTTCCTGAGCCGTTGAAAGCAAATATCTCAGAGTTGACGTATCTTCAGCATAATCATGCTCACAGGCAAAATAATATCTGTCTTGTCCATATTGTCCGTGAATGTCTTTCCAGCTTTGAACAAGCATTTCATGGATGGCATTATATTGATCCTTCTGCGGATACTTATCCTGCAACCATTGCCACTGAATCACTGAAGCCTCCAGCAGTGAAGTAGGAGTATCGGCATTGAATTCCAACAGCTTCGGCATCGGGTCAGTTCCGTCAAAAGCAAAGTCGAAGCGTCCGTACAGCGAAAGGTCGTCTTCTTCCCAGCTGGTCTTTATAAAATCAACAATATTGCGAGGTATGCACAAATCATCGAATCTGTCAGCTCTAATCACACGTTCAACAGCTTCGCAATACATATTATAGCATTCCCGGCTTGCCTCTTCCAAAATTCCTATTTCCTCGCTGCTGAATTCATAGCAGGCATTTTCCAGCCAATAATCCTGATGGAAGTCAAAACCAAGAGATTCTATTTTTTCTCTGAAATCATTTCTGGGAGACTGAACAATCCTTTTCATGAACGTATAGAATATGATTTACCAGTTTTACCGAACACACTTTTCGACTTTCCCCATACACCAGACGAAGAAGATTTCGTTTTCTGAACCGTTTCCTTCAGATTTACCGGAGGAGTTGTCTTCATTCCGTTCGAATTTTTCCATACGTTTGATTGCGGATAATAATAATGAGTAACACCCATAGGCGAAGTAATCATCCATCGCATAAGCATCGCATTCCACAACCAGTGATTTCCGGAATTATCCACATATTCTTCGTTATCTTTCGGGTTTTCAGGGAGTTGCTTTTGCTCACAGGCAAACAGTGTGAGTAGTGATAAAGATAAAACAAATAGTCTTTTATTCATAAATCTCAAATTTGCGCGCATAAAGATATATATTCTATTGATAAGAATTATTATTTAAGTTTTAAAACATGCAAAATATTTTAAAAAAAGTTATTGCATAAGTTGAATTAAGGAATATATTTGCAACAGAATAAAACAATAAATGTTAACTTAAAACAAACAAAAGCGAACCATAAGTTTAATGAAGTTATTCACTTTTCTGTCGATATCTTCTTTAATGTATAAGATGCTGAAACTAGTTTCTGACTGATGGTTGGCATAAATAATTACTAAATTATGGAAAAGAAAAGAGTTTACAAATTTGGAAATGGTAATGCCGAAGGTAAAGCCGATATGAGAAATTTACTTGGAGGTAAGGGTGCGAATCTTGCAGAAATGAATTTGATAGGAGTTCCGGTTCCTCCTGGATTTACCATTACAACCGAAGTTTGCTCAGAATATTACGAATTGGGAAAAGATAAAGTTGTATCAATTCTTGAAAACGATGTCAAAGAAGCTATTTCAAATATTGAATCACTGATGAACTCCAAATTTGGAGATGTTGAAAATCCTCTTTTGGTTTCAGTCCGTTCAGGTGCCCGTGCTTCAATGCCTGGTATGATGGATACTATTCTTAACCTCGGACTTAATGATGAAGTTGTTGAAGGTTTGGCACGCAAGACTGGCAATCCACGCTTTGCATGGGATTCATACAGAAGATTCGTACAGATGTACGGAGACGTAGTTCTTGGCATGAAGCCTGTAAATAAAGATGATATCGATCCGTTCGAAGCTATAATTGAAGAAGTAAAAGAAGCAAAAGGTGTAAAACTCGACAACGAGCTTGATGTTGATGACCTAAAGACATTGGTTGTAAGATTCAAGGATGCCGTAAAAAAACAGACAGGAAAAGATTTCCCTACATCTGTTTACGAACAGCTTTGGGGTGCCATCTGTGCCGTGTTCAACAGCTGGATGAACGAACGCGCAATCCTTTACAGAAAGATGGAAGGAATACCGGCAGAGTGGGGAACAGCCGTTACAGTTCAGGCAATGGTGTTCGGAAACATGGGAAACACATCAGCAACAGGTGTTTGCTTCTCACGTGACGCTGCAACAGGCGAAGACGTGTTCAATGGCGAATATCTTATCAATGCCCAGGGCGAAGACGTAGTTGCCGGAATCAGAACTCCACAGCAAATCACTAAACTTGGTTCACAGAGATGGGCAGAACGTGCCGGAATCTCCGAAGAAGAACGCCTTGCAAATTACCCGTCAATGGAAGAAGCATTGCCGGAAATATATAAACAGCTCGACGAGTTGCAGACAAAACTGGAAATGCACTATCGTGACATGCAGGATATGGAATTCACAGTTCAGGAAGGAAAACTTTGGTTCTTGCAGACACGTAACGGAAAACGCACCGGCGCAGCAATGGTGAAAATCGCCATGGACTTGCTTCATCAGGGAATCATTGATGAAAAAACAGCTCTTTTGCGCATCGAACCGAACAAGCTCGACGAACTTCTTCACCCTGTATTCGACAAAGAAGCTCAGAAAAAAGCCACAGTGCTTGTGAAAGGCTTGCCTGCATCACCGGGCGCAGCCACAGGACAAATCGTGTTCTTTGCCGACGATGCAGCAGCTTGGCATAAGGACGGAAAGAAAGTAGTGCTCGTTCGCCTTGAAACTTCTCCTGAAGATTTGGCAGGAATGGAAGCTGCCGAAGGTATTCTTACAGCTCGAGGCGGAATGACCTCACACGCAGCCGTAGTTGCCCGCGGTATGGGAAAATGCTGTGTTTCCGGAGCCGGAACATTGAATGTCGATTACAAGAAGAAAACAATCGAAGTGGATGGAACAGTATTGAAAGAAGGCGACTATATTTCAATAAACGGTTCTACCGGCGAAGTATATATTGGCGAAGTTCAGACAAAAGCAGCTGAATTATCAGCAGACTTCACTGAATTGATGGCATTGGCAGACAAATATTCACGCCTGAAAGTCAGAACAAATGCCGACACTCCACACGATGCCTCTATTGCACGACGTTTCGGCGCTGTTGGTATCGGACTTTGCCGAACAGAGCATATGTTCTTCGAAGGAGAAAAAATCAAGGCAATGCGTGAAATGATTCTTGCCGAAAATTCCGAAGGACGCAAGAAAGCTCTTGATAAGATACTTCCTTATCAGCAGGCAGACTTCAAAGGAATATTCAAGGCAATGGCAGGATGTCCGGTCACAGTGCGTCTGCTCGACCCACCATTGCACGAATTCGTTCCTCACGATGTGAAAGGACAGGAAGAAATGGCAGAAACAATGGGAGTTTCCGTGAAATATATCCAGCAGAGAGTTGAATCACTGTGCGAACACAATCCTATGCTCGGACATCGCGGATGCCGTCTTGGCAACACATATCCTGAAATCACAGCCATGCAAACAAGAGCAATCCTTGGCGCAGCTTTGGAATTGAAAGCCGAAGGTATTGAAACAATGCCTGAAATCATGGTTCCATTGACTGGTATTCTTTACGAATTCAAGGAACAGGAAAAGGTTATTCGTGCAACAGCCGAAGAATTGTTTGCCGAAAAGAACGACAGAATCGAATTCAAAGTAGGAACAATGATTGAAATTCCGCGAGCAGCCCTCACTGCAGACAGAATCGCATCATCAGCCGAATTCTTCTCATTCGGAACTAATGACCTTACTCAGATGACATTCGGTTACTCTCGCGACGACATCGCATCATTCCTCCCGGTATATCTGGAAAAGAAAATCCTTAAGGTTGACCCATTCCAAGTTCTCGACCAGAAAGGTGTAGGTCAGCTAGTTCGTATGGCAACAGAAAAAGGTCGTGCTATCCGTCCTGATTTGAAATGCGGTATTTGCGGCGAACACGGCGGCGAACCTTCTTCAGTCAAATTCTGTCATAAAGTAGGTCTTAACTACGTCAGCTGCTCTCCATTTAGAGTACCGATAGCTAGGGTTGCGGCGGCCCAAGCTGCAGTTGAAGAATAATGCTTAAAAAGTAGCAGCTTTAGAAAAAAGTCATACCAAAGCGCATACACTTCACATACACCGATAATGTAACCTATTGGGGAATAATCGTTTATGAAAGTGGCCCAGGCTGCCGTTGAGGAAGCATAAGCAATATAGGATAACATTTGATTTAGGCTGTAACGAACTGTTTATCAGGCGTTGCAGCCTAAGTTGTTTTTAGGCGATTCGTGCATTTGTCCGCAAAAAATGAGCCAAATAAACGGTACTTGCATACACCACGCATACACTTTTGAACAGTGGCGCATACACCAATGCATACACCATTTAACAACTTATAAATCAATCTGATATGGCAACATTTAAAGTAGTCGTAAGAAAAAAGAGAGCTGACGGATTTTATCCAGTGTACATTCGTGTTGTCCACCGTTCAAGAATGGGTTATATTAAAACCGATAAACTCATTACTGACAAGCAAATCACCAAGAATGGCGAAATCAAGGATATTGTGGTCAACGAATATTGTTCACGAGAAATCCTACGTTATAGCGATATGATAAACCGTAAGGATGTCTCAAATTATTCTGTTGCTGAACTAATTGAATTTCTTATCCATTCAGATGAAGAAATATGTTTTAGTGACTATGCAACAAGGTTCATTAATCGTATGGCCTCTGAAGGACATGAACGTAATGCTAAGAACTATCGCCTGGCTGTAAACCACCTCGAAAGATATTTGGGAACAACCAGAGTGATGTTTACTCACTTGTCATCTTCTGTTTTGGCAAGATGGATTAATAGTCTTTCGTTGACGAACAGGGCGAAAGAAATGTACCCGACCTGTTTAAGACAGATATTCAAAAGGGCACTTATAGAGCTGAACGATGAAGAACGTGGTATTGTGCGAATCAAATACAATCCATGGTTAAAAGTATCCATTCCAAAATCTGACAGTACAGTTCAAAGAGCCATCAGTGCAGAGGCGTGTAGAGAGTTTTTCAATCGTCCCCTACCGGAAACAAAAATGATTTCCTCTCTTCCGGAACTGGGCCGAGACGTGGCACTTCTATCCTTGTGTCTGGGTGGAATAAACACTGTAGATATATTTGAGCTTAAAAAAGAAAACTATAAAGATGGAGTTATCGGATATAAAAGAGCTAAGACAAAGCACAGCCGGAAAGACGAAGCCTATATTGAAATGCGTGTGGAACCGTTCATTCAGGCCACATTTGACAAGTATCTTTCAGACGAGGATGACGAATATCTTTTCAAATTCCATAAGCGTTACAGCAATCCGGACAGTTTCAATGCCAATGTAAACATTGGTATCAGAAAGATATGTGCCGATATGGGAATGAAGAAGGAGGATTACTACTGTTATTATACTTTCCGTCATACATGGGCTACAATTGCCCAAAATGACTGTGATGCCAATCTGTATGAGGTTGCTTTCGGTATGAACCACAGTCATGGACTGAATATAACAAGAGGCTATGTCAAGATAGACTTCACTCCTGCCTGGGAACTAAATGCCAAAGTAATTGACTTCATTTTCTTCAGTAGCAAGAAGAGCAAGCAAGGTAAGGCACGTGACTTCGAGACACCGGCAGACAAGATGTTCCGCATCACAAAGAAGATGATGATCTATGGCCGTGCATATTTCAAAGGTGACGTTATCGGTGAAATAACAGATATTGGTTTCAGTAATGTGGACCAGGTTATCGACAGACTGGTTGAACAGTTACCCAAGGATATCCCTACCGGATGTATGGTTCAGTTCCGTCTTATGAACTGTGATTCCAAGAAGGAAGTTGTATATGAAAGAAGCAAGGGAAAAGGTTTCATGTAATCGGCAAAACTGAACAAGCCATTAACACAAAGGGAGGATTCTACTTATCTTTATCATAACCGCACCATTTCTTATATTGGTGCGGTTCTTTTCTATTTGTCCGGTTGATTCCAAGTCATAATTTCACGACCTATAATTATAGCAAAGACAAGTACGATAAGCTTCCATATAATGATGAAAGTTTTCTTGACCAACCAGACTACCAGACGTATGACCATCCTCAAAAGCCAGAATACCAGTTTCAGGAGCAACATACCGATAATAAGTACCGGCAACAGATATATAATCAACAACACTTCAAACATAACGTGTTATATTTAGTGATATATAATAGCTTGTTAATTATATAAATATACTAAAAAACAATGAGATACAGAAAATCACACAACACTATTTTCTGATTATTCTAATATTTTTTACTGATTATCAGTGTTATATAACCATGATAACAAGGTATATCCAGATTCTGAATACGGGATTATTCTGTCTTAATATTTTTGCAATATAGTTCAGATAAAATAAGGTTTTCCGATAGCTATTTCATCCTTCGTCGCTACGCAAATCATTGAGGAATACTGCAATTCTCGTTCACGCCTCATTTTCTTGCGTGAGTTGTTAGTAACTCACTGGAAGTTAGCGTTTTCTATATTCTTTCAGCCTCGTCATAACCTGTTTTGGGCATGGTCACGAATTGGTAACGTTGCGATGTCCTAACTTGGCTTTTTCATTGCTTTTTCTGTCTTTCATTTTTTCAAGCCATCTTCCTAAAACGCCTATCTGCCAATAACTTTGCTACATTTTTCTGTTTATCACTTTTTATTCGTACTTTTGTATTTATAATCTTCATAATAGTGAAGGTTAATACTTAAAAAACATATGTAACTATCATTATAATGATGTATAAATACGGCTTATATGGTAGATTTCTATGAATACTCCTCTCCTGAGCTTGTAAGGCTATTAGGTAACAGATTTAAAGAATATAGAATTCGTTGCAATCTCACTCAGAAAGATGTTTCTGAGCAATCCGGTATTGGACTTACAACCATCCACAAATTCGAGAATGGTACAGCTGGCAATATTTCATTGTCAACATTTATTGTGTTGTTGAAAGTGGTCGGACAGATTAACTCTATAGACAATCTTCTTCCGGAGTTGCCTGAATCTCCTTACCTGATGCGTAGGGATGATAAAAAGGTACAGCGTGTCAGACACTCTAAATAGCATAAATTATGGTACAGTCGTTAAAAGTAATCCTTTGGGGTGAGGAAATTGGCAGATTGGCATGGGATGCCAGACGCAGGTTGTCCTTTTTATGTATAATCTGGTCTTCTTAAAGAAAGGTCTTAACATTTCTCCATTAGCTGCACCGGTTGATGGAGCGAGAGGACTTATGCCTGTATGGGGAGAAGAGGCCAAGATTTATCAAGAATTACCGGCTTTTTTAGCAGATTCATTGCCTGACTCATGGGGTAATCAACTTTTTGAATTATGGCGCCAGCAGAATCACATGTCAAACGCAGATATTACTCCTCTTGACAAACTCTCATTTTGATTACTATCTGGTCAAATTTGGAAATTCGCAATACAGTTCTGCAGAATTGGAGATGTCTTACTATGAACTTGCTGCAATGGCAGGGATAAATATGATGCCTTCAAAACTCTATCAAGTTGACGGGAATAATCATTTCATGACAAAACGCTTTGACCGTAATCATGGGAAAAAGATTCATACACAAACTTTGGCCGCAATTAGCCCCGATGCGGACAGTTACGAACAATTGATTACAGTATGCCGGAAGCTCCATCTGCCGGAAACAGACTGTTATGAGGTATTCCGCAGGATGGTCTTTAATGTATTGGCAAACTGCTCACTGAAATAGACGGTCATGAACGTAAGTTTATTATTGGTAAGAATAAAGAAGAGTTTTCACTTATTGAATCAATGTGCATAGCAAATCTGTCATCGGATCAGCTCAAGGATATGGTTGAAAAGTATTTTATTCACTAAATTAGTAGCCATCATTTCAGTAATAATTCTTATAATACTTGAACTATGAACACCTTTAAATCTATTGATGAGCTTTTGCGTGTACTTGAAAGAGAGAAACTTTTGTTGAAACAGATGTTTCAGAAAAGAGCTTCAACTTCCTTGAAATATGATTATGCACTCGAACTTACTGAATATAAAGAAGAAAGAATAAAATATCTTATTGACTACGGAATAATAAGAGATAGCGGAAATTTCCTTGAAATGGAGGATGTATATCTTAATTTCTTCGAGGATGTTTTACAGGTCAATGAGAATATAAATGTTTCTTTTGTGGATGATTATCTGGGACGTCTGAATGAA
>JAXDRC010000028.1:0-4035 GCA_034091205.1 Parabacteroides sp. | reverse complement strand
TATATTTTCATCCCTTTTCTTACTACTTGACGATTCATCCTTGACAGTATTTCAATGATCTCTTTAATGTAATTTTGAACCGGCTAACACCGATTCTATTGTTTAATTTTAATTTATCGGTAAAAATTTACCGAAGTATTGTGTAGTTTGTACGGTGATTTAAATTCTGTAATATTGTATTTGTTGCAGATTTATTATGTTCGATCGTAATATAAATTACATGATTATATATTAACCGGTTGATAGAATTTGTATATCTAAAATAATTCTATCAACCAGTTTTATATTTAAAATACTATATCTTTATAGTCAATAACTATATAAAATATAAACACATGAAACACACCTTATTATTAATATTTTTATTTTTTTCATTCAGCACCTTTGCAGAGAGTAGAATCAGATGGTATAATCCACAGGAATCTTCAGGATATTATATACAGAATCAAGGATGGAATGAGGATGGTGGAAATTATCATCGATTGCCTGATAGAGCCAAAGGAAAAGTCAGGGATGCAGTATGGAATCTTTCGTGTCATTCGTCCGGTTTGTCTGTTCGTTTTATTTCGGATTCGGAAAGAATTACAGTACGTTATCAGGTTAGTGGAGGTTTGAGTATGCCACACATGCCTTCTACAGGTATATCCGGAATAGATATGTATCGTAAAACGGAAGGAGAGGAGCAGATATGTTATGGTAAATATAGTTTTAAAGATACAATATGTTATGAATATGAAATAACAGCTATGCCGGATAAATCAGGTAAAGGAGAATTTGAGGTTTTCCTCCCTTTATATAACGAAGTAAAATGGCTGGAAATAGGAGTTAAGGAAAACTCGTTTTTTGAATTTATCCCTGTAGAAAAGACTAAACCAATAGTGGTTTATGGAACATCTATAGCCCAAGGTGCCTGTGCTTCACGGCCGGCAATGGCATGGGGCAGTATAATACGGCGCAAAATGAACCGGCCACTTATAAATCTTGGTTTTTCAGGAAATGGAAAATTGGAACCGGAAGTTATTGATTTCATAAATGAATTGGATGCAGAAATATATATAATTGACTGTATGCCAAATATGAATGATTATTCGTCTGAAGAGGTTAAAGCTCTTTTTGAAAAAGCAGTGAGACAAATTAGAATGAAACATGACGCTCCAGTTCTATTGGTTGAACATGCCGGTTATAGTAACTCAAAAACCAACGCGGAAAGGAATCGTTCATATCTGGGTCATAATAAAGGCCTGAATGCGGCTTACAAATCTTTATTAAAGGAGAATGTCAAAGATTTGTTTTATGTGTCGAATGAAGAGTTGAATTTTCATTATGATTCGTGGGTGGATTATGTTCATCCTTCGGATTATGGAATGATGCAGCAGGCAGAGGTTTTGATAGATAAGATTGAAAATATATTGAATGATAGGCGTTTCTGAGGTTTTGAAAACACTTTTTGTCATAAATTGTTACAGGTTTAATATTTAATTAACTAGTTGATAATAGTTATCAGAGAATTAAACGGCGAAGAAACTGGTATTTTAACTTTGTCAACCTGTCCCCTAAAAACTCGTCTTTGTAATTAAAAAGTAAAATTCAGGAGGGAAGTTTGTTGCAATCAAGTATATACCGTACTTTATTTATGGAGAATCAAAAAAATAACAATGGCATATGGAGCAACTATTTTTTACCATCTCCATATGCCATTTATTGTATAGTAACACTCACCGGAACTTACCTCAATATATCTTTCCACTCAAAATCCAAATCCCCCATCATCCCCCGAACTATTATCATCATCTTCCCCAATATATTCCAGGAAAAGACTACCTGAATTAAGTATCTTATCGGAAGGTAATTTATTCCTTAAAGAATCTAATTGTTCCGGAGTTTTAAAGCAAATAATAGCCCTATAATTATCTTCTTCTTTGAGAAACCAGACACCGGAATATTGTATTCCTTCCAGCAAATTTGTCAAAGAAGAGCTGACTTCAGACAAGCCAATCTTACCTCGCAGGAATTTCAATTTACCGGATTTTGGGGAAAGAGATTGAAATGCTGCAGGAAAAACCAATTTTCCGGAACCTTCTCCAGATATGAAATGACGTAGAATATCATCAGCCTGTTGTTTCGCTTTTTTTGTTCCGGAAGGAAACACCAATGAAACGTATTGGTTTCCACATACAGTTTGCAATTGATATGTGGAAAGACAATCTATGCATCCTAATGTATCTGCACGCTGACAGCGGAATACGTGTAATGAATAAATACCATACGCATCTTCGGGTGTTGGCATTTCATAGATTTCCAATGCATATTCTTCTCCTTCATACTCCAGGTCGTAAGCAGTAAGCTTGGTGACTCCATATTCCAGGAATTGTTCCGCACCGCCATTCATATAACCATATAATCCGGTTCCGGTAAAAACTCGTTCACGTTTTACCGAAATATCCTGAGCATTCAGCCAGGATATGCAAAGACACAACAAACAAGCCAATAGCAATCTTTTCATTATGCATTTAGATTTATTTCTTGTAAATTAATTTTCTCCGGATTAGCGATACCCAAACCTAATGTTTCAGCCATTTCCATAAATGCGCGTGCTCCCTTCTTTTCCTCTTTTTGTACGCCTTCGGCTATTCGTTTTTCCAGAATCATCCGATAACCAACTTCGTCAACAGCCACCGGGTCAGTTCCGGCAATAATGGAATTATACTGACAAATAAACTGTGGATTGGCTGCCGGTCCGCCGTCGAAACATCCAATCATTCCGTCCAGGATATTCAACACGACTTTGTCACGCAGAGGGGGAAAAGCACAAACCGAAGCGCAAGTGTCGTTCCACATTTGCCCGTGTAATCGTGCCGTGTTTGTAATTGAGCCAAAAGCCAGGTTTTTCATGCAACCGGTGATAGTTGTGCCGGCATTCTTTAGAATAGGAACATTGATGATTTTTGTCACCATCTCTGTACAAATCTTCGTAAAATAAGAATACTTTCCGCCATTAACCATATAAGGCATGGTATATGCATCGTATTCTCCTTCAACATCCACAAAGAAAAACTGGGATTTATCCACTCTTTCTTCTCCATAGAACTTGCCTTCGGCATTCACATAGCTACCGTTTTCATCCTGATATTCTGTTCCGATAATTTTAATTCCCGGATATTGCTCGGCAGTAAAGCCGGATTCACGCAAATCAACTTCTCTTCGGTCCCAGATTATTATTTGCTGACGGGAAATACCGGCTTCTTCTAATTGTCGGATAATCGACTTTGTCAAGGCATGTGAAGTTGACAATAATTTACCTGCAATTGGATTTACTTTCAGACCAATCACATCCTCCGGACCAACAAACTGAAGCCATGCGGTTTTCAGATCAGATGCGCCGGTAAGGTTGAGCATACATGTTTTCAACATTTCGTATGCTATATTTTCTGACGGACGTCCATCAACAATACAATCCGAATGATGCACTTTCACCACTTTACCAGGATATTTGCCTGGCATAGACTGCGCCGTACGTGGAACAGCCAATGCATCTTTCAAGTTCGTTTTTGGTTTATTATCATTCACTGGAACTGCTTTCGCTATAGGAGAAAATACCATTCCTGCTCCACCCAAAGCCAATGAACGGAAAAAGTTTCTTCGTTTCATACCCTAAAAATATTTATATTAGCTAAACCAGATATAAAGCTCTTGCAAACTAAATACATACAAAAGTAAAAAAACTATATACCAATCCAAAAGAAATAATCAAAAGGGTTACATGCAGCATAAATATCTTAGTAATAGTGGTTAAGTTTTGAATGTTGCGAGGGAGTTGCAAAACAAGATTGGAAAAAGTTTGTTGTAATCAAGGATATACCGTACTTTAGCTGTGCAGAATCAAAAAAACAGTATTAATATCATGAGCTATAATAAGAAAACTGAATATGGTTAAAGATATTTAGCATATTTATACGTTTACTATCGGAAAAATATGATTTATGCAGAGATATGTTTTTGTAGCTTCTGCGGCTTTTCAGAAACAAATCCATCCAC
>JAXDRC010000027.1:0-6654 GCA_034091205.1 Parabacteroides sp. | reverse complement strand
TACAGTTTATACGGAAAAGGTCCAGAGCCATGGTCGTGTCGATTGTATAGTTGAAACACCGGGATATATTTATATCTTCGAGTTCAAGCTTGACGGAAGTGCTGATGAAGCCATGCGCCAGATAGAAGAAAAAGGATATGCACGTGAATATGAATCAGACAGCCGCAAGCTGTATAAGATAGGTGCGGTGTTTTCATCAGAGACTGGAACGATAGAGGAGTGGAGAATATCTGAAAGGGAATAATAGAAAATTTATTGTATCAAAAAACCTTTTATACCATGAGAACCTATATATATTATTGTGTGTTGCTGATATTTTCTTTACTTATATCAGGGTGTCGTAAGAAAGCCTCGATTTCACCTGTTTTGCAAGAAGCAGAATCGTTGTTACCTACCGATCCAGACAGTGCTTACCGTCTGTTGGAGGCTTTACCGTCTCCTGAAAAAAGTCGTAATCTTGAATATGCCACTTGGTGTTTGCTGTTTACCCAGGCGAAGGATAAGAGTTACCGAACGCATACTTCGGATTCTTTGATACGTTTTGCTACTGATTATTTCCGAACCTCAGGAGATAGGAAGCGTTATGCTACTGCCCTTTACACTTCCGGTCGTGTTGCCTCTGAGCTTGATGAACCTGATGATGCTGTCCGTTTTTATATAGAGGCGGAGGAAGTGGGAAAGGAAGTTGGAGATTATTATTTACTACATCTGATTACTTCTCAGTTGGGAACTCTTTATGCGCACAGACGTTTTATGGACAAAGCTTCCGATGCTTATTGGCGGTCATTGGAATATGCAGAGCAGTCCGAGGATAAGATTTATATTTCAGAATCTTATAGATTTGTTGGGCGATTATATGGGTTACAAGAGAGCTGGTTTAAGGCAGATTCCTGTTATACTCTGGCTATACAGGTGGCTCGTGAAGCGGGTAATCCGCATTTTTTAAGTAAAGTATTGTGTGAATCGGCATCTATCACGGTGCGGATTGGTGATTTTGAACGTACAGAAACCCGTTACCGGGAAATTGATACCTTGGTTCAGGTCGATAAATGGCGTGGAAAGTATCAGTATTATGTGGGAAAAGGAAATCTTTTCCGTTTGCAGAAGAAATATCCATTGGCCATTCATTATCTGGAAAAATCTCTCTCTTCGAATAATCTTTATACGCGTCGTTCGGCTTGTAAGAGGTTGTATTTAACTTACTGGGAAAAAAAGGATTACGCAAAAGCCTTTGAATATGTAGAGACTTATTGGGCAATTCGGGATTCAATCAAAGCTAATGAACATTTAGAGGCGATAGCCAAGGTAGAGGCAAAATACAACCAGGAGAAATTAAAACGTCATAATCAGGAGTTGGTTTGGAAATCCCGTTTGCTTTCTTGTGTGATATTGTTGGCATTATTGTCTTTATGGCTCTTGTTTTTGTATGGTCGGCGTTATTACCGGAAAATCATACGTCAGAAAGAAGCCCGTTTGGCGGGTTTGTCGGAACAAGTACGGAAATTGGAGAAGCAGAAGGAATCTAATTTACAACAAATCGCTTCTAAAGAGGACGAACTGAAAAAATTGTCCGAATTGTTGGATACCAGCCGAATCCACCAGTCAGATTGGAATATCCAAAAAGAGGAATTGCAGGTGTCGATTAATTCTTATAAACAAGCTAATCGGAAATTGGAGGAACAATTGGAACAGTTACGAAAGAAACTTTCCGGTCGTCAGGTGATTTCTCGAGAAACAGCGGTTCTATCTCCCGGATCGATTTGCTGGAAAGATACAGTGTACGCCCGATTACAAAATGCTCCATATTGCCTGAAGGATGAAGAATGGACAGAATTGTGTGGTTTTACTGATCTGGTGCATAATCATTTCTTGTCCCGCCTGAAAAAAGAGTTCCCGTTGTTGACCGAAAATGACATACATTATTGTTGTTTGTTCCGCTGGACATTTCCCAATTCCACGATAGCTACGATTATGAATGTGTCACCAACCAGTGTCAGCCAGTGGAAACAGCGTTTCAAGAAGAAAGTAAACCGTTCTGAAATAGATACGTTTATCAGGGAATATTAACCATAAAATAGGTATAGGAAAGTTCAGGAATTTCCTTCGGAAGAAATCATATTTTCCTCCGAAGGAAATTTTATTTTCTTCCGAACCTAATTCAAATTGGGTTCGGAAGTAATTTTGTTTGCTTATTTTAACGTGTTGTGGGAAGTTGGTTGTATATATAAAATGGTAATTGATTTGGTTAACATATTGGTATTTGTTGAATTAGTGCTTAAAATTTGTATATGTGTATTTTTTGTTTTGTTGATTTGAGGGAGATACTTTTGCAATAGTAACAAAAAATCATAAATATCATGGAAAAAGTGGAATATAAAGTGACGAGGAGATTTATCCTCTTTTTAGGTTTCTTATTTAGTATGATATCTTCAGGTTTTTGTCTGGCAGAGAATAAGGACGTGGAGTTAGAAGGAGACTGGATTGAAGGTAAGCGGAGTGTTACTTCTTATCCTATAACTGCGTCAATCGTTGATAATTCTTTGTTGATAGAAACTCCTTTTTCTCATGCGGATATAAAGATTCAGATTATGGAAGGTGAAGATGTCATTTATGAGGAACTTATGCCTGTTGACTTGTCAGTTTATTCGTTTTTCTTGGGAGAACTTGTAGGAAGTAAGTCTTGTTATCGTTTGGTGTTGACCAACCAATGGGGAGGATATTTGGAAGGGAAGTTCTGATTAGAAAGAGCCATATGCTGAATATTTGTAGAGTAACTGATTTCATTGGTGTAATATATAGCATATAGGAAATATAAAGAATAATAATATATATGAGATTATTTATAAAGAGCTTCAAGAAGGAACATCTTGGCTTAGAATACGTAATCAATCACCTTGTAATGATTGTTTGTATCAATGATTATGCCCTTCTTCTTCTGATTATGAATTAGAAATAGGAAATTCTAATCTTTGTTTTATTAAGTAAGATTATTTGAGTATGAAAAAGTATTGTTTGTTATTAGTGTTTTGTTCTTTATTTTTTAGTTGTGAAGAACATATTTCCATAGAAGATAATTCTGTAATAACTGTTGATGTAACAGAAAGTTATTCAAAAAAAGAGTTGTATCTTCAGGATATATTTGATATAGAATATATTCCTTTAGAAACTTCTGATGATTTTATTACTTCAGGGCAAGTTCAAGATGTAGGTGATAAATTTATCGTAGTTAAAAATCAAGGAAGAACTGATGGAAATATATTTATATTTGATCGGAAAGGTAAAGGAGTGAGAGTTATAAATCATCGGGGAAATGGAGTAGGAGAGTATCTGAACATATTGAAGGTTGTATTGGATGAAAATCAGGAAGAATTATTGGTTAATAGCCATTATTCTAAGAAAATATTGGTTTATGATTTGTGTGGTAATTTTAAAAGATTTTTTAATCAGAGAGAAAAATATTTTTATGATGATATGAATATCCTAAATAAGGATTATTTGATTTGTCATGATGGCTATGTGAATTTTGAGGGAGAAAATGTAAAACGTAATCTTTTCTTACTTATATCTAGGCAGGATGGAAAGGAAGAAGATATAAATATACCCTATGATAATATGAAAACAAATTTGATAATAGAAAATAAAAATGGGAAAATTAGAGACTGGAGTATTTTTAATAAACAGTTGTTACCATATAAAGATGGGTTTGTTTTAGTAGAGTTATCATCAGATACAATATATAAGTGTTCCTCTGATAAAATGTTATCACCATTTATTATTAGAGAACCATCAATTCAAGTAATGGAACCTGAAGTCTATCTTTATCCAAATGTTTTAACAGAACGTTATTGTTTTATGCAAACAGTAAAAAAGCAATTTGATTTTGATGTTGACAAAGATTTGGAAAGAAAGGACTTAGTATATGATAGGAAAGAAAAGAGAATTTTTGAAGTCTCTTTATATAATAAAGATTTTGTAGAAAAGACTCCAGTGAATATAATGTTTGATCCTTTTGGATTATCATTTGTCAAAAATGAGAATATAGCTTTTGTTAAAAAAATTGATGCAGCAGAACTTGTTGAAAGATATAGAGATGGTGGTTTACAAGGAGAGTTAAAAGAAATTGCTTCTCATTTAGATGAAGAGGATAATCCAGTTGTTATGATTTTTAAATACAAAAGATATGAATAAAGAGTTGTTGTTGGGAGATTTACAGCGTATAGCAGATGTGTTGTTGATTCATGGTTCTTTAATCGAATCAGCAGGTTTGATACAAAGAAAGATGGCTGTTGCTATTTTTTCTATCACTATGAAAAGTTAGTTGGAAATGAAATTTATCGGGATTATGTTTGGGAACTATTAATAAATATACAAATGCAAATACATGCGAATTATCGTCCAGACTATGAAAAGGGTATCGCTGGTATTGGTGTTGGTCTTGATTATTTGATACAGAATAGTTTTTTTGATGCTTCTGATGATATTTTTGATGATTTTGATAATCTTATGTATCGGGCTGTAATGTATGATCCTTTTGGGGATTTTTCTTGTTATGGAGGTCTTATTGGATATGGTTATTATTGGATGACTAGAATTAGAAAGGAAACATCAATAGCTGATAAATGTTTGTTGCGTATATTGGAACATATAGAAGAGAGTATATATATGATGCCAATTAAAGAAAAGGTTGATGTATATATTTTTTTAATGAATCTTGATCTTGTTTATAAATCAACTATAGTTGGCAGGATTTTATGTGTTTTGGATAAAATGGAAGACGTTATCACTAATGTTTATTTGTATAAAAAGTTTATTGATAAATTTAGATATTTTCGTATTCATTATACATCTTCTTTGAATTCAGTATATTATCCTAATAATAAGCATATCTGTACCTCTAGTGAAGAGTTGATAAATACAATAAAAGAGTGGAAGTTGAATTATTGTGTGTATGCCCCAATTATCAGAAAAGTCTCTTTAACTACTTATTGGAATGAAAAACAATTAATTCCTCTTGGGAATGTATGGAAAGAAGGTTTTTAATACTAATAATACTATAAAACAAGCTTTTTATTTTGTTATGCTTTATCCTTTTTTTATTTTTGCTATTATAGTAATATAATAGCTCCCTTATAAATCAATAAGATGAGAAGTCAAGAATAATTGTCTGTAATTTATTCTGAAGCCTTGTTGACTTGTCATCTTGTCAACTGAAACAAAAATATCAATATGAAATACCCAATAGGCATCCAAAGTTTCGACCGGCTGATAGAAGACGGTTTTGTATATGTTGATAAGACAGATATGGTTTATTCCCTGGTTAAAGAGGGCACTATATACTTTCTGAGCCGTCCGCGCCGTTTCGGAAAAAGTCTTTTGGTATCTACATTGAAGAATTATTTCCTTGGCAGGAAAGATCTTTTTAAGGGCTTGAAGATAGATTCGTTGGAGAAGGAGTGGAAGGTTTATCCGGTGTTCCACATGGATTTCAATGGCGGAAATTTTACCTGTAAAGGAGCCCTTAATGCCATGATTGATGACTATATATCAGGCTGGGAGAAACTTTATGATATATCGGGAGTTGATAAGGAAGTCGGTCTGGGAGTGAGATTCAGGCATGTATTGTCAAAAGCCCATGAAGTAAGCGGTCGCCGAGCAGTGGTTTTGGTGGATGAGTATGACAAGCCGATACTCGATGTTCTTGATGTGGATAAGGATTTGGAAGAAGAACACCGTAATATATTGAAAGGATTCTATTCTGTATTTAAAAGTGCAGACGAGCATCTTCAGTTTGTATTCTTGACAGGAGTGACGAAGTTTTCCCAGGTCAGTGTTTTCAGCGGATTCAACCAGCCAAAGGATATTAGTATGCATGGCAAGTATGAGACGTTGTGCGGAATATCCCAGGTGGAACTTGAAGCTTCTTTCCGAGAATCAATAGATGAGATGAGGGAATTTTACAGATGTTCCTATGAAGAAATGATGTCGATGCTTAAATCCCAGTATGACGGTTATCATTTCAGTGATAAAATGACAGACGTATATAATCCTTTCAGTCTTCTGAATGCCTTTGATGCCCAACGGATAAGTGACTATTGGTTCAAAAGTGGAACACCGACGTATTTAATCCGTCTGTTATCCCATACGAATGAGAATATGAACGAGATAACGGGTAAATATTATGCCCCAAAGGAATTTATAGACTATAAGGCTGATGTTGAGCAACCGTTACCAATGATATATCAGAGTGGTTATTTGACAATAAAGGATTTTGACATTCGCCGAAATCTGTTCCTTCTTGACTTTCCGAACAATGAAGTAAAGGATGGTTTTCTTTCACTTGTAGCAGCCAACTATTTCAATACTCGTGAAAGTATAGATTCTTGGACTAAGGATGCTGCTTTCCAATTGGAAGACGGAAAAATAGAAGATTTCCGCATCGGCCTGACTTCATTCCTGGCGAGCATCCCATACACAATGCGCAGGAAGGAGAACGAACGCGAACGAGAAAGATATTTCCATTATACATTCTACCTGATAATGCGCCTTATAGGAGTTTATACAGTTTATACGGAAAAGGTCCAGAGCCATGGTCGTGTCGATTGTATAGTTGAAACACCGGGATATATTTATATCTTCGAGTTCAAGCTTGACGGA
>JAXDRC010000026.1:0-94907 GCA_034091205.1 Parabacteroides sp. | reverse complement strand
TGAAAAAATACGGTTTTCAGGGTTGATTTTCCATGTTGACAGGCACATTTGGAAGAGAAATACGGTGTGTTAAAAAAATGATTGCAATGATTTGGAAAAATGATTGTGAAGAGTCAGGTAAATGATTGCAATGATATGGATGAACGATCGCAATGATTTCCCGAAATCATTGCAATGATTTTCCGGAATGATAAAAATTACATGTCCAGATTTGAGTTTTAGTCTGTTTTTATACAAATTACAGGTTAGCAAAAACAAGCAATATCCGAAAAAAAGTTACAAATCGGGTTGTTTTTGTAGAATTTTGATATGGCAAAATAAGCCAAGGTGATATTGATTTGCAATACGCACGCGAAGCTTTCCGCCGCTACAAAAACGGAGAAAATCTGGAAATGCTACGCCCGCCATATATTTACAAGACTTTGCAGGACCGTGGAATTATCAATCACACTCGTGAGCAGAAACTGGAAGCCATGGAGCGTTTCAAGGATTTTAAACCGACCGGAGGGCTTAATATTCCGGAACATGCTTGCCTGTATATTATAAAATCCCAGGCTATGGCGTGGCTGCTCAGGCAGGAGTTTGATGAGTGGGGGGAGATGAGGGTTTAGGATATGTTAAAAGAGCCGCTTTGAGGCGGCTCTTGGTATTTGCGATTAGCTTTCAAATTACTATCTTTACACAGCAATTACAGCACAATATGTATAAAGTGCTGTAATTTAATGCTGTATCTCAATGGGTAGAAATATAAAAATGAACAGTAAATAAATAATAAATCCAGTTTTATTGTGAAATTTATTATTTTAGAATAGCTCCAATTGTTGCCCGGGACTATTAATTTCAAGAGGCTTTTTTCCGTAAAACAATTCAATTTGGCTGAATTGTTTATCCGTTATGCAGATAATGCCTACTTTTCCAAATTCCGGGAGAAAAGATTTAACCCTTTTTATATGAACTGCAGCATTTTCGCTACTTGCACAATGACGAACATATATGGAAAATTGAAACATAGTGAATCCATCCCTCTGAAGATTCTTTCTAAAGAGCGAATAAGCCTTTTTGTCTTTTTTTGTTTCAGTAGGCAAATCAAAGAGAACCAATATCCACATTATTCTATATTCACTAAATCTATCCATAATATTAATATTCCGGATATATGACTTTGCGTAATTCTCCGGTAAAACATTTATATAAAGAGGCTGTGGTTTGGCTCACAGCAATCATCAATGGGCTTCTTTTTCCGGAAATAATTACTTCAAGTGTTGGTATAATCAGCAATTGTGCCTTTATTTCTTTATTGAGTTCTATTTCATCTCCATATTTTTCGACAATATCGTAAACCAGTTTATCGACATATGGACGATAAGGTTCCATTATGTCATCTGCGAGGCAATATGCATTGTAACGGTTATGATGATGTATACCTAAAGTCGGTAATAAGCCACTTGAAACCAAAGCTCTTGCAACTATGGCTCTTAAAATGGCATATCCGTAGTTCAGGAGATTGTTCGGACATATTCCATTTCTGTCACGCGTGAAATTCTTAATATGGGAAAATAAATATTTCCAATAGTATGCAGCAGCTCTAGCTTCCATATTGTCAGTATCACCACTTTTTACTTCCGAAGCCCATATTTTCATACATTTGACAACTTCATTTTTACATTCACTCAATACAGACGCCTGATTGTTTATTTTAGCTTGTATGGTTTGTTGCCATAGTTGTTTTTTTAATGGTAATGAAGATTCTATCTGATATCGGAAGCGCTCGCTTTGTGTGCTATTCCCATATAATGGTAGCATCAATCCTGTTGGCATACTTTTTTCATTGCACGATATAATTGCACAATTGTTTACCAATAAAGCGTCTATCAGTCCTGATGTTATTGTAATTCTTTTATTATCCAATACAATAACACCAATATCCTCAATTGGTTTTGTTACTTCGGACTGTTGCTTCATCCTTTCCGGAAGTGAAGGGTTGTTCTCCACTTCCGGAAGTTTTATAACTAATTGAGAATTCCTCAGTGATAAATAGACAGGACTGCCAAAATATAATGTTTTCTTTATCATAATATTTCTTCAATTTTACCTAGTCTGTTTACTTTTAAAGGGAAACATATTTCCTTTATCATTTCATCATTAATACTTTTTTCCATTTTATTTGATGTGGAAAATTCATATTTATCAACAATACAAGCAGATATAGTTTGTTTTATAAAAAAACATTGTGTTCCTTCACAACTTACCATTTTATAAATCCTTTCTTTATTTATAGGCTTTATAATTTCTCCTTTTGATATTTCCTCTTGCGATGGTACATAAACCAAGTCATTTGGAGATAACACGAATAAAGGATGATTACCGTTTTCATCATCAGGAGCAGGAGGCAATCCTTGTTTTAATCTGTTTATAACCAGATTTAAAGGTAAAGATGTAAAATTCCTTTTCTTTTTGATTTCCCCTGTTTTTTTGTCTAAAATTTCGGATTCATAAACAGCAAAAAACAATTTTGTACCTTTTGCTGCTTCTACAAACTTTGATGCTTTGGAACCTTTCAATCCTACCGGAAATTTCCTGGATTTTTCAAACCATCTTATACTAATAATAGGTTTATGTTCTTTTCCATTATTCAAATCCTTTATATTTTTATTCATCATATCTATACCATCAGGTGAAAAAGCTAAAGAAGGATTTCCTCCATTTATTTCTAGATGGCGAAGCAAAATCTTCTTTATACCAGAATCAGTTATACTTTCCAATATTTTTTTCCTGTCAAAGCTTTCATCAAGTTTTTTGCGTGTTGCAAAGAATCTGTCCTTTGTATCTTTAGAGAAAACATATACTTTGATTTTCTTCAAATCAATATCGCTCCAAATTTCCGAATTATTATCAAAATAAGATTTGATATCCTTTTCTTTGTAATTCAGGGTTAAAAGTTCTTTTATTTTTCTTTTTAAATCTTTGTTTACAATAGAATCAGGATTAGCCAAAACTGATTTTAAAGTGGCAGTTTCAATACTTCTTAAATTGACTTCTCCGAAAACGGTTTCTTTATGCATAGATTTACGTATAGCCCAGCTGTCTCCTTTTACCTGCTTAGTCATAACCTTTTTCCCTTCTTCATTGTAATGTTGGTAATGATTGACAGTTTTGTTTATTACTCTCAGATTCTGTTTAAAACTAACTATTATATCAGAAAGAGAGGTGTAAACATCATGGCTGAATGTTTCCCAAGGCTGATTAATTGTCCATTTATAGTTTCCTTTTTCATCTGTTATTTTTTTTGTACATAGCAAACGCTGCAAATCAAAACGTGATATTTTTGCATCACTTCGTGCAGATTCGTTATTCAAATAATTTACTATATTTCTGTCAGCGCAAGCAATTACTATTGCGTCCATAGCATGATGTCTGTGGTCTATTCGCTTTTTATTAAAACCTTTCTGTAAATGAAATGGAACCGTAGGTATTTCATGACCATTAGCGCTAACAGAAATAAAATCGTGTGATTCAGTCATTTCATTAAGCCTTTTAAATCTTGAAATAATAATTTTATTCCATACATCATTGACACCCCAATCCTTTTTCAATCTGTCGGTTATTGAGCCGTTGCAAATTATTATATTTTTAGAGACATATTCTTGTTCTCCTTCTTCACGAACTATATTTGAAAGTAGTCTGGTAACATATTTGCTTATATATCTACTGTCGTTCAGCTGACGTTCTATGAACTGGTTCGGAATATCTTCCATCAGTAACTTTTTCATTTTAGTTCTGTTTGAAGAATAATGTTCCTTGACAAAGTGTTCATATTCTTCAGTAGAAAAAATATTCACTGTTTTTCCTCCGTTCAATGTAACTTTTTCTCCATTATGTTTCTTTATAAATTCATATCCAAGCATGTTGCTTTTCAGCTTATTTACTTCTGCTTCACAAATTACTTTATTACTCAACGAATCATCAAAATATAGTGACTGAGGAATAATGTGTTCTATTTCATAAGAAGGAGTAAACAGTTTGCCTAAAGGTATGATATTCCCTGTATATGGAGAACAGTATTTTTGTTCCAGCCATAATTTATATCTTTTTATTTCTGATTGGCTAGGGCGTTTTTTAACATCAGACTCATTGAACTTTTTTAATATCGCAACTATTTCCTCTTTTTCCGGATCTTTGTCAGAAATGCTATTCCACACACCTTCTTCATAAATACGGAATATTTCCTGTTGAGATTGAGAATAAGGACGAACGTTTTCTATTCCCAAATCAGGATTCATAAATTCCATAAGTAAAGCTTTGATACGTAGATTTGTATTTTCGTTTTCCAATGCTTTAGAAGTTATTTTCTTTCTGCTTTCAGCATTGTTTTTCATTTCGCGACCTAATTCTACGTGAATTTCATCTATGTGCCCGATTTCTTTCCAGATGTCGCGAACAGTTCGTAGAGTTTCCATAACGACTTGTTCGACAATTGGATTTCTTAAAGAGTGTTGTTTGAAATTTTTCAGGAAAATATCAATATCAGATGGCGATTTCCATTTTTCAATATCGCCAGCTTCAGAATGTCTGTTATAAACGATATAGCATGCAAGCCATAATGGCAGTCCTTTGAATGAGTTCAAATCATTCAAAGACTTAGTCTTTTCACGAACTTGTTCGCTTATATTACAGTCAACCTCTCCGTTTATAATTTTTTCAATTCTGTCTTTTGTCGTATCATCTATATTATTTTCATTCCAATATTTACCCATGCGCATCAAAGGCAAAAGTTTTTTTATAGCTTTTGCCGAATATGCTCCATAAGATTTTTCAAAAGGAGGGATATTTATAAAAGCATCAACAAAAGTGTTGTCAAGCGAATTTCTCTTTGCAAAAGATGTCAATGCTTTTTTCAATTCCTCTTTCCCTGAAACAGAATATAGAATATGCCATAAGGATTCTTCAAAAGTGCTGTCGAAGACAAAGTCCTCTAATCCCGCTTTTTGCAGGTATTCCAATATTAAAGAATGTGTTTCGTTGCATGGATATGGTTTATCTTCAACATAATTCCACCTGAAATTATTTCGTATATTCTTGTTTATCTCAAAAGCTGGGTATGACAGGAATTTATCCTGTTTTATATTTTTTTTATTGTTGAGCCATTCAAAAAGAGCAACGTAATCATCTTCAGACTTTAAATATTCAGATGTAACATCAACATCTGTTTTGAGTTTTCCATCAACCAGTTTGTCTTTTTGATAAATACGAATATTAGACAGAAATTGCCATAGACGGAATTCCTGGAAAAGGGGATGTGACTTTGCAATACATTTCAATGGTGCAAAACATATTTCTCTAGTTTCTTTATTTGTATATGAATTCTTTTCATAAGGACAGTTGTCTATCAAAGATTTCTTACTTTTTAAAGGTCTTTGATAAAATAGAATATCATCAACCAATAGATATACCATATCTCTGGCTGATATAAGATTGCGATGAGAGAAGTTGTTTGGGTATAATTCTTCTATGCATCTTTCATAAATCTTTTTGTCTTGTAATTCTTTGTGAAATTCTTTCTGTTTAGTTAATATCTTTAAAAGTTCATCACGATAATGGTGCCGTTCTATTGTTCTTACCAGTCTTCCCTTGATTTTTTGTTCTGGATTTTCAAGTAAGGCATCATAAATATATTCACCGACAGTTTTTCCGGATGACTTTATGTCTGATTCTGTTTTCAACATCATCAATGACCAGTCATCTTCTTTGGGAGCACGGAAAGAGCGTTTTATTTCTCCATATTTATCTCTCTTTTCGGTTCCGTCTTTTTCCAATTCTGTTGTAACAATAAAATCTTTGGTTTTTCCAATCCAATCCAAAGGAATAGCACTTGCTCGTCTGTAAACCCATCCATTTTCCAACTTGACATTATACCAGACAGAATTTCCTTTTTTATCACCACTGTCCTCAACATCAACAACTTTCAGAGCGTAAAACTCTTCTTTTTTAGTATTATCCTTTTCCTCTTCTTCTCCTCTCAACTGAAAATATCCTCTTTTCTGATTAAAACTCAGAATTATCCATGATAGCTCTTCTTTTGAAATTTTATAGTTCAATGCTTTTTTTCTCAAATAATAAATAGTCCAATCGTATGGAACTTTTTTTGAGTCTGACACTATAACAGGATTGTTTTTCTTGAAATCTTCTATCATTTCAAGAAAAGAATCTTTAAAAACAAAATTGTAATGGCTGCTGTCATCTTTTACCCAAGCAATTTTAGGTTCATTATCATTAATGAATTTACCATATCTGTCAAGTTCTTTTGAATAATGTTCCGGGAGAAATCCTATTAATGACAATATTCTATGCAATCTTTCACGGCGAAGTTTTCCTCTTTCATACAAGCGTCTTATACTCCTTTGTCTAGTTCTCTCAGATGTTTTTGAAATCGAGTTTCCTTTGTCAAAGTCACTTAAACTTCCTGCATCCATAGGTATAATTCTACTACCAGAAGAAATTATTCTCGAAGGTATTTCTTTACCATCTTCATTTGTTGATGTTCCGACAACTGCCCATCCTATACTATTTGTTCCAATATCTAAACCGAGTCTGTATTTCATGATATATTAAATTTAACATTTTTCCAAATGTAATATTTTTTTTATAAAATAATTTGCTAAAGAAAAAAATTATATATTTGCAGATGTAATTTGAAGCTAATCACAATAAGGATTATTCCGTTGTGAAAACATTTAGGTTGCCCTCGTCCTCAACGGGGGCTTTTTGTTTATATAATTTATTGATTATACTTATTCCTTTACTAACGATTTACAATTACATCCCTCTCTCAACCAACCTCCTAAACTCCTCAATAGTATTCCTACCCATATTAATCTTTGTACTATCTACTTTTCTGATTTCAAGTGGAGAGACTGTATCTTTATATTTGGTTTTGCCGAGGCGGATTTTCATATCGTACAGATTTCCTGTAATATTTATACCCATTTTGAGAGGAATAGGAGATTTGAGCTGCTTCTACAAGTTATTCTGCAGAGAAGAGATGCTGTCTTTCTGGAAATCAGTCTTGATGTTTCATATTGTTGATTTCCCAAAGCACAATATCAGTCTGGCGTATTTTCTGAAGATTTTTAATTAATAACCCACATGCACTACCCGTGCATGTGGAAAAGCAAGAATATATTGTCCGGGATTATATTCCCTTACTCAACACTTCTCCCCTCGCCCAACGCCTTCCACAACTTATCATCAGGGATTGGCGCCACTATATGAATTGGAAGTTTGGAAACAGGATGAATGAAATCAGCGCTGCGGGAATGAAGGCTGATGCCGCCGTCGCGGTTGGAACGGTCGAAGCCATATTTCAAATCGCCTTTAATCGGGCAGCCCATTTTTGCCAACTGGCAACGGATTTGATGATGACGGCCGGTTTTAAGGTCGATTTCCAAAAGATAATAATTATCAGATTTTGATATGACCTTATAGTGCAGGATGGCTTTCTTGGAATTGGGGCGTTCGGTGTCGTAGGCAAAGCTTTTGTTTTGCTTTTCGTTTCTGACAAGCCAATTCACAAGTTCGTCTTCATCCTTTGGAGGCCGGTTTTTAACTATTGCCCAATATGTTTTCTTCACACCTCCGACACGAAACATTTCATTCAGACGAGACAAAGCCTTGCTGGTTTTAGCAAATACAACGACACCGCTCACAGGACGGTCCAGACGATGGGTAACTCCGATAAAGACATTTCCGGGCTTGTTGTATTTCTCCTTAAGCCATTCCTTCACTATCTCGGACAGTGGCTTATCGCCCGTTTTGTCTCCCTGAACGATTTCGCGGCAAGTTTTGTTGACTGCTATAATATGATTGTCTTCGTAAATTACGTCCATTGAACTATAAAATTAATAAGTTTCGCAAGCTCAACTTAAAAGTTGACAAGGCTTCAGAAACAAGTTGACAAGAATTTTTAAACACAGAGACACAGAGAACAAAGAGATTCTTTATTCGATTGATGTTTGTACTGGTTTTTTAAGGAGTCAAGTAGTCAAGGAGTTAAGGAGAAATATTTTTCCTGTAGCCTTGTCAACTTGTCAACTCGTCAACTAATAAAAAAACTCTGTGGCTTTGTGCCTCTGTGTTTGATTTTTCTGTTTAACACAAGTTGGGGACAACCTGCGAAACTTATTACATATTCATACCACCATCAACCTGGATAACTTGTCCTGACACGTAAGAAGACATATCAGAAGCCAGGAATGTAGCGATGTTTGCAACATCTTCAGGAGTACCGCCACGGCGCAAAGGAATCTTCTTGCACCATTCTTCACGAACTTCTTCAGACAAAGCAGCTGTCATGTCTGTGATGATGAATCCTGGAGCAATAGCGTTTGCACGGATGCCGCGAGAGCCCAATTCCTGAGCGATTGATTTAGCCAAACCAATCATACCTGCTTTTGAAGCTGAGTAGTTGCACTGTCCGGCATTTCCATGAACACCAACAACAGAAGCCATGTTGATAATGCTTCCTGAGCGCTGTTTCATCATGATTGGAGTACATGCGTGGATAAAGTTGAACGCTGACTTAAGGTTTACATTCAACACTGCATCCCACTGTCCTTCGCTCATACGCATCATCAAACCGTCTTTTGTGATACCTGCGTTGTTTACAAGGATATCCACACGTCCGAAATCTTTAAGAATTTCAGCCACTACGTTATGAGTATCTTCAAAATTGGCTGCATTTGAAGCATAACCTTTTGCCTTTACTCCGTAAGCTTCAAGCTCTGCCTGAGTTGCCAAACCGTTTTCGTCGATCACCAAATCAGTAAAAGCTACGTTTGCTCCTTCAGAAGCGAACTTCAAAGCTACTGCCTTACCAATACCGCGCGCAGCACCGGTAACAATGGCTACTTTTCCTTCTAATAGTTTCATGATTATCTTTTTTTACTTGATTCCGCATGTTGGGTTGTTGCATATTTAAACACGGAGACACGGAGAATGTCAACTCGTCAACTAATAAAAAAACTCTGTGACTTTGTGCCTCTGTGTTTTCTGTTTTGCAAACCTTCTTGCGAAACCTGGTTTATTTATTAAAAATTTATTTCTGTATTATACTATTCCGTATTTTATGCCTCAGTTTCTCAACATTTGATAAGGCAAGCGCCGGTAGAATAGCCTCCACCAAACACTGTAAGAGCCACCAGATCTCCTTTCTTGAAGTTTTCTGCATTCTGCGCATACACCAAAGCTGAGCTTACGGAACCGGTGTTGCCAAGTTCTTCGATGTTATGAAGGAATTTTTCCTCCGGCAAATTAAGCTGCTTAGCGATATTCGACATAATACGCATATTTGCCTGATGGCCGATGAAATAGCTCAAATCATCAAATGTATAGTTGTTCTTTTCCAACAGATACAATACATTCTTAGGCATATATGTGCAAGCCTGCATGAACACGTCACGACCTTCAGGCATCATGATACCGCCATCGCGCGGACAAAGATGCACTGCCTGCGGAGCTTTTGGAAGATAACCCAAGCCCTGAGTGTAAACATCAAGCACTTCAGCATCGTTTTCTGTCACTCTTTCTTTTGAGATAAAGAAAGCAGCGGCAGCGTCGCCCCACAAATGTCCGGCTTTCGGGTCTGTTTCGTTTGAATATGCCGAATTCTTGTCTGCGCCAAGAATCAATGCTTTTGTAGCCTTGCCCATTGCGAAATATCCTTCTACAACTTCAAGTGCGTTGATAAATGACGAACAGGCTGATGAAAGATACAAAGCCTTTGCGTTTGTTATATTAAACTCAAACTGCGCGTTGTGAGCAGCAGTGGCTACTGTATCATAAGGTGAATAGGATGCTGAAATTATCAAATCCACCTCAGTTATATCATACGGCAGTTTTGGAAGAGCATTTCTAATGGCAGCCATGCTCATTGTATTGATATTCTCCTCCGGTTTTGCCTTCGAACGGGTACGAATACCCGTGCGCTGCTCAATCCATTCGCTGGTTAGCCCATTCAATTCTAAAAAATGTTGGTTATCTACCCTGTCTTCTGGTACATAATAACCTGTCGCATTCAAATACATTACGTCTTCTTGTTATTATTTTATTTAAGTTTCGCAAGTTACCCAACTTAATAGTTAACAAGGCATCAGAGACAAGTTGACAAGGTCAAAATAACTGTAACTTTACAATTTATTATCTAAAAACTCTTGTCCTCTTGCCAACTTGTTATCTGAAAGTTGAACCGAACAAAACTTGAATTACTTAATCTTTATACCGTTAAAGATAAGATTTATTACATTATCTCTTCTTTTTATTCTTTTACTTATACTGTCGCCCATCACTCCTCTGATGTAAGGCACTTCAAGTCCTTTCAAAGCATGATGCAGTACCAGCGCTGTTATCTCGGTGTCGGGCATGGAAAAGATGCCTTCCTTCACTCCGTCATCCAATATATTTTTAAGCAATTTTACTTCGAGGACATCGAAATCCTTACGTACTTTTTCCACTCTCCAGATATCTCTGAAAAACGTAGCACGCAATGTTCCGTTCCTGAACACCAAAGCCTTGATTGCATCTAATCTGGTGTATATAAATGTTATCAGTTTCTCATCGGCTGGCAATGTTTTTTCTGAAACATCCATAAGTACACGATGCAACTGGGACAATTCAGACTCAACAACTGCCATATATATTTCATTCTTATTCTTGAAATATGTGTAGAGCGTACGTCTGCCTTTGCCCGAAGCTTGTGCAATATCGTTCATTGTTATATTATCAACTCCCATGCGGGCAAACAGCTGTCTGGCCACATCAACTAACATATCACGTGTTTTTGAAACTGTCATCGGCATTACTATTGCACAATTTTATTCATTTTGCGCACAAAAATATGGAAAAAAGCTGGTATTTACCAAGTGTTACAAAAAAAACTTGCAAAATATTTGCAGATAAAAAAAAAGTTCATACCTTTGCACTCGCAATCGGGAATGATTGATACTACATCGCGGAGTGGAGCAGTGGTAGCTCGTTGGGCTCATAACCCAAAGGTCGTCTGTTCGAATCAGGCCTCCGCAACAACAAAAAAGCGTATAGATAAGTTCTATACGCTTTTTTTATTTACTTTCACTTATTGTTTTTCCTGTTTTTCATTTCTGAGAAAGTTGTTTTCTGCTCATCTGTCAGAAGAGATTCTACCTTTTTGTTCAGCTCTTCCATTTTAGACTTTCTTTCTTCCCTATTCACCTTGCTGTTGAAGAATTCAGTATAAAGTTTCTTGATTTCTTCTTCCTGCTCATCTGTGAGATTAAGCTTTGAATCAAGTCGCTGCATCTGTTTTTCTACTCGCTGCTCCGGTGTGAGCTGTTGTTTCTGACGGCGCTGCGCGCTTGCTGTGGTGAAACCTAAAACGACTGAAATTGCTAATAAAACTACTTTTTTCATGATTTTTCTGTTTAAATGATTATTAATATTTGTTTCGTTGGAATTGGGGACAAGAGGACGAGTTGACAAGTTGACGAGTTGACAAGGAGACAAGAAGACAAGGTTTTAGATAATAAATCATAATGTTACAAGTGTTTTGACCTTGTCAACTCGTATCTGATGCCTCGTCAACTCATTCCCTTGTCAACTTGTACCTGATACCTTGTCAACTCGTTCCCTTGTCAACTCGTATCTGATACCTTGTCCCCTATTCACCTTATCGTATATACAAAACTCAACATCAAATAAGGCTTAAGCACGTTTGATGTAACATAGTCGTAATAATTACTTCCTGTCTGATGTGTAAACGCCTGATTCTGGCAAAGCACATCAAATGCCTCAAGTTTGATTTCTGCCTGATTTCGCTTGAGAAATTTCTTACCAAGCGAGATGTTCCACAGGAAATAATCCGAATCGTCCATATCCAAGCCTGCATAATTCTGATAGCTGAATGAACTGCGCAATGTGAAACCATTCCAGAATGTCCATCCTATTTTTGCTGCTCCTAAATGAAATACATAATTGCTGGAGCTTGAATTTTCGAGCGAACTGAAAATGTTGTTCAATGTGGCAGAATATGAAAGCGTGAAATCAAGATTATGGCTTATATTGCTGCCAACAACGATCTTAGGAATAAGGTTAAGTTCCTTTGTCCTGTTTTTCACTCCGTTGAAAATTGACGGAACATTTGCATAGTTGGTCGAGAAGCTTACATTGACATTACTGCGGATAAAATCAATCGGAAATCCGTATGTAATCATTGACTGCAAGCTGTAGTATCCATCCATATTGACGGGCTTGGTATATTGCGCGCCTTTGTCCATTGATATTCCCGACGGCAGGGTTATATTTTCAGTAGCGACGAATGTACTGTCTGAAACATAACCGGTGCGCAAAGTTGTTCCAAGCATTCCTATGAAAGTGTGTCCCGATGCTGTTGTCCTTATATATCTGAGGTTCAACGAATGATTTATCTGTTGATCCAGGTTTGGATTACCACTTGACAGAAACAGCGGATTGGTGTTATCGACAACTTCCTGCAAATCCGTGATTGAAGGAGAAGAAGAAGAGCTGCGATAACGCAACATAAACGAATTTGCACGATCCAGTTTATATCTTGCTGTCAGCGACGGAAGCACGGTGAAATATTTCTTTCCAATCATTTCACCCGACGGATAGAACTGTTCTCCCTGAAGAGATGAATACTGAAAGTCAACTCCCGCCATGACGTTAAAACCACCTTTGTGCAAGCGAAGGCCCAATGCTCCTGCCTGAGTGAGATAGCCGGATTCGTAGACATTTGACAAATTCTCGTCGAGCTGCTCATAAAGGTCATTCACAGGCGAACGTAAGAATACTTTACGGTCGGATTCTGTATCTGAGTATGAAACTTTATAGCTTGTCTGCAACTGCAATATATCGGAGAGTTTTTCCGTAAACATTACATTTCCGCGCAATGAATACTGCTTCTCGTTGATATCTTTCAATTGTCCGTATGAATCTTCGGTTGTTGTTGCTCCATAAAGAATATCAAGATAATCATTATAAGTCTTTCCGGTTTTATCAGAAACCTTTCCGTTGAACATAACAGACAATGTGCGTCCTTCGACCGGGAAGCGATGACGGAAAATTACATCTGTTCCGATGTTATATGCATTTGTATTGCTACCGGTTGTGTTCTGTATTTCATTTTCGGCAACGGAATTGTTCATGTTTATTCCTTGCATAAAACCAGTCATATCATTGTTCTGGAAACTGATATTCGGTTTTATCTGCAGGGAGTTATTATTGTCGATCTGATAATCCAGTTTCATGTTTATCCTGTGATTCCAGTTTTCCATCCTTGAATTGTTATATTCGCTATAACTCAATCCGGGCAGGACTGATTCGAAATACTGACGGTCTGTGTTTGTTTCTTTATTGTTGACAGACTGATTGAAGAAATAGCTTCCGGTAAATTTAAGTTTATCGCTCCACTGGTCAACATAATTGAAACCAAGTCCGTTGCTTGAAGTGACACCACCCAAATTTCCAACCATAAAGTTATTTGCCGAATTGCCGCCGCCACCACCGGAAGCACGTCCGCCGCCGCCTTTTCCTCCGCGACGTCCGCCACCCTGGGATGAAGACATTACGCCTGCCAAATCTTCCTGAGAGAAGTTCTGCTGGTTTACGTTGTTGCTCATTCCCAGTATGGAAATTCGGCAATCATCGTTGAACAGGTTTATATTTCCTCCGGCACGATAGCGGTTGTCAGTTCCATAGCCGGCATATACTTCACCAAAGGTTCCCTCGCGATAACCAGCCTTGGTAACAATATTTATTGTCTTTATTTCTTCTCCATCGTCGAAACCTGAGAATTCCGCCTGCTCGCTTTTCTTGTCGAACACTTCGATACTGGCAATTACGTCTGATGGCAGATTCTTCAAAGCCAGGTTTACGTCGCCATCGAAGAATTCTTTTCCGTCAACAAGAACTTTCTTTACATCCTCGCCCTGGGCCTGGACTGTTCCGCCCTCAACCACAATGCCAGGCATCTTGGATAGCAAATCTTCGGCAGTGCTTCCCTGCATAACCTTGAATGCTTCGGCATTATACACAAGACTGTCGCCTTTCTGCCGGGCACGCGTTGCACGGGCTTCAACTGAAACCTGGCCGATACTCTGGACATCCTCTTCCATAAATATTTCTATTGAGGCTCCCGACTGCGGAACAGAAATATTCTTTGTATAAGTTTTATATCCGACATATGATATCTGTAAAGTATAATCACCGGATTTGATATTCTTAAACTCAAAGATTCCTTTCATGTCCGTCGCTGTATATTGCATCTTTCCGTCAGCTCCGGAAATTCCAACTGTGGCAGACAACAGCGGTTCATCTGTTCTCTTATCCGATACTGTTCCGGAAAGAACCTGGGCTGCCATGTTCAGAGGAAATACGAATATTAAAAGGAAAAACATATTTCTCATAACCGTACTTTATTTTGTTTTTCAGCAAAAGTATATGAGGAAAATATTACATAAAACAGCAACATTTGCAAATGGTGGTGAACGGCATTGTTCCAGTGGTAAACAACACACAGTTAATTTCCCAGATAAGATTTAATACAATATTTTTGCAAGCAGATAAGATATTAAACCATATATATACCATGATTCAAATAAAAAAATTACCATTCTACATTGACCTGGCATTCTGCCTGTTCCTATTACCGGCAATGATTATGCTTTTGCCAATCGAACGATGGCTGGTGTATAATTCTGTATTTGTGTATCTGCTTATAGGCTGGTTATATTTAATATATATGATAAACAGGCGTTTCACCATGCCTTACTTTTTCAAAGGGAACAAATATATATTATTTGCGATTCTGTTTCTGCTTCTTGCCGTTGCGGGAACTTATCTGATAACGCACTATCAGATGGAATATCCGCATCAGAGAATGAGAAAAATCCGAATACCTGCTAATATCCCGAAAATACAGCTTCAACAACAGGCTGTATGGTTTTTGTATATGGTTGTCACCACATTCAGCCTTGCTGTTGGTCTGCTTACGGAACTTCACCGTCAGATAATGGCAAGACAGGAAATAGAATTCGAAAAGAAAAAGGCAGAGCTGGCCCTATATAAGGCGCAAATCAATCCGCATTTTCTGTTCAATAACCTGAACACGCTGTATGCCATGGTAGTGACCGGTTCTCCTCAAGCCGAAGATGCCTTTACCCAATTCATTAGTCTGATGAAATACATGTATGCCCATAACACAAAAGATAAAATTCCAATCCGCACGGAAACAGAATACATACGTCAGTATATCGAGCTGCAGAAATACCGGATGCCGAAAGACTTTCATATACACTTTTCTTACGAACACGATGAAACAGAGCAACTAAGTATTGCTCCCATGATATTGATTACTTTTGTGGAAAATGTATTCAAGCATGGGGTATCATCTCATCAGCCAGGAGATGCCTGCATCTGTATCCAGGCTAAAAACGGGGAATTATTATTCACAACCTGGAATCCGTTATTAAACCATTCCCCGATAAACGAGTCTAAAGGTATAGGTATTGAGAATTGCCAGAAACGCCTGGAACTGCTCTACTCCCACCGATATGACTTGCGGATAGAAAAGAAAGAAGAGCTGTTTCACGTAACCCTACGCATTAATTTGAATACATGAGTTTGAAATGCATTGCCATTGATGACGAGCCTATGGCGCTGGAAATCATAACCAGTTTTTGCCAACGCTACGGAAATATAGAACTGACTACCTTCAATAATCCTCTCCGGGGGATGGAACAGGTAAGAAGAAGCAAACCGGACATCTTGTTTCTTGATATAGAAATGGGAGAAGTAAACGGTGTTGAGCTTGCGAGAAGTCTTCCGCAGGATGTATTCCTGATATTCACTACGGCTTATGCAGAATATGCTATTGACGGATTTGAGCTGAACGCCGTGGATTTCCTCCATAAGCCTTTCTCTTTCTCTAGATTTGAAAAGGCTATCAAGAAAGCCAGCGACATTATGACTTTGCGCAAGCAGGCTGTTAATCCTGTTATGACGGAAGAATGTATCACTGTTAAGGTTGAATATAAAAACACAAATATCCGCCTTGCAGATATTCTTTATATTGAGTCAATGGATAATTATATAAAGTTTTACTTGACGGACCAAAAGCCGGTTCTTTCCCAAATGAGCATGAAGAATGTTCAGGAGCTGTTGCCGGCTGATAAGTTTATCCGAGTACATAAATCTTATATTGTGCCTGTTCACCGGATTTCGAGCTTCAACAGCAAACAAATTATTCTTTACAATAACTTTACAATACCTGTTGGAAGAGTTTACTCGAAAATCTTGTCATCATTACCGGCTAATCAATAGATATTTTCTGTAATAAAAGAAGCTGTGTCAAAACGAAAAGAATGAAACACAGAGGCACAAAGTCACAGAGGGAATATATTTAGAAAGTAACTGTTCAATATCAATTTTATATTTAGCTGTATGACTTATGGAGTTAGAGGAGTTAAAAAAGGAGTTAGAGGAAGTTAAAAGCCGATAGATTTCAGATACTAATAGTATTGGCATTTAACTTCTATTACTCCTCATTTAACTCCTCTAACTCCATAACTTATAACACATGCGAAACTTAAGTAAGTATGTGTTCAAAATTATTTTTATAAAAGAAGCTTGTCAACTCGTCAACTCGTCAACTTGTCAACTAAAAATAAACCTGAACAAATCATTACCATTTGCATAAAGCAACAATAGCAACAATATGAACATACCTGTCATCTGCGCATACTCCAGGAATTTGTCGCTCGGTTTGCGGCGTGCGACAACTTCATAAAGCAGGAAGAGAACATGTCCGCCGTCAAGAGCAGGAATCGGAAGTATATTCATGAACGCAAGAATGATTGACAACCATGCTGTCTTTTCCCAGAATGATTGCCAGTCCCAAACAGAAGGGAACATATTTCCTATCGCACCGAATCCACCAAGGCTTGAAGCACCCTCTTTTGTAAACACATATTTCATGTCATTCACATATCCTTTCAGAGTATTCACTCCTTTTGCTATTCCGGCTGGGAAAGACTCAAAGAAGCCATAGCTGATATTCTTATATTCATAAAGGTCATATGGAGTATATGCCTTAACTCCAATCTTACCAAGAGAATCAACAGCCACAGTTAATGTATCGCACTTTCCGTTACGATAGAATCCAAGGTTTACTTCTTTTCCTCTGTTGTTATATAATTGCACAGCAACTTCGTCGAATGTCACAGCCGAGCTGTCGTTAACTGATACAATACTGTCTTCCGGCATAAGTCCTGCCAATGCAGCAGGAGAATCCTTAGACGGAACATCTTTTATTATCATTGGGAAACGCATTCCGGCAAAACCTTTCTTGTCACGCAAAACACGCATCATCATATCTTCCGGCATAGGAATAACAGTTTCAACACCATTGCGGAGAACTGTTACATTCTTTGCCTCCATCACCGAGCGGAAAGTGTTTTCTCCAAAGCGCTCAAGGGTTGTCGTATCAGCCTTAAGAAGTATATCACCATCCTGGAAACCAACTTCCTTGAATGTTTCGCTATACATCATACCCATTTTCATATTCTTGAGAGGAAGATAAGTATCGCCCCAATAGAACAAAGTCATTGAATAGATGAACAGCGCAAGCAAAAAGTTGAACAAAACACCGCCAATCATAATAAGCAATCTCTGCCCTGCCGGTTTAGAGCGGAATTCATAAGGTTGTGCCGGCTGAGCCATCTGCTCTTTGTCCATACTTTCATCAATCATTCCTGAAATCTTGCAATAGCCGCCTAAAGGAAGCCAACCTATGCCATATTCAGTGTCGCTGTTCTTAGGCTTAAACTTGAACAGAGAAAACCAAGGGTCAAAGAATAAATAGAACTTTTCGACGCGCACCTTGAACAGACGTGCGAAAAGAAAATGCCCGAACTCATGTATAATCACCAAAATAGACAAACTCAATATGAGCTGAAGGGCTTTAATAAGAAATGTTTCCATCTAAAAATCAATATTTGCAATGTTACACTAAAACAATTCAGCGGCGATGCGTCTTGCTTCGGCATCAGTCGCCACATAATCTTCATATGCAGGGTTAGAAATGAAAGCTGCTTTCGACATTGTTGCCTCAATCACATCACTCATCTGAAGGAATCCGATTCTGTCCTGAAGGAAGGCTGCAACAACCACCTCGTTTGCCGCATTCAATATGCAAGGCATATTTCCGCCTTTTCCTGCCGCATCAAAAGCGAAGGCAAGATTACGAAATCTCTTCATATCCGGTTCCTCGAATGTAAGAGTTGAATATTGATTGAAATCCAAACGTGGGGACATGCTTTTCATTCTTTCAGGATAAGAGAATGCATATGCTATCGGAAGCTTCATATCCGGAATTCCCAGCTGAGCCATTACTGCTCCATCTTCAAACTGAACCATTGAATGGATGACAGACTGCGGATGAACTACTATCTGAATCTGAGAAGGCTCAACTCCGAATAGCCATTTTGCCTCAATCATCTCAAAACCTTTGTTCATCATTGAGGCAGAATCTATCGTAATCTTGGCTCCCATTTGCCAGTTAGGATGTTTAAGAGCCTGCGATTTGGTGACAGTAGCCAGCTCCTCTATCGTTTTGTTTCTGAACGGGCCGCCGGATGCCGTTAGCAATATTTTCTCTATTGGGTTATTATTTCCTACTGTAAGGCACTGGAATATGGCTGAATGTTCTGAATCAACAGGAAGAATAGGAACATTATGCTCGGCTGCCAAACTTGTTATCAGCTCACCTGCCACAACCAATGTTTCTTTGTTTGCCAAAGCGATAGCTTTTCCGGCTTTTATTGCTGCAATTGTAGGGCGCAAACCGGAATAGCCAACCATAGCTGTTAGAACCATATCAATGGGTTCTGCCTGCACAACCTGTGAAATAGCATCAGCGCCGGCCCATACTTTTATAGGCAAATCTTCCAATGCTTCCTTCAATTCAGGATATTTATTCTCATTAGCAATGACAACAACTTCCGGCATATATTTACGTGCCTGTGTTATCAATAAATCTACACTGTTATTGGCTGTCAAGGCATAAACCTCAAACTTGTCCGGATGTTCGCTTACAACTTCCAGAGCCTGAGTGCCTATCGAACCTGTAGAACCTAATATAGCTAATTGTCGTTTCATACGATTAAAATGAAATATATTCTTCTGGATTTATCGGCATTCCCTTATACCAAAGCTCAAAATGCAAATGTGGACCTGTCGACAAAGCTCCTGTATTTCCAACCAAAGCGATTGCCTCGCCTGCTGCAACATGGTCTCCGGTTTTCTTTAATAAAGCATCGTTATGCTTGTATACCGAAACAAATCCGTTCTTATGCTGCAATTGTATTACGTTTCCAAAATTCGGGTCGAATCCGGCATACACAACTGTTCCGTCCAATGTTGCCAATACGCTTTCCTTCGGCGTTGCCACAATATCAATACCGAAATGCCTTATATCTGCCTCAAACGTAGATGACAAAACTCCATTTACAGGCTTAATAAAAAATACACTGTTTGGCAAAGACGGATTTGCATTAAGCGCAGTCAGACTATACTTTTCTTCTTCCTCAAATTGTTTTACAAATTCTGATTCTGCTTTTCCGCGTGGAATCTCAAAATCGGCATCCACGTGCGCCATAGAATCTATTCGTTTTATAGAATCCAGTTTCACATCGCCGGATATAATCTGTGTCACATTTTCCAGATATAACTGCTGGACTAGCAGCATTCTCTCCAAAGAATCAGCGCGAAGGGTATTTTGCATGATTTCTTTGCGTACTTCCACATCCAGATATCCAGGCAGATAATTTCGGATAGGAGTCTTTATGATTATAAAAGCTGTAAAAGATATCAAAAAGAAAACGAAAACAGAAAATGATATAAATGCTGACAATTGCGACAATCTGAAAGACCATACTTCTTCCAAAGTGTCCTCATTAATAAACGAAAGCTTATACTTGAAACGTATCTGCTTCCAAAAAGATTTAAATCCTCTCTTTTTCTTATTCTTCTTCAAAGCCATTTCTCACACTTTTATCTTTACAAATCCAGTAATCCTGCAGGCAATGACACGGACATTATTCTCTTCTCATGATCAACATCCAAAATCAAATCCTCGACAGCAGGCAAAAGAAGTTCCTCTCCTTCATGGTCTATCTGAAGCAGGACATTCATTGTTGTTTCGTCAACATCAACAATCGGTCCTAAATCTCCATGATTCTTATCCACCACATGATAGCCGATAAAATTATCCCATGTGATATCACCTATTATACTATCCTCATCAACTTCATCAAGGGAATAATAAACTTCTTTATTGACAAACTCCCGTGCATCAACTTCACTGTCTATGCCCTCAAGCTTGACCAGTATAGAAGAATCTGATTTATAACGATAATCTTCAATAAAAAAAGGAACCAGAATTCCATTCATATCACAAATGATATAAGGATCATCAGATTCATCAAACACATCGCATTGCGTGTTCAATGTAATCTCACCCTTTATACCATGAGGCTTTGCAAACTGTCCTATTTTAAAAACTTCTTCCCTTGAAATCATTATAAGATAATTTTATATACGAGTAATACGGGCACCAATCTTGTTCAGACGCAAGTCTATATTCTGATACCCTCTGTCAATCTGGTCGATATTGTTTATACGGCTCGTTCCTTCAGCGCTCATTGCCGCAATCAGAAGTGCGATTCCGGCACGGATGTCAGGAGAAACCATTGTTGATGCTCTAAGTTTGAACCTGTTTCCCAAACCGATAACTGTTGCTCTATGTGGGTCGCACAAAATAATCTGGGCACCCATGTCAATAAGTTTGTCCACAAAGAACAATCTGCTCTCGAACATTTTCTGATGAATAAGAACACTGCCTACAGCCTGAGTAGCAACAACAAGGAAGACACTCAGCAAGTCCGGAGTCAATCCCGGCCACGGAGCATCTGCAATTGTCATAATCGAGCCATCTATGAATGTATCAATTTCATAAGAATTGTGAGTCGGTATATGAATATCATCTCCACGCTGCTCAACAGTTATTCCCAATCTTCTGAATGCTTCTGGAATAATTCCAAGCTTATCATATCCGGTGTTCTTAATGAGAATATCAGAACCGGTCATAGCAGCCATACCGATAAAACTGCCGACTTCAATCATATCCGGCAATATTGTATGCTCCGTGCCATGCAACGATTTCACACCTTCAATAGTCAACAAATTTGAGCCGACACCGGAAATTCGCGCGCCCATTTTGTTGAGCATCGAAGACAACTGCTGCAGATAAGGCTCGCATGCCGCATTATAAATTGTAGTTTTACCTTCAGCCAGAACTGCTGCCATAAGGATGTTTGCAGTTCCCGTAACAGACGCCTCATCCAAAAGCATATATGCTCCTTTCAGTTTGTCTGCCTTTATTTCATATACCTGGCGAGTCGCATCATAATTGAAATCTGCGCCCAAACGCTGAATGCCAACGAAGTGAGTATCCAGTCTTCGACGACCAATCTTGTCTCCACCCGGTTTTGGTATAAGAGCTTTTCCGAAACGGGCAACCAACGGACCGACAATCATAACGGAACCTCTCAATGAGCCGCTCTTTCTCAAAAAGTCTTCAGTGTCCAGATAATCCAAATCAACATCATCTGCCTGAAAAGAATATGAGTCAATTCCAAGACGTTCAACCTTTACACGCATATCGCGCAAAAGCTGTATCAGATTATTTACGTCCAATATATCCGGAACATTATGTATAATTACCTTCTCTGCAGTAAGCAGAACAGCACAAATCACCTCCAATGCCTCATTCTTGGCACCCTGAGGGACAATCTCACCGTTCAGCTTACAGTTTCCTTCGATAATAAATGAACTCATCTGCTTTTACGTGTAAAATTCTTCTTGTTGTTATTGTTTCTGGCAAGCAATTCTTTACTTTCCAAAAGTTTATGAACTTCCTCATCCAAAATGATTTTTCCGTCAGAAAGTTCATCCAAATCCTTGAATATCTTCTTATCGTCAACAGTTTCCTTATTCCATGTAAGGAAAGATTTCTTCATCTGAGTAGCGAGCAACTTGATAAGCTGGTCTTTTTCATTTCCTTCTTCAAACTCAGTTGCTTTCTTAATCATTAATTCCAAAGTCTTTCCGTAGTGACGATAACGGATTCGGGAATTGTTGTAAGGGATACGTGGCGGGCGTGTATATAAGTCCTCTTTCTTGACAATTTCATAAGGATAATCGATATCCAGCTTAAAGTCAGACATTATAGCCAAATGATCCCAAAGGATATGCTTGAAGTCATTCACATCCCGGAGGTGAGGAAACATATTACCCATAATATTTATGATGGTGTTTGCGCAACGCTTACGGTCTTCACGGTTTTCTATAGTCACGCAATAATCTACCATGTTCTGGATGTTACGACCATATTCCGGCAACACCAATCTTTTCTGTTCTGTATTATATTTCATCAGTTTTATTCATTTTTCAATTTGCAAATATAAGAAAACTCACTCAAATACGGATAGATTTAGGAAGAATAATATAAACAGTGTGCATTCGGAGGGATTCACAGGATTATTCCGCACACATTAATATGTGTCCTGGAGGGAAACTGCTAATTTCCAATCACTATTCCGTGATTTAACCAGTATCTTTCTTTTACACTAAGATATACGCGTCACATACGGCATTTATGGATTTTTTCCACAATTTTACTCATTATTCCACAAAACAGGCATTATTGCCACACCACCTTATTACACTAACACACAGCACATTATCCACAATTCGTTTTTTATGGCACAAGCATTGCCATCAGAATATATGAATTAAAGAACACAGCATACACACTATGCTGATTCAACAATTAAAACTCAAAGGTCATGAAAAAAAGAATTATAGTAGCTGTTGCAATAATATTGGGCAGCGTTTCAGGAATAAACGCGATTGAGAACATAAACAAAACTAACGAGGCTATCAGAACCGAAGCTAATCTCAATATTTCGGATGTTGAAGAGATGGAATATACGGAAATTTATCTCAGCGACATCACAAACGAAGTTATGACAAAAATTGCACAGGAAGGAGCAATGATAAAACAGGCATTCATGACTTATACAAAGGAAGGAATACGCCTCTACAAATTATTCCTGTATTCCTGCGAACTCCAGGAAGCAACTTTATATATCACGGAAACCGGACAAACTGTCAATGAAATAGTGTTCCCTTGATAAAAGAGGTGAAAATCTCGTTGCGTACGAAAGAGATTTATTACTGAAAATTTTATTCTTATTTTTATATAAATGCTAGTCTATTCTTAAAACTAAGTCTTGGTTTGTAAAAATCAAGTCTTAGTTTTTATAAACTTAGTCTTAGTTTTTAAAAACTAAAGCTTAGTTTACAGAATATATAATATATTTCCGGATTATACGGCAATGCTTAAAGATTATACAGCAAATAATAAGGAATATATATTATATAGCTCCGGCTTCCATAAGTTTGGTTGGCAAGGACATAATAAAAGTGTGCCGCTCTCACGAGCCACACACTCCATCAAATAATTAATTAACAAAAAACAAAGACTGATTTCATTGGTCAAATAAATACTAAAAAACAACCTTAGTGACACAAATGTAAATAGTTTAATTTGCTGCAAACAAAATCAGTGACAAACACCACAAAAGTGATGACAAACGTATGTATAGGCATATTGCCACAAACTGTTCAATAGTATACTTTTGCATTTGAATTGATCTTAATAAACAATATAAATAATCTGCCACTTGATGACAGTGGATTTCGTTGACTGATAGCTGTGCTCCGTTTTCACGTAACATAATTATAAATGTTCCAGGAAATGGAGCACGGCATCACTCAGCTCAAGGACGCATATTTTATGAATGAATACTTTCAATTAAAAGAAATGCCAAAAGATTATTGGGAATAATAACCGTTTTAAAACATAATTTTATATGAAGAATCATGCATTTTGGATGCTTCCGATGATTGCTGTCGGAACTGTCGCATCTGCGCAAAATTCTGCAATAACAGGAAAAGTTGTCGACGCTGATGGCTATGAACTTCCGGGCGTCAACGTAAGTATCAAAGGAACTAAAATCGGGACACTAACTTCCATTGACGGAACTTTTTCAATCAGTAATATCCCAGACAAGGAAAAAGCCGTGATAGTTTTCTCTTATGTAGGATATAAAACCGTGGAAATGCGCGTGGGCTCGCAAACTTCATTCAATGTGATGATGAATGAAGACATGGAAAACCTCGATGAAGTTGTAGTTCTGGGTTATGGCTCGCAGAGCAGGAAAAGCCTTACCGGAGCAGTGAGCCAGATTGATTCAAAAGTTATCGGTGTCCAGAATGTTTCAACTGTGTCAAAAGCTCTTGAAGGCTCAATTCCCGGACTTCAGGTTTCTGCTGCCGACGGACAGCCTGGTGTTGATATGGGAATAAGAGTGAGAGGTGTAAGTTCTGCAACGGGAAACAATGCCTCGGCGCTAATCGTAATTGATGGTGTTCCGGCGCAGAACGAAAATCCGCTGTCAAACATGAATCCTCAGGATATTGAAACAATTACCGTTCTTAAAGACGCAGCTTCAACTGCGATGTATGGTTCACGCGGTGCAAACGGTGTAGTTCTGATTACTACAAAAAAGGGAAAGACAGGAAAGACCCGCATTTCGTTTGACGCAAGATGGGGATGGAATTCTATCGGTTCGTTCAACACCAGTGGAATGACGAGTGCCGCAGATTATTACACCTATGTTTGGCAATCAATCTACAACTCATATAGATATGGAGTTAACGGAACCGGACGTCCGGGAATTGACGAGAACGGTGTTCCATACACAAATGTGAACAATCCGAACCACACGCACGAAGAAGCAGCCAAATTTGCCAGCGAGCATCTATTCAACTACAATAGTGGAGCGAGCAACAGTGAAACGAATTTCTACAGAAACGGATTGGGAAACTGGATGGCATATAATGTTCCGGGAGCAATCTACACTCCTGATGGTGGAAAAGGAGTTCTGCAAAGTGCCACAATGAGCGGACAATATCTTGTTGGTCTGGACGGAAAAATAAATCCGAACGCGCAATTCCTCTATGGCGACGGAGATACTTATGCCGACGCATTACTGAATACGGCTTTCCGTCAGGAATATAACATCTCGGCTAGCGGTGGTTCGGACAAGGTAAGTTATTACACTTCGCTCGGATATTTGTCCGACCCGTCATATATTCGCTCTTCTGATTTCGAAAGATACAGCGGACGTGCCAATGTAGATGCCAAATTGTTCAAATGGCTTAAAGTTGGAGCTAATGTGGGATATGCACGCACAACTACAAATGCGATGTCAACCAAATGGGGACGAAATCCGGGCGCTGCAACAGGAAACGTGATGCTGTATGTAAACGGACATTTGCCGACAATGTCAATGTGGGCGCGCGAGGCAAACAGCGACGGCTCAATTGGTAATATAATATATGCAGACGGACAGAAGAAAGAAGCCGGCGTTGAAGGTTCTTCTTATTCTCCTCTTGGTTCAACTGCAGGAAATCAGCTGGGGCGTGACATTCTTTTCGAGATTGACGAAAACAAAAATCAGACAGAAGTTGACCTTTGGACTTCAAGAGTATATGCCGACTTTTCATTCCTGAAAGACTTCAAGCTGACTATTAATTTTTCAATGGACCAACACGCCAATAAGCTGACAAAATATCTGAATAGCAAAAGCGGACTTGGCGATGGTGTGGGCGGTATAGGAATACAGAAATATACCCAAAGGATTATAAACACTCAACAGCTCCTGAGCTATAACAAGGACATAAACAAACATCATGTCGATGCATTGATTGGTCATGAATACAATGATTTGGATAGAGATCTGCTAAGTTGGGGCTCAGCTTATGAACTGATTCCGGGATATATTTCTCCGGGCAACTTTACAAGCCACTACTATAACATATCCAATCTTGCAATTCCGGGATGGTCGCTCGACAAAGTCCGGATGGAATCATATATGGCTAGGGCTAATTATGTATATGACGATAAATATTATTTGTCCGGTTCAGTGAGAAGTGATGGCTCATCAAAATTCATGATTAATAAATGGGGCACATTCTGGTCGGTAGGCGGAGGATGGCGTTTCACATCCGAACCATTCATGCAAGCGACAAAAGGATGGCTGGACAATGCTAAGCTTCGTGCAAGCTATGGTGTTATCGGTAACCAGAACGGTATTGGGAACTATACTAACCACACATGGACTTATGGCGTGGCTGTGTGGAATCCTTCTACAAACGGCCAGGGAACAGGACAAGAATATTCCATCGGCTATGGCCCGCTGATAAACGAAGAGCTTACATGGGAAACAGTCCATACAACTGATATCGGTCTTGATTTCTCTCTGTTTGGAAACAAACTGGTCGGCAGCGTTGATTTTTATGATAATCTCACGGTCAACTCTTTCTACAACGAACCTGTATCTATTCTTGGAAATGCCGGAGCTGAAACCAGGCAACGAAATTCTGCCAAGTTAAGAAACAGAGGTTTTGAACTGGAATTAAGCACAAACATCATAAATACCCGAGATTGGACATGGAGCGTGTCACTCAACGGTACTCATTACAGAACAATCTTGGTTGACGTTCCGGAATCTACAATTCCCGCATGGAACGAAACTTCTGACCTTCCTAAAGGGACATGGCTTGCCAACGGGGAAGGATGGAGTGCGACTGGCTCTGGTGATACAAGTTTCCCGTTCTATCTGAGAGGCGAAGGTCGTGACTGGTATAATATCTATTTGTATAAATATGCCGGCGTTGACCAGAACAGCGGACTTCCAATGTACTGGCACCGCGTTACATATGACGATGTACACAACAATGACCACGGCGGACGCTACGCTAATTATCAAGTCGGAGACAATGTTCCCACAACTGTAAGCAGCGACGCTTCGCAATATGAAATGGGAAGTGCGATTCCGAAATGGATTGGCGGATTCACAACTTCGTTGCGCTATAAGGATTTCGACCTTCAGGTGATACTTGCATATCAGCTTGGTGGAAAATTCTTCTCCACAGAATACGCCAACGGACTTTACAGAAGTGCTCAGGCAGGAATTGGATATGAGCCTCAATCAACAGATTTGTCAGGAAATACCTGGACTCCGCAAAACACTGATGCATATTTCCCAATGCAATGGTATGCAGTTGACGATAATTTCTATTATGATGGTTCAACTTTCGGTTCATGGAAATACACAGATATGTCACTGTTTTCTGCTTCTTATTTGAGATGCAAGAATATCACTTTGGGATATACTCTTCCTCAGAATTTGTTGAACAAAATGCATATAAGCAATTTAAGAGTTTATGCTTCTGCAGACAATCTGTTCTTTGTTTCTGCTAAAAAAGGAGTTGACCCAAGTATGGCTCTTACTGGTGGCTGGGCTGTGGGACAATACATTTATCCGACTATGCGGACAATGTCCATTGGTATAAATCTTGAATTCTAGTTTTTATATAGTAATTAATGTTTCGAAAAACTTGATATGAAAATGAAATTTTACACAAAAAGCGCAATCATAGCTTTTGCCGGAACTCTAATGATAAGTTCTTGCGCAGACAAACTTAATATAACCGACCCGAACAAGTTCACCGATGGGCAGATCGAAGACATCCTTATTAACGGAACCGAAGCTCAGAGAGAAATGATTCTTGGCGGATTAGCAGCAAACATGCCCGGACAGCTTTGCCGCAGAGACAACAAAATGTACGGTGGTTTCAGCAATATGACTTATGACAACGAATGGGTTTTTGCCATGATGAGAGATTTGCAATGTGGTGACATTGTTTATGGCGACACAAGGAATACTGCCGGCTGGGGAAGATACTACCGCAATGACCCATCACTTATGTATTGGGAATCAAACCAGGTTGAATCTTGCTACGGATATTGGGTAGGTCCTTCGCTTATTATAAATGAAGCTAACAAAGTTCTCATGTATTTGTCAGACGACATAGTTTCTGTATCTGCCGTGCTCAAGAAATACAAAGCGCAATGTCTGACAGTTCGTGCTTTCGGATATATGGAACTGATGGAACGCTTCACCAAGTCATATCTTCACGGAGGAAAAGAAGGGACAGGAATGCCTATCTACACTAAATACGCATATAACGATCCTGTAGCACCTTCATCTGCCGAAGAAACATGGAATTTCATAAAAGAAGACCTGAACCAGGCTGTAGAGCTGTTTGGTGAATCAAACTTTGGTAATGGCGGTTATACTATAGGAAACACTCAAACCGAAGTTTATGACATTGATCTTGGAATAACCCAATATATGGTGGCACGTGCTGCGTTGCAAACCGGAGATTTTCAATCCTGCATAACAGCATGCAAGGATATATTGGATCATTACGGGTGGAAATTCATAGAAGAAAAACATTATGGAGCAGCCAATAGCAGAGTAAAAGATATATGCGAGAAGAAAGATGACGTTTTCGCCGACGACAATGCTTTTATGTCTGTGGCTGTAAATCCTGAATGTATGTTCGGATGGACCAACGACAGTAATCAATATCCATGGTTCTATCTTGACCCATTCAACAGTTCAAATGGCGGATATGGAGAGAATTATATGCAGATTGACAATATTCTGTACAGTAAATTCGCCGATACCGACTATCGCAAAGAGCGATTTACAACTGAGGTAAACGAGTTCCCATATTTCGAAATCGTTTCCAACGACACAGTGTGGTATCCGAAAAATATTCCTGCATTTACATCTCTGAAATGGGCTGCCAGCATTGCTTCCGACCAGGACAAAAGAACGCACGACAAGACAAATTCTGATGTTATTTTGTTCCGTACATCCGAAGTCCTGCTTATGCTTGCTGAAGCACAGGCTGCGTCCGGAGATGAAAGCGGCGCAAAAGAAACTCTCAACAAACTTCTGGCTGCAAGAACCAAGGCAGACGCGACTCCTCTGACTTGCGACACTTATCCTTCAATGCAGGGCAAATCTGCTTTGGAAATGGTAAAACTTCAGTGGAGAATGGAAATGTGGGCAGAAAACGGTGTGAATTTCTTCAACCATAAAAGATGGAACGAAGCTCCGGTTTATGAAGGAAGTAATCATTGGAGCGACAAAACTTCTGTCACTATTGAACATATGACTTGGGATATTCCGGATAAGGAAACTCAGACTAATCCAAACTGGGGTAAATAAAAAAAGAAACGAGTTGACAAGGGAACAAGTTGACAAGGAAATAATAAACCTTGTCAACTTACATTCTTGTCAACTCGTTTCTTTATTTTCTATATTTCAATCCGGCAGCAATGCCGATAAGCACCACCAGTCCTATGCCTGAATATATATATACAAACAATCCGTTGATATTATCATTCTCACCATACGAGTGCATTCCGCTAAGGAAATAATTCACGCCAAAGAATGTCATCAATACAGAAAGGAATGCTATTACCGACAGAAAATTAAATGACCATTTGTTATGCAACTTAGGCAACAGGCGCAAATGCGACACAAGCGCATAAACAATCATTGTTATCAGAGCCCAAGTTTCTTTCGGGTCCCAGCCCCAGTATCTTCCCCATGATTCATTTGCCCATATCGCTCCCAAGAATGTACCAATAGTCATAAGAACAAGTCCTATCAACATTGCCATCTCGTTAATGACGGTCAGCTCCTCAATTCTTGCCGAAACAAGAGCTTTATTCTTTTCGTTTCGTACGATAATCAGAACCATATTGGTCAGACCAATCAAACAACAGATACCGAAGAATCCATATGCAGCAACAATAACCGCTACATGAAACATAAGCCATGGCGACTTAAGAACAGGAACCAACGGACTTATCTGCGGATCCATCCAGCTCAATCCGGACACGAAGAGGATAATGCCACCGAACAAAGTTGCCAAAGCCATTGTCATTACACTTTTGCGCATAAACACAAGTCCGGCAAGTACAGTAGCCCAGGCCACATAAACCATTGTTTCGTAGGAATTACTCCATGGAGCATAGCCTGCAATATACCATCGGAATCCCATTCCGTAAATATGATATGCGAACACCAGTAAAATACCGGCTATCAAAACTCCACCAGCAATCTTTATCCAAGGACGATAATTGAACAGCGATACAAAAGCCAGCACAAGCAACAATCCTCCCAGAATAAGATAACCTTTCTTGCAAGTTCTGAATACATCCAGGTTATTATACTTTATCTCTGCTTTTATCTTATCTGTGCTGAAATCGGGAATGCCGTTTTTCTTTTCCTGATACAGTTTTATGCCTTCAAGCAATTCGTCAGCTTTTGCCCAGTCCGAAGTCTGCAAACCTTTCTGCACCTCCTGAATATACCATGGGAAAACCATAGCCACAAACAACGAATCCTTTCCTGAGAATGAAGATAAATCATCACCCGGCGCATACCATTTATGTTCCGGATGTTCTTCCTGCGGGAAAATCTGAATCAACTGGAAATTCATAAGCTGATAGATAAGATTAGCCTGTTCATCCAGCTTTAATAAATCCTTATCCAAACGTGTGCGCTGTGCAGGCATCTTCTGATAAACATCCTCCAAATCTTTCTGCAGCTTATAGGCGCCGTTGGAATCAAACAATTCCACATAAGCACATATATTTTCAGTCAGATTATACTTTGATGAAATGTCCTTGCTTGGCAAACTTATGAACGGAACCTGAACCCACATATTAGGCATAGCCAGGAAACTAAGAAGAAACTGGTCTGAATTCAGCCCCTTAAAGTTGTCTTCGTTATAAATCTTCCTCAATATCTCAGAAGAGAAAGTATTCATCGGAATCATTCTTCCGGAAATAGACTGAACTGGAAGTTCTCCGAAAAGCTCAGCCTTATCAACAGGAACTGATTTTTCCAGCAAAACCTTTTCTATCTGTGATTGAGCATTTGCATACGAAGCAGACATGGCGAGAAAAAGAAGCACACACGAAATTTTTCCTGCCGATTCTCTGATCCTCTTCAGTTGTCTGTTCAGTTGCATAAATCGTGAATTAGGCTCAACAAGGCAAATTACCAGCCCCAGGAACAACAAGGCATAACCAACATATGTGATTGTACGTCCGGCAACATCTCTGCTCACAGAAAGCACCGTGCCAAGCTCATCCCTGTCATACGATGCCTGGAAGAAACGATAACCCTTCAAGTCAAGAACATTATTCATATAAATCCTCTCCTCACGCTTTTGTCCGTCCACATATACATTCACCTTACTCTCGTAGGAGGAAGGGCTTGACGAACCCGGGTATCTTGTAAGGATAAAATCCGTCAGCTCCACCTCAAAAGGAAGATTATGGGTGGTTACTCCCTTGGAAGTACGGATTTCCATTACATTTGTTTTCTCTCCTTCACGGATATGCATGATGCCTTCTTCGCTGAACACATGCGAAACAAAGGCACCACACAAAATTACTATAAACGATAAGTGAGTTATTATCGCTCCCCATTTCTTGCGGCTGAACAATGAATACTTTCTTGTCATAAACAAGAAATTGATAATCATCAGAAACTGCAATAAAACGAATAAAGGCGAATAATAAACAATTGATTTAGCAGCGGCTGTCCCCATATATTTCTCAATAAATGTAGCGACAGCCAGTCCGACTGCATATATTATCATAAGCACAACGGCAGTTGCCGCTGATGACAGTATTTTTTCTATTTTCCTCATTTAGTCAACATTTTTTCATTTACACCCTCTTTAGTTATTTTAATAGGATTTATATAGCCTTTCTCATCGAAAGTCATTCTCTCAATACATGTATAGCGGTGATGTCCGTTTTCATCGTTCAACGGATGACGGTGATAAACTATGTAATATTCATCTGTTCCCGGAATGTTGATAATAGAGTGGTGTCCGGCTCCGGTTCCAATTTCCGGATCCTGCTTCAGGACCACACCAATTCGCTCAAACGGACCGAAAGGAGAATCACAGATTGCATAAGCTACACAATAGTCCGGACCAAACCATCCGCCTTCGCTCCACATAAAATAATATTTTCCGTTTCTTTTGAACATTGTCGGACCTTCCACGTAGTTTTCCGGTGTAATTTCCTTATAGTATTCACCATCATCAAATGGCTTCAGACCTGTAAAGTCATCTTTCAGTCGCACCAGATTACAATGTTTCCATCCGCCATAATACATATAATATTCACCATTTTCACAGAATACATACTGGTCGATAGGTTGTGCACCATTCACGATATCATTAATCAAAGGTTTGCCCAGCAAATCCTTATACGGACCTTCCGGCTTGTCGCTGACAGCAACACCAATTCCGCCAACTTCACCTTCATGTACATCATTCGCTGCAAAGAAAAAGTAATATTTTCCATCCTTGCGAATCACAGATGGAGCCCACATAGCCCGTTTAGCCCATTTTACTTCAGCTGTGTCGATTATAGAACTGTGTTTTGTCCAATTGACCAAATCTTTTGAAGAGAAGCAATCGAAGAATGTCTGCTTTTCATATTCAGCACTATAAGTCGGATAAATCCAATATGTGTCATCATATATTATGGCTTCCGGGTCAGCATACCAACCTTCGAAAACCGGATTTCCACTTTTCTTCTCAACCACTGTTTCCTGATTTTTCGTTTGTGAGCATGCAAAGCCCAACAAAGGGAAAATCAAAGCAATCAACTTATAAAAAATTCTCATCGTATATGATTTAGGATAAAATAAAAATAACAATCTATTTCCTTAATTAAAGTGTTCTTCCATATGTTTAGCCAACCCGCCTTCAGAAGTTTCCTTATACAAAGAAGGAAGGTCTTTTCCTGTCTGTCGCATCACTTCCACAACCTGGTCGAAGCTTACACGGTGCTTTCCGTCAGAGAAAGTAGAGAATGTATTCGCATCAAGAGCTCTAGCTGCAGCAAAAGCATTTCTCTCGATACACGGAATCTGAACCAGACCACATACGGGGTCACAAGTCAATCCAAGATGATGTTCCAGTCCCATTTCAGAAGCATATTCAATTTGGGCTGGTGTTCCGCCAAACAACTGGCTTGCTGCTCCTGCCGCCATAGCACAGGCAACACCAACCTCGCCCTGACAACCAACTTCAGCTCCGGAAACAGAAGCATTAGTTCGCACAACATTGCCAAATAGTCCGGCAGTAGCCAAAGCTCTCAATATTCTTGAATCTCTAAATTCTCGAGTTTCTTTCAGATGATACAATACTGCAGGCATGACACCACATGAACCACATGTAGGAGCAGTCACAATCTCACCACCACAAGCATTTTCTTCAGAAACAGCAAGCGCATATGCATACACCAGGCCTCTGCTCTTTATACTATTACCAAAACCTTTAGCACGAATCATATAATCTGAAGCTTTGCGGCGGATACCTAGTCCTCCAGGAAGAATACCTTCAGCTTCAAGACCTCTGCGAACTGCGGCTTGCATAACGTCCCATACTTCGGCAAGGTAATCCCAAATTTCAGAACCTTCACGCATACCCACATATTCCCAATAAGAATGACCGGTGGACTCACACCAGCTCTGTATTTCACGGATTGTGCTCATTTCATATATCTCAGCAGCTTTCTGCTCATTATATTCTTCATTAGCCAATGTTCCTCCGCCAATACTGAAAATAGTCCAACTATCCAGCACTGTTCCATCCTGGGAAAATGCCTGGAACAACATTCCATTAGGATGATATGGAAGAAACACCTTAGGTTCCCATATTATATCCACAGGAGCTTGAGGAGTCAGGACTTCAAGTATTGCAGCATCTGTCATATGGCCTTTGCCTGTCGCAGCCAAACTACCATATAAAGTTACTGACAGTTTCTTATAATCCATGCCGCTTATTCTCTCAAGAAACATTTTAGCTGCACGGCGCGGACCCATGGTATGACTGCTTGACGGTCCATTTCCTATTCGATATATTTGTTTGATTGATTCCATATTCAAAGTGTTTAGAAAATTAATTTATAATTGCACACAAAGATATGGAGAAACAGATAATTTTTTACTATAGCGCCAAAGATTTTACATATCCGGTTTATTAAAGTTAACAAGGCTAGGCTTCAAAAAGACAAGTTGACAAAGATAAGCAACTATTACTTTTCTATACTAAATTAAAGAAAAATCCTTTCAGATGCTTTTCCTGTCAACCTGTCAACACTTCAACTGTAAGCTGAGTTACAAAACCAAATATCCTAATTATTCATCCCAATACGGCAATTTATAAGGATTGCGATAGTCATAATGATACAACCTGTGGGCTTCTGCTTCCTTGTCATTTCCGAAACTCAAAGTTGCAGGATCCCAATTTACAGGGCGGCGCAGTTCATGCGCAATATTATTCAGGCAACACATTATATTCGTACTACATCCAACCTCTACCGGAGCGATAGGGATTTCACGTGAGCGCACACAGTCAACAAAGTTCTGCATATGTGACGGTTTCTTGAATCTATCTTCTCCTATTTGCTTCAGCACTGAAGGATCTGAACATTCAATAAATCCGCGCGCCACTTTCAACCAACCTTTAGTTCCAAAGAATTTTATACCTTTTTCATTAGGATCTGGCTTTCCGTCTTTCCAATCATCAATGATCTGTTCGGTAACAACAATGCCATTCGCATATTTCATTGTGCAATGCTTTGTCCCGTTATATCCTTTAGGAATATATTCTGAAGGTCCTGAGCCATCCATACCAAGAGCTGCCTGGGTAATATCATAGTGATGTGCACCCCAGTCGCCGGTAAAACCATTTCCTGTTTCCTGATAATAACGCCATACAGCCCAAGGACCTGTTTCTTTCATCTCAGGATTATCAATAGGAGGGCACATATCCGGATGATAATGAACTTTCGGACTTGTCAACGGTCCCATCCATCGGTTAAAGTTCAAAGATGCAGGAACAGGGAATTCAGGCAAATCAAAAGGGACAGGAGGTTCTCCAATCTGCACCTGAACACTCTCAATATGCCCAATCATTCCGGATCGTACAATATAAATTGCCTTCTGGAATTCACTGTCCGAACGCTGCTGGCTGCCAACCTGCAATACACGGTTGTTTGCCCTGACGGCTCTTTTCACTGCAAGACTCTCGGATATTGTATATGTCAAAGGCTTCTGTAGGTAAACATCTTTTGATGCCTGGCATGCATGAATAGCTGCAAGCGCATGCCAATGGTCCGGAGTAGCTATCGAAACGACATCGATATCTTTTCTGTCCAGCAAATCTTCATAAAATTCATAAGAGTCACATCTCTGATTCCAGCCTGCCTCCTTCTGCCATTCCATAACCTTCTTCGCAAATCTGGCAGTCTTCAGCGAATCAACGTCACAGCCTGCCACAACCTGCACTCCCGGACATCTACTTGCAGCATAGAAATCACTCAATCCTTGTCTGCCCAAACCGATGAACCCCATGACAACCCTGTCGCTCGGCGCAATTTTTTGTCCGTTTACAGACCAACTAGGAAGGATTGTAAAACTAGCCAAGCCTAACGCTGACAAACCAAGGAACTCTCGTCTGTTCAATTTTTCTAAATTCTTTTTCATAATTCTAATAGTATTTAATTCGATTTATATGGTTAATAAATGAAATATTTCTAAGTCTGCTTTATAAAATCATCCTCTACCGAAACTGTCAGGTTCACCTTTCCTTCCCAAGGATAAGACGTTTCCTGATGCAGCTTCACTTCCTTACCATCAATATCAACAACAGTTGTATTTCCTATAAACAGATTCACCCATAAAGCATCTTCAGACACTCCATAAATATAATTTCCAATCGACGGAAGAAAACGTGAATAGTATCATAGATTTAAACTCAATTCTATAATCTTTTTATTCCCTTTCCATAAACGAATCCGGGATTTATTTCAGTCAGCACATATAACAAAGATATAAAAACTAATGTAGAAAACACCAGCAGCTTTTTCCAAAATTAAGGGATATTTTACAAACTCATATTTTATATTCCATTTATATTTCTGACTTCCAAAGAAATCCTGCAAATCTGAAACATTATTTTACTCCTTTGATTTTTCCATTCATCCATATAAATCCTTTATCGTAATTTCTTTATCTATACAGATGATCAGCCTGTTGCTTAAGCTTGCTTATCAGCAGATAATTCATATCCGGATTTTCTTTAAGAAAAGCATCAACCTCACTCTTTGCTGCTTCCGAATGGTGTCCGGACAAAAGAGCACGCAACCACGCTGTCGGGAAAAATATATCTCCCGTTTTCTGAACTTCAGGCAAAACATCCAATGCCGGTCTGATATATTTTACCGCTTCACTCTGGCGCAACGGATGATTAAGATACCTCAAAGCTGACGAAGCCCACGGCTCAACACGCCTGTTCTCCGCTTTAAGCAATGAATTGAAGGCGCTGTCACGCACAGATTCCAACGGCGAAACAGCCGGAGATATAAACTCAAATTCCTGCAGACGGTCGGCATTCGAAAATCTTGCAGCCTGCGTCTTCATTATATCCTCATATTCATCAGGCATTCTCACAGAAAGTTCGTATGCCATATTCACATAATCGTTTTCAGACAAAGAGCATCCGCGAGGAGCTTTCTGATTCTTCCATACATTATATATATATGTATTGGCATCCTTGCTGCCGGACAGACTGACGTACTTACGGAAAGCCTGCAAACGGAGTGACTTGTCCTGCTGATTTGCGACCTCACCCATCAATGCTTTCTCCACAATTTCAGAGTTCACAGGAAACAGAGTTTGAGCTTGCGACATATATCCCAATGCCATTGTATAAAGCAACTTGTTCTTTTCCTTCGGTAGATACGAAAGCATGGATTTAATATAGTTCTCCGACGAGATGGATTTATTGATTACATTCTCAAACAATGTAATAAGAACAGAACCTTTCAGCACCTCGGAGCTTGCCGTATCCAAAACATTAAACAACGCGTCTGCTCCAGAATTGTCAATCAGGAAATATCCATACCCTATTCCGTCGGCATTAGGAATAACAGCAGACTTCTCCCCTGCTTCAAAAGGCAAATCCACAACGATTTCTGATGTATCTGATGTCATGCAGACATTAAGCTCTGCTTCTTTGTCGCCACTTTTAACGATATACTTAAGATTCTGCTGCCACAAACGTCCTTTTCCCTGCGGATCGGACTGTCTGACAACAAGCCGCGAATCTTCACAACGCGCCTGAATTGTCGGCATGCAATTTTCCTTCACCCATATATGGCTCCACTGTTCAAGGTCCGAATCAGTAAACTTATCCAAAATCGAAATCAGATTATCCCAAGTAGCATTGCCATAAGCATAAGTATTCAAATATTCCTGTATGCCTTTTCTGAAAGCATCATCACCAAGAAGCTGAACCAGCTTCTCCATCACAATAGGCGACTTGTTATATATAATATTACTGTATATAAGGCCTGCATTCGACAGATTATCCAATGGCTGCTGGATAGGCATAGCACCGGCAGTTCTGTCTTCCGAATATGAAGGCGGGAAATAGTCCTGGATGAAGTTCAGACGATGATTTATTGTCGGAAACATTGACTGAACCATTTTCGAAGCGAAATAGTTGGCAAAGACTTCCTTAGTCCATACATCGTCAAACCAAGCCATCGTTACGAAATCGCCAAACCACATATGCGCTGTTTCATGTGCTATCAAAGAGCTGCGGGCAAGTTCCTCGTTCAACGTAGGATTTTCATTCAGAAAGATAGTACGGTCTGCATATAATGTTGCTCCCGTATGTTCCATTCCACCATATTGGAAATCCGGAAGAACGATAAGATCATATTTACTGAAAGGATAATCTATACCGGTATAATTCTCCATCCATTCCAAAGCATCAAAAACCTGGGAAGCAATAACCGGAGTTTGAGAAACTTTTTCAGGATTATTTTCCCTATGATACAGGCTTATCGAGCGATTTCCACGTGTAAACGTCTCATACTTAAGCCTTCCTGCAACGAATGAGAATAAATAAGTACTCAATGGCTCAGTCTCGCCAAACGACAAAAGTTTTCTGCCGGGTCTGGACAGTGTATCCAATGAAGAAACTGCGGAATTAGAAACAGCATTCCAACTGATAGGAATATCCAGAGATAATGAGTATTTAGCCTTGATATCAGGCTGGTCGAAACACGGAAAAAGCGTTCTTGCCCTGTCCGGCACAAGCAATGTGTAAAGGAATTCATCCCTGCGATTCAAAGACTGGTCGTTTGCTTTGAATGTTATCACAGCCTCGTTCGTTCCGGCATGTGTAACAGATTTATTGCCCAAAGAAACGATATGCTCATTGACAACACCAAACTTAATAGGCGATTCATTTACCACCACCGACTCAATCCGGGAAGAATCAGCACGGAAGTCAATCATCAATGGCTCAGGCTTATCCTGAATCCACTTCAGTTTGGCAACTCCGACAACAGGCTCTTCCTTACTTTCGGGAATTACGAACGACAAATCATACTTTACTTCCAGAAAGTGTGTTTTTCTGAACTCCGCAAGCTCCTTGCTTACTCCAGGTTCAGAAGTATAAATTCTCTGCTCCTTAACATTCGAACAGGAAAATGACATAAAAAATGCGAATGTGCCCAGCGCGACAAACAAACCTTTCATACTTCTTTCAGATATTCAGCAATACTCATAAAATTCCTTTCCAGCAAATACATCTGCCTTGCCATAAAAGAGAAGAATTCGCCCCAATCCGAACGGCGGTGGAAATCTATACCTTCTTTCTTAGTATATATACGTGCCACCTGATTCCCGGTTTCTCTTATATAACAAATATCCCAAATCAAACCTTCAGGAAAATCTTTCTCTAAAACTTCCTTATACCAGGTAAGTTTCTCAAAAGCCTCAAGTCTATCATCTTCCTGACGGTGGTTGACTTCAAGTATTACGTAAGCTCCGTTCCTGTTAACGTCGAACTTCAGCTCCATTCCTTTTACCTTGGTATTATATAAAACCCACATTTTGCGACGGCGGCGCAAATATGGCTGAACTTCACAATAAGCGGCAAAGCTTTCCCAAAACTCTACTTTAAGTTTCTTTAGCTCGTCTTTACTATACATATTTATTATACTATATTTAAGTTTCGCAAGTTGCTCGACTTAAAGGTTGACAAGGCTTCAGAGACAAGTTCACAAGGCTTCAAAGACAAGTTGACAAGGCTTCAGAGACAAGTTGACAAGGTTAAAACACTTATAACCACAAATATTATTATCTAAAAACTTTTTATCAACTCGTCAACTTGTCAACTCGTCAACTCGTCTTCTTGTCAACTTGTCAACTCGTCTTCTTGCCAACTCGTCAACTCATCAACTCGTCAACTCATCAACTTGCCAACTCGTCAACTCATCAACTCGTCAACTCGCCAACCTCTCAAACTCAAGTCAATTACCAAATGCAGTATATTACTACTTAAAAACATCCTTATCCTTCATGTAAACTATCTCTCCGAAAGAAGATAGTTTTTCCATATCTATTTTCTTTCGGTTACCAACTATGGCATAGTTGACCGGACGTCCTTTGAGGTGACGTTTGTAAAAGCAGAATATATCAGACAAAGAAAAACTGTCGATTGCTTCCATCATAAGCTTGTTCGGATCTTCCTCGAAACCTTCTTTATTATAAAATGCCCAGCGGAGAGAAACATCCCTGAACGAAGGAAACATGCTGTTTACCTCATTACGGATTGACTGCTTGATATCGTCAAGTTTATCAGGATATAAAGGCAAATCATCTATCAATGCCTGCAACACAGACATTGCATCAATAGTTTTGTCGCATTGCGTTGACAAAAAACCAAGCATAAATACCGGTTGCTCAATATGTTGTCTGGACGGAAGCTGGAAACGTCCGGAAACTCTATAAGCCAGCGACCTGAACTCTCTTATCTCCTGAAACAACACTGAATTCATATTTCCGCCAAAATATTCAGTAAACATATTGGCGATGAAACGCTCACGCTGCTCGGGCAATGTCTCACCACAAACAAAACTTCCGATAATACTTTGGCTTATATCAGACTTGTCATAGAAAAACACCTGAGGTTTCCTGTATGATTTCAGTTTCCTCAAACAAGGAGATATCGACTTGTTAACGACATCACCCAATGGCAAATGACGAAGCAAAAGACCTTCAACCTCTTCCCTGCTTCTGTTTCCGCAATAATGAATATCGCAGGCATAAGTCATGACACTATGCAGAAGAGAAACCAAATCTTCTCCTTTCATCTTCTTCACATCAGACACGGACGGTTTATTCAGATAAATGGATTTCTCCCCATATATCATTTTTTCCATCAAGGCACGCGCCATACTGTCTGCCGATTGCCTGAAAGACTTGTCCACAACCCTTATTTCATCCACAAGATGCTTCAGTTTCTTATCATTAGGCTTAGCCTGTTTCAGGAAAGAAGAAACAAGGAGCAATGTTTCCGAAAAATTATTGTCGAATCCGGTTATACGCACAACAAAACTCCTTTCGTTTGCTTCGAAAGTCATAATACTTCCCAAAGACTGCAAACGGTTTCGGAATTCAGCAAACGAGAGTTCTGTAGTTCCGAGATGTTGCAGATAATTTGCCATCAGTTTCAACCGTGGTTCAGAAATTGAGCCTATTGAAAACAGCAAATCAAGGGAAAATATCTCATTTACCGGATTTTCCGTAACATATAATTTCACATAAGGTGTCAAATCCTTTATCTGCATACCACAGGTCTGTGCTGTAAGGAAATGCGGGCTCAATTCTTCAACCGGCAATTTTTCCAATTCCTTAGCATAAGCCGAAGATTCATTCTGATGTTTCGGAACAATCGGGGCATAATCAGGCTTAGACAAATCATCCTTCGGATATTGCCCTGTCTTCTTCTGCACCAGCAAATAATCTTCCGTAAAATAGCGGCAGGCTGCATTCACAATATCCTCTTTTGTCAATGCGTCAATCCTCTCTATCTCACAAAGATATTCGTTCCATGTTTTACCTTGTGAAAATATATTCATCATAACTCTCGCCCTTGAAGAAATATCTTCCAGAGCAGAAGTATAATTTCTTTTCTGTTCCAGTTTAAGGCTTTGGAAAAACTCGTCAGAAAATTCGCCTTTCTTCAGCTTCCCAATCTCATTCCACACCTTTTTCTCCGCAGAAGAATAAGATTGGAAAAGCATCCGGGGCATAACAACAATTGCCAGGATACCGGCATCATTCATCTGCTCGTTGATGACAGTCGCGGCAAGGACTTTATGGTCCACCACAAGCCTGTCGAGGAACCCCGTCCCATTACTGTTGTTCAATAAAGATGATATAATCTTCAGAGCCACTTCGTCCGGATGATTGGCAGGAACACCCCTGAAACCAAGAACCATTATCTTAACAAACGGAACCGGAACTTTCAGGAAGAAAGTCTCGCGTCCTTTGAATTCCGGAAGCGGATAAGTAATTCTGGATATTGGCTCACCTTTTGGTATTCTTGAAAAAGCCTTTTCAATCATCGGAAGAGCCTGTTCCGTACGGAAATCACCACAAAGGATAAGCCCCATATTAGGAGCAACATAGTATTTCTCAAAAAAACGGCGCATATCCGACAATCTCGGATTCTTCAAATTTTCAGTGCTGCCAATTATAGGATAAGCATAAGGATGGTCCTTAAAATACCGTTCCTTCAATCTTTCCATTGAAAGACCACCGATATAATCTCCATACATGTTCTTTTCCTCGTAAACCGTCTCAAGCTCACTTTGGAACATCCTGAAAACAGGATTCAGGAATCTCTCACTGTTAATCTCGAGCCATTGCATAAGATACTGTGGAGAAAAGACATTATAATATGATGTGAAATCTATTGAAGTTTCAGCATTCAGCTTTGTACCGCCATATTTTGAAATAAGCCGGTCAAATTCATTCGGTATTACAAAGTCAGCGGCTTTGACACTGAGCTTGTTTATTTCCTGCTGAATCTGGACACGCTGCTGTTCGTCTGTCGCAACAGCCAATTCATCATATTTCTCAGCAATTTTATCGAGATAGATTTTTTCCGACTGATAGTCAACAGTTCCAATCTTCTCTGTTCCCTTAAACATTATATGCTCGAAATAATGGGCAATTCCCGTATTAGGGCAATCCTTGGCTCCGGCCTTGACCACAACAGCACCAAACACCTTTGGCTGATGATGATCTTCATTCAGCCAAACAGTCAAACCATTACTTAATGTAAAAGTCTTACATATTATTTTCTGTGTCAAAGCCTTCATTTCTCCAGTTGTCAAATTACAAATTTATACATAAATAATGAGATAAAGAAATTAAACTCGAATTGTTATCACCGGCAAAGCCAAATACAGCATATTTTGAAACATTACAAAAAAACAAAAAGCTGCCTCAATATATTTTGAGACAGCTTTCAGTTTAATTATATATTACTTATATGGATTATTTCTTGAAATAACGGTTGAACAAACCTTCAAAGCCTTTGCCATGACGTGCTTCGTCTTTAGCCATTTCATGTACAGTGTCATGGATAGCGTCAAGATTCAACTGTTTAGCTCTTGTAGCAATACGTTTCTTATCAGCGCAAGCACCGCTTTCAGCGTTCATTCTCTTTTCCAAGTTTGTTTTAGTATCCCAAACTACATCACCCAACAATTCCGCGAATTTAGCAGCGTGTTCAGCTTCTTCCCATGCATAACGTTTGAAAGCTTCTGCAATTTCAGGATAGCCTTCGCGGTCAGCCTGACGGCTCATTGCCAAGTACATACCTACTTCAGTACATTCACCCATGAAATGAGCGTTCAAGTCCTTAATCATTTCGTCGTCGCAACCTTTAGCTACGCCGATAACATGTTCGTCAGCAAAAGTCAACGCGCCTTCAGCTTCAACTAATTCTTTGAACTTTTCTTTAGGCTGTTTACACTGCGGGCAGAAATCAGGAGCTTCATTACCTTCATGAACGTAACCACATACTGAGCAAATCCATTTCTTTGTCATAACTTTATAATTTTAATATTGGTTTAATTACTGTATTTTCTAATCGCAATACAAAGATGGGAAAGTTTGACAACATAAGCAAATATAGTTTGATTGAATAAATCTATCACTTGATTGATAAAAACTATAACAATGATTAATCAGCTGAAACACATCAGGAATACTTGCCAACTTGCACCCTTGTCAACTCGTTAACTGAAAAATAAGCCTCCGTGAACCTGAATTTATCTCAATCTTTCCAACGAACGGACCAGTGCCTCATCAGCCCCGATATTTCTTATGGCAAGATAGTCCAGGACCATACATACAAAAGGAAAAGTCAAAGCAATTTTTCCTGTAACCGACAGTTCGTCGCCAAGCTCACCCTTAATAGAGAACAACAAAAAGGCATAGAAACCGTAGAATCCCAACATCAACAAAGCGTTGAACACACACAAGCGTATTTGAAGGATTCTTTTTTTAAACAGGAATATTGTAACCAAAGCAACGATGGCAATAACAGCAGTAAGAGCAAACAGCCCCCATGCCGGATAAAGCAATTCCGGCTGCTCTACCAAATAGGTAGAAATACCTGATGCGTCAAAAGTATAAAAGTTGTCACCCAATTGCAATGCAGACAACGGCAAGAACAAGGTCGCTGTCATAAGAATTACAATCAACAATAAATAAACAGTCTGTATTCTCTGTAGCATAATAAAATTATTTTAGGTTATACACACAAAACAAAAAGCGAGCAATCAGGTACTGATAATAAAATAGTCCTAACGAACATTGGAATTATCACCTCTGGTTGCTCACTTTACAAATCTCCGGAAATTATTGTTGTTGTCAACAATATCTTTCAGGTCTTAGATATTATTCTTTTCCTTAGACGGATTTCTATAATAAACTTTTCCTTCCTGATATTCCTGAGCCGCAATCAGCACCGGTTTAGGAAGTTTCTCGTAATAGCGAGAAATTTCAATCTGTTCCCTGTTTTCAAAAACCTCTTCCAGATTATCATTATAAGAGGCGAACTCCTGGAGTTTCTTTTCCAGATCCTGTTTCATTTCAACACCAATCTGATTAGCCCGCTTTGCAATGATCGCTACTGTTTCATATACATTACCTGTGTCTTCGCATAAGCTCATCATATCACGAGTAATCGTATTTGAAGGAGCGTTTGTTTTTCTGTAATCCATACTGTTGTAATATTGAAAATTTAATATGTATCAGTTATTCGTTTGCTTGCATAATCATAATACTTCTGGATATCCTTCAGATATTTTCCTTCCGGATATTCATTGGTATAATTATAGTATTCATCAACCACATCTCTGTATCGTCCTTGCAGCTTTTCTTCCACACTGACCAAAGCCAGCTCATATTTTGCTTTAGCAATAAGATACATAAACTCTTCCCTGTATTTGGAATACGGATAATTCTTCAGCGCATTCTGAGCCGTGATGACAGCAGAAAGGAAATTATTACCCATATAAGTTCCGAGATTGAAATAAAGCTTGGTAGCCATCAACTCCTTCAAGGCAAGCTTTTCCTGAAGTTCAAACATTATCTGCTGAGCTTCTTTAGCTCTTTCACTCTGCGGATAGTATTCCAGATAAAGCTGCAACTGCTCAATTGCCTTGTATGTCTGAGACTGGTCCAACTGAGGCTCCGGCGAATCTAGATACAAGCCGTATCCTGAGTAGAACCTCGACAACTCCGTAAACTCACCTTTTGGATAAGTCTTATAATATGTTTCAAAATACTCGGCAGCAGTCTGATAGTCCTTCTGCCCGTAATAGCTTTGAGCCAACAGATAAAGAGACTCTTCCGCATGAGCGGTTCCCTTAAAGATTGTCACCAGCTCATCCAGCAATGTCGCAGATTTCGAATACTGCTTGGCATTGAAATATTTCTTTGCATATGAATATTTCAATTCATAATCTGTGCTTTTTAATATATTGTTATATTCTCCACATGAAGTGAAAAATACAGCACTCATCAACCATAAAACAACAATCTTCTTCATTCAACGTATATTTAGCGTGCAAAGATAATATTTCCTATTGAATAAACGAAACGAAATGCATAATGTTTTACAACTTATACAGTTCACTTGCCGCAATCAGCTCCAATTTATTTTCTTTTAATACTTCAGCGCAACGCTCCACGTTATCCGGACGGATGATTACATTTGCAGCCTCACCCTGTGAAAAAGCATACATATATTCCACGAATATTCCTGCCTGGGTTATGACTTCCATAGCTTTGGCAAGTGCCCCGGGTTGGTTTGGGCAATGAAGGCATACGACATCAGCAATGCTCACCGCATATGTATGTTCGCGCAACACACGGATTGCCTTGTCGGTATCAGAAACTATAAGACGCAATATCCCGAAATCCGAATTTTCAGAAACAGTAAAAGCTGTCATATTAATCCCGGCGTTTCCCAGGATTTTGGCAACCTCAGTAAATCGTCCGCGTTTATTTTCCAAAAATATAGATAATTGCTTGATTAACATAACTACCTCCGTTTTTATCAATTAAACCAATTTTCTGTTATCTATCACATGCTTGGCCTTGCCCATGCTTCGTTCAATCGTGCAAGGTTCAACAATCTTAATATCCGGCTGCAAACCGACAACACTTTGTATCCTGTTCGCTATTTTCTTCTTCAAAGCCAAAAGCTTGTTCATCTCGTCGGTATAGTATTCCGGACGGACTTCAACCTGTATCTGGAATGTATCAGTATTATTGACACGGTCAACGACAATAAGATACTGGGCTTCGAATTCCGGCATTTCCAAAATTACGGATTCTACCTGAGACGGGAAAACATTTACGCCACGAATGATAAGCATATCATCACTTCTTCCCATAATCCTGCCCATTCTAACAGCTGTACGTCCGCATTCGCATTTTTCATAATTCAAAGTAGTCAAGTCACGAGTTCTGTACCGGATCATAGGCATACCTTCCTTGGTCAGTGTGGTAAGAACAAGTTCACCTTGCTGTCCAGGTTCTACAGGCTGCAAAGTCACAGGGTCAACAATTTCCGGGAAAAAGTGGTCTTCCCACAAATGCGTACCATTCTGGCACTCACATTCTCCACCCACACCGGGACCGCATATTTCAGTCAATCCATAAATATCATAAGCCTTGATATTCAACTTTTCTTCAAGCTCCTTACGCATGTTTTCAGTCCATGGTTCAGCGCCAAACACTCCGATACGAAGCTGGAACTCGTCCAACGACACTCCTGACTTTCTTATAGTCTCAGCAAGATACAACGCATAAGAAGGCGTACAAGCCAAACCTTTTGCCCCGAAATCATGCATCAGCTGAATTTGCTTCTGAGTATTACCGCTACTCATCGGTATGACAGTTCCACCTATATTCTCCACACCGCCATGCAGCCCCAGTCCGCCGGTAAACAAGCCATAACCGTATGAAACCTGCACGGCATCATTTTTGCTGAAGCCATACGCAGTCAGGCATCGTGAAACAACTTCCGCCCATATCGACAAATCCTTACGCGTATAACCCACAACAATAGGCTTGCCGGTCGTTCCCGAAGAAGCATGCAGGCGAACTATCTCCGACATGGGGACAGCCATCAATCCAAACGGATAATTATCCCTCAAGTCTTGTTTTACCGTAAAAGGAAGTTTGACTATATCATCAATAGTCTGTATATCATTAGGAGTCAAACCTAATTCCTGCATTTTCTTTCTGTAAAAAGAGGAATTGTGATAAACATGTTCAACTACCCGTCTCAATCTTATCCCTTGCAATTTCCGCATATCCTCGCGGTTCATGCACTCAATTGTTTCATTCCAAATCATGGTCTAGTTTTATCAGTTAGATTAACACTTCTGCACAAAGGAACAACTTTTTTATTAATTTTGCACGCTTAAAATAATAATTTTTCAATTATGCAGCGTAATCTCCTTTCACTTTACATAATTAAGCTATCAAAATGGTTCACATTGGTAATGCCTGTCATTGTTTTGTTCTATGAAGAGCAGAAATTGGGGCTGCAGGATGTTTTCATACTGAAAAGCATTTATTCAGTAGCAGCAGTAGCTTTAGAAATACCATCAGGATATATAGCGGATGTTTGGGGAAGACGAAAAACACTCATACTCGGCTGCATATTGTTTTTCCTGGGATACCTGTGTTATTCTTTCACATCAACATTCCAGGCATTCGTAGTTGCCGAACTTCTGCTCGGCATAGGCCAGACAATGGTAAACGGAGCAGACTCTGCCCTGCTCTACGACACAACGGCGCACTACAACAAAGAAAACCTGTATCTCAGATACGAAGGACGAATCACCATGATAGGGAATTTTGCAGAAGCCATAGCCGGAGTTTTCGGTGGCTTGCTTGCCGCATATTCTTTAAGGTATCCGTTTTACGCCCAAACATTGATTGCGTTCTCCGGTATTCCGGCTGCATTTGCCCTAAGAGAATTTACATCACTGGGAAAGATCCAGAACCCGGTCAACGAGATACTACGTATTATAAAATATTCATTAGTCACCAACAAGAAACTTTGTTATAATATAATGTATTCCGGCATTATCGGCGCCGCCACTCTTATGATGGCATGGTTCGTTCAGCCTGTACTAATACATTTGGAAACTCCCACAGAGTGGTTCGGTGTTATATGGACCATACTAAACCTTACCGTAGGTGTGGCAGCTTTATATTCCGATAGGGTTGAAAAATATTTTGGCATGAACAAAATGAACACATTAATACTTCTGACCATAGCAGGAGGATATATTGTCCTTGCCTACAACCTTACGTATGCAGGACTTGCTGTCTTGTTCGTATTCTATATTTTCAGAGGTTTTGCCACTCCCATACTTAAAGGCTACATTAATCAGATGACATTTTCAGAAATGAGGGCAACAGTCCTTTCCATAAGAAATTTCATCATCCGCCTGATGTTTGCAATAACAGCGCCGTTTGTAGGTTGGCTGAATGATGTTTATTCCCTAAAAACAGCGCTGCTGGTAACTGCCGTGATGATTCTGGTTCCGGGAGCCATCTTTGTATGCCTACATTATTCTCCTTGCTCCACAAACAACAACCGCCCGGTATCATAACCGCGTGACTCAAGCTTCGCCAGCAGTTCCTCTTTCAATTTATCATCCATAAATTTCTCACGGCTCATTATCCATAGATATTTGTCGGAACTGCTGCCGATAAGCATATATTGATAGTCGTCATCTACTTCCATAACATAATAGTCCGAATAAAACCACAGGAAAAAAGACACCTTAAGCTTTCCGGGATCTGAAGGATCAGGCTGCTTTGCTTTTCCCTTGATTTCTTTCTTCTCACCGTCTTTAATTCCTTGATTGAATACTTCAATTTTTCCATTATCCAGCAAAGTGTAGGTTGCCGAAACATGAGTCATCCCCTTCTCAAACCTATGTTCATAGCGTGCAATTTCATACCATTTACCAACAAACCTGTTCAAGTCAAAAACTTTTACTGTACTGTTGTCTATTACCCGGTCGTTATTATTACCGGCAAAATTGCAACCTATAAGCCCAAATAATGAACATAACATCAATAATGTCTTTTTCATAACCGTAATAACCACTTAAAATTTATTTCCTATATGACTATATTTCATATTCCAGAAACAAATATCTAACTTTTCAAAACAATATTCTGTGTTTTTGTCAAAATTTTTTAGTTCAAACAGTGTTGAATTAGTATTTCTGAACTCACTCTTATTAGGAATTATACAACTAAATATAAAATTAATATTGAAGAGTTACTTATAGATTATTTTTCTTTAGCGAATTGATATTTTTAATTATAATGTAAAAAGACAAAGTCTATTTTCGCAGTATCATCTTCCTGTTTCCACTCCCCTTTTTCAAAGACAAATGCAAGAAACGTTTCCTCTTATAAACAATAGCCTGGTCAAACTCCAGCCCCGAGTCGAGAAGAACTTGAAGCAAAAATTCAGGACCATCCGTACAATAACAATCCGCAGCTTCTCCTTTAACGTGCTGGCTAGTTGGAACACCACCAACAATACGGTTAAGCTCTTCGCAACGATAACCGCTTGTTACGTGAATAGGCTTTCCGAGTATATCACGCAAAGGTTGCAAAAGATTTTCACAAAGATTTTTGAGGTTTTCCAAACTTTTTTCATCAGGGCTATTGTTAATTGCGTTTTCAATAGCAGTCTGTGAATGAGTGAGTTCGGATAAGTTGAAATTTGGTGATAGTCGATTTGTGTTATATAACATATAGAAATTTAATTTAGTTGACAAGTTGACGAGTTGACAAGGCTACAGGTGTTTGTTCCATTGGATTTGCAATCCAATGGATATTTTATCGGGATTTGTAATCCCGTTTCCAATAATGTGGATTTCAAATCCACCAAGATTAACCAACAGATTGCAAATCCGTTGGAACAGGGTGATATTTGATTTATGTTATATAGCATATAAAATAAATTTGGATATAATTATATAAAAGATACATTTGTATAGTTTTTAACATAGATGAAAAATAACATCGGTTTTTTCATAGTTAAGATTTAAATAGACAAGTATCATTATCAGCTGTGAAGCCGGAGTGATACAATTTCATAGTTAAGGTTTTAGTAGAGGGAACAGCCGTTTGGTTGTTCCCTCGTTTTTTGTGTGAGTTATGATTTTCGCCCCATTGGATTTGCAATCCAATGTCTGCTTTATCCGGGATTTGTAATCCCGTTCCAAACAATGCGGATTATTCTTTCTCTTGTCCCCTTGTATCTGACCTCTTGTCCCTGTATTTATAATCCACCCCAAACAACGCCCCCGCAAATGTCGAAACCTCGCCAAAGGCAACCAGGACGGAAGAATCAATCTCCCCTTGAGGTGGAATCCAGAAACCGAGAAATAATAAAACAATGCCACTGAGGCAAAGCGTTACGGCAACATATAATTGAATCATTCTGCAACGTGTCTGAATTTTAGAGAGTCTTTTTTCAGTTTGATTTTCTTGCCGGGGCAGAAGATAAGGCTTGTACTTCTGATGTTGTTTGTGTCGAACTCATTCGGATTATCCACTCCGTCTGATGACATAGTGAGGCGAAAACTGCCTAATTCTCCGAGTTGGACAATTCTACCTTCTTGCAGTTCCCTGCGGATTATGTAACAGAAACTGTCGAGGATGGATTTTACAGCTGCGCTGTTCAGATGCGAGCGGTTTTGCACAGCTTCACAAACAGCATCTAAATCGAAAGTTCCGCTGTGCGATACTATAGCATAGTACTTTTCAGTTTTACCGGCACCGAATTTACCGATGCGCTTTTTGATTAATTTGTAATTTACAGGCATTGACTACGGTTCTCCCAAATATTTAAAGATTAACTTAACTTGGAGCGGCGTGAAAACACGCTGTCCGTTGATATAACCTGCTTCGAGAAGCGACTCCCAAAGCGTGGTGTTGAGCATCAGCCAACGTTTTAGTTGGCGGCGTGCCGAACTGGCGGTACTGTTCGGAAAATACATTACCGCCAGTTCTTTCATATGTAATGCGTTGTTTTTCATAATATAAAAATACGAAATAATTATGACAATAACAAGCAAAACATATTGTTTTTCAATAAGTTCAATCCAAATGCGGCTTATCGCAAACCTCAGTTACCACAATCGGCTCAACTTCGGAATATGACAAGCCTGAACGCATATTCTGCAACAGCTTGCCCGGAGTGAACACGATTCTTGACTTTCGCATATTGGTTGCCACCGAGAATTCTTCGCCTTCTCCTGCGCCGATTGACGATACGGACGGGCGGAAGTTTCCGATTTCCCCCAATTTCACAATGTTTCCTTTCTTCATCTCAAACGCAAGCACGTAGTTGAGCGAGTCCAGGATACTTTTCACGTCGGCGCTCGACATTGACGAACGCATCGACACCAATTCACAGACATCTTCCAGCTCGATAGTCGCGTTATAGACTGTCTGCGCGAATGATTTTTCCACTGCAGGACCACCTTTGAGGTCGCTTACTTTTCTTTTTACTAAACGATACTTTACTGGCATAAGTTTTTAAGTTTTTAAGTTTGTTAGTTTATTAGTTTTTAAGTTTACGAGTTAACAAGTTGACAAGGTTACAGGAAATAAGATAAATTGAAAATTTTAAATTATAATTCGTATTCTCCGTGTCTTCGTGTCTCCGTGTTTAAATCTATTGCAAAATTACCGCCCCCATTTTTCACGTTGTCCGCATTTGTCCGCTTACAGTTTCCGAAAGATTCCTTTATATCTCAAGAGCATTATAATAGCAATGATAAAAGCAGACGCAAGGAAATATTTCCGAAATCCGGAGCTTTTAATTTCCGATTCTGTTTTGCCGGTTATTTCCGATTTTTGCATTTCTCCTATTTTCCTTTCGTATTCCAAGATGATTTGTGAAAGGCTGTCGCAGTTGGCTTCAATAAAAAGAGTGTCACGTATGAACCGCACGCTGACGGACGCGTTGCCTTTGCGTGCGTTGTAGGAGCTTCCCGGCGGAGTTTCGTTGATCACTCCATTTGTCGCAGGGATTTTCATTGATACATTACTCGCCGGAATATCAACCTTCCTTGTGCTTAATTTCTCCAGTTCTATTTTTCTGTTTTCGGAAATATTTTCCACGGCGGTTTTGCGTGAGGAGTGGCAACTTGCCATTGTTGACAGGAATAATAAAATAATGAATGTTCTCATAGCTGCAAATGTTTAAAATTATTGCCCGCCAAAATATATCCTTATGGCTTGTAATAGTCGTGTTGTGTCATTTTGCAGCCCTATGTATATCTAAAAAGCACCGAAGGCGTTTTTTGTAGGTCCGACCCCACGGAGAAATATATATTGCCCCACGAAAGAATATATACGGACGTATTTCCATATAGGTTCGGATAGTCCCTAGTATATCAAAGTAACGCTAAGGTATAAACATATTTTAAATAAAAAAACAATATCAGAAAAAAATAAATATATTGTAAATTAATGGTATAAATATTTTGTAGTTAAAAAATATATAGTTATATTTGTTACTATAAGATAAGAGGAATAGTCCACTTATCAACTTTAAATCTCAATATATGGGAAAAAACAAATCAATAACTCTCAAAATTGACATCAATTCTTTTGAGACCGTTTTAAACGAAAATGCCGGGAAAAGCGTTGCAACTAAGACCACAGGCGAAAAACTTTTTGCGCAGGCTGAAACTTATGGCATGAATGAAAACCTTGCCGAAGAAATCCGTACTTACATTTCTGAATGTTCCGGAGCTGTCCGGATGATGCACGAAAAACGCCGACCGTTCACTGATGCGCTGACTAAACTGCAAAAACAGCTTGTTGCTCTTGAAAATGCTATTGATCCGAAAAAATCAGAATCTCCGGCTTATAATTGCAATCAGTTGCTGAAGCAATACCTTAAGTCTGTAGCCGAACAGGCACGTGCGGAAGCAGCAAGATTGCAGAAAAACTATGAGATGTCGCAAAAACGTATCGGAAAAATCACGGACGAGAAGAAAAAGGCAGAAGCCTACAACCGTGCTGCCGAACGCCGCACTGCCGGACTTGCTTCGTTGCAACTGAACGCCGTTGAAATGGAGCTGGTTCCTGAAGCCCTTACTGTTGACGGTTATGTCGAGCTTTTCAAATTCTGGTGGGAAAATGTCGGCAAGGGATTGCCCGATGCAGACCTTCGCCGCATAATGCACCCGATGCTGATGTTTGCGAAACAACAGGCTAAGAAAGGAGTTAGAATCGATTCTCCATGTGTGGAGTATAGGGAAGAACCTAAAGCGGCATGATTATGGAGAAGTCAAGTAGTCAAGAAGTCAAGGGGTTAAGTAGGGAGCCGTTCCATTGGATTTGTAATCCAATGTGTATGCTGTTCGGGATTTTTAATCCCGTTCCAATCAATGTGGATTGCAAATCCACCCAAAATAACCAACGGATTGCAAATCCGTTGGAACAGAAACAAAAAAAGTTAACCCAAGACTCACGTCTTAGGTTAACCGTAAATAATAAACTTATAAAAAATAAACGGTATGTATAAAAACAAAACCATTTACCAAATTTCCGTCAAAAGTAACTACTTAAAAGTAGAAATGGAAATTTTTGATGAAAAAAACGACGATACTTATCGCACAGTGTATTTCAACGAGGCGCCGATTCACGAAGAATTTGCGCTGGCAATGCAAAACCTTGCATTCCATATTGAAAAAATCACGGGAACAAGTTATCACAATCTTGTTGTTGACGGATATTATCGCCAGCCGTCGGGAAACAGTGAGCTGCTGACCATATATGCCCATCTTTCAGTGAATTATGAATCAACGACCAATATGTCTGTCCGTCTGCATCTTGGCAAAGATGAATATGCATGGATTGACCGTCTTTTGGAAGATATGTCGCTTTGCGAACGTGAAGCGTTATTGTATATCACGAAAGGCAAGCGTTACGGTCTGGACAAGTTCCTGACAATAGAAAACACCAATGTAGAACCTAAAAAAGTAGCATGATTATGAAAAACTACATGATTATGATTAATGCAGACAAAGTGCGGGAGTTTATGAACTCCTGCCTTTTCGACAACGAGGCAAAGAAAAAATACAATGAGCTTAATGTTGGCGAACGCCTGAGCCGTGCTTACCATTTTGATTATCACCACGATTACGGATATTTCTATGAAGAAGCCAACAATGCCTGGATAGCATTCGACAACCGGATGAACACGTATGAGGTTAAAATGTTTGACTCTCAGCAGGAAGCTGAGCAATTCCTGATTGACTACAATGAGCTATTCGCCGCTTGACGATATGGTGTTCCGCAACACTGGTTTTCATGTCGTTGCGGAGCACCGTTTCCATCCCACGCGCGACTGGTGCTTCGATTTTGCAATCATCGAAGCAAAAGTTGCCGTCGAGGTTGAAGGCGGTCTCTATAATGGCGGTCGCCATTTCCGCCCCGAAGGATTCCTGCGTGATATGGAAAAATACAATGAAGCAGCCGCCTGCGGTTGGTTGCTTATCCGTGTTTTGCCGTCGGAACTGCTGACGGTTAAGACGGTGCGGTTGATTGTGAGGGCGGTCAATAGTAAATTGAAAATTGAAAACTAATTTAAACACAGAGACACTGAGGATACAGAGATTTTTATTTTATTTATTCTCAGTATATTACCTCTGAGGCTTTCCGTTCCATTGGATTTGTAATCCAATGTGTATGTTATTCGGGATTTGCAATCCCGTTCCAATCAATGTGGATTGCAAATCTACCAAAAACAGCCAACGGATTGCAAATCCGTTGGAACAGAAGGCTTTCAGCCTTGATAAATTGCTAACTAATAAACTAAAAAATTATGGCTACAGAAATAAAGAAATTATCGTATTTCCCACTGGACACACAATTTTTCGAAAATGAAAAAATCGAAATGCTAATGGCAAATTTTGGTTTCGAAGCATCCGGAGTGTATATAAAACTATTGTGCAAAATATATACGAATGGTTATTATATGCGATGGAATGAAACAATTTGCAAGGTGTTCACATATTCGTTGCACTCACGTTTTAACAGTAAAAAGGTGCAGCAGATAATCGACTTTCTTGTTGAGTTTAATTTCTTTAACAAAAAGCTCTTTTTAGAGCACCAAATCTTAACATCAAAAGGAATACAGGAGCGTTTCTTTGAAATCATATCACGCCGTAAAAACTTTGTATGTGAGAATGTTGAATATCTTTTGGTGCCGATTCCAAAGCGCTTCTCTGAATCAAAAAACGGCTCAAAAATGCAACAATCATCTCCGTTGAATGATGAAAAATGTAACATTTCAGGTGATTCAACGGGTGAAAATGTTGACATTTCCAAACAAAGTAAAGTAAAGGAAAGTATAGTAAAAGAAAGTAAAGTAAAAATTTTAAATGAGAGAGAGAGTGCGCGCGCGCACGAGGAAAATTCTTCTGAAAATTCTTCAAATAATGAAAATCGGGTAAGCGCAGAGCCTATGCAACCGATAGACAAGCTCAATGCCATTGAAGCAAAGATGTACGGGAAGAGCAAGTATGAGAACTGGCGCCAGGAAATGCTGAAAGATAATGACTGGTTGAGCCACGTATGCCGTAGCAGCGGAAAAGGCACACGTGCGATGGACAAACTTGAGCTTGTGATGAATATGTTCGAATCTCACATAATATCCGTCGGCGAAGAGCATACGCTGGAGAAAATCAATGACTACAAGCGGCGTTTCATTTACTGGTGGCGAAGCGAGAAATTTGCGCCATACGAATCACTGGTTAACCGTTCGTCAGAGAATATCGGGAAATCCGGCAGAAGAAACGGAATCGAATATAACGAAGAAACTCTGGCAGAACTTAGACGAATGAATCTGGAGGTTCAAAGGGAGAGAGAAGAACAGGAAAGAAGAAAACGTGAAAAGGAACAGAATTATGCTATACGATGAACTTAAGGCTGCTTTGCAGGATAGCCGTAAAATTAGAGATTTGCAGAATTTTACTATTGCAGATATGTTGACGAATGAGATAACAAAGCTTTCTGTAATGGCAACCAACAAATTATCGACTAAACAAGATATAATAAGCATATCATGGTCACTTACAGAAGATTTACTGAATAATTATCCGGACATGACTCTTGAAGAGCTTAAACTCTGTCTCAATCGTGGCGTAAAAGGCTATTATGGCGAATATTACAATATGGATATTCAGGCAATAGCCACATGGATTCGCAAGCACTACAAGCACGAACTCCGCCTGAGCATAAAGAAAGAGCTTAAGGAAGAGGAGATGAAAAAGGCAAATGAGGAAAAAAACATTTCAATGAGCCAAAGCGATATTGATTTGCAATACGTCCGCGAAGCCTTCCACCGCTACAAAAACGGAGAAAGTCTGGAAATGCTCCGCCCGCCATATATTTACAAAACTTTGCAAGACCGTGGAATAATCCATCACACCCGTGAGCAGAAACTGGAAGCCATGGAGCGTTTCAAGGATTTCAAACCGACCGGAGGCTTTAATATCCCGGAACATGCTTGCCAGTATATCATAAAATCCCAGGCTATGGCATGGCTGCTGATGCAGGAGTTTGATAAGTGGGGGGAGATGAGGGCGTAAAATATTAATTCTCAATAAATGAAAAATACAGGATATTCTGTATATTTGTAATATATTACAATTGATGTTGATTAGATAAATCTAATATAAATGAGCAAATTTAATGAGGCAACACGTGTGCAGATGCCGGCAATGGTGCATTTGACACGTTTGGGATATAAATACTTCGGAAAAATAACAGAAGCAGAAGCCGGTTCGGTATATGATCCGGAAACCAATATTTTAATCGAGGTTTTTATTGAACAATTTAAAAAGTTAAATCCGGAAAAACAGGATGAAGCAGAACAAATTTTGCAAACGATTCGTCAGGAGTTGGATTTTGACGATTTGGGACATGCTTTTTATAAACGTTTAAAGTCTGTTTCACCTGTTAAGCTTATTGATTTTGAATGTGTCGAAAACAATACATTCCATTTTACTGCCGAATTTACCTGTCGTAATGGTCAGGATGAATTCCGTCCGGATATAACTTTGTTTGTAAACGGTTTGCCTTTATGTTTTGTGGAGGTTAAACGTCCGAATAACTCCGGCGGAATGTTGGCAGAAAGTAATCGTATGAATTTACAGCGTTTCCCTAATAAAAAATTCAGACGGTTTATCAATATTACGCAACTGATGCTGTTTTCCAACAATATGGAATATGACGCAGAAGGCGGTATTGTGCCGATACAAGGTGCGTTTTATTGTACTGCTGCTAGAAAATCAGCTTTGTTCAATTGTTTCAGAGAGGAAAACCAAACGAATCAGTTGGTTGCTCCTTTTATCCAAAATTATCCTTATCAAGCAGTTTCGGCAGAAACAGAAAAGCGGATTTTGCGAGACTTTAACAATCAAGTGATTCATACAACTCCCGAATATCAGACGAATTTAGATATAAACACGCCGACAAACCGTATTTTAACTTCGATGTGTTCGCCGGCGCGGTTGTTATTTATCTTGCGTTATGGTATTGCCTATGTGAGATCAGATAGAGAAGTCGATGGAAAAATCGTTGTTACAGACGAAAAACATATTATGCGTTATCAGCAAATGTTTGCATCGATGGCGATTTGTCGGCGACTGGAAGAAGGGGCAAAATCAGGTGTCGTTTGGCATACGCAAGGTAGCGGAAAGACTGCGTTATCGTTTTATCTTTCTTATATTCTGACTGATTTCTATGCGAAACGTAATACTGTTGCCAAGTTTTATTTTATTGTCGATCGTCTGGATTTATTAGAGCAAGCCAAGCAAGAGTTTGAGGCTCGTGGTCTGGTTGTAACGACTGCCAACTCTAAGGCTGAATTAATGGAGCAGTTTAGAGCTAATCAGGCGTTGCACGGCAGCAGCGGAAAAGCGGAAATAACAGTTGTTAATATCCAACGGTTTGCCGAAGATAAGGAAAAAGTCTCGATTCCAGCTTATGCAACAAATTTACAGCGTGTTTTTATTCTCGATGAAGCGCATCGAGGCTATCGTCCGGGTGGTTGTTTTCTGGCAAATCTTTTCGATGCTGATACAAACTCGGTTAAAATAGCATTGACAGGTACACCGCTATTAAAGGCTGAAAAGGCTTCATCAAAAATATTCGGAGAGTATTTTCATACTTATTATTACGACCGTTCTATTTCAGATGGTTATACTTTGAAAATCATTCGCGAAGATATAGAAACTTCATACAGGGAAAAACTTTCTGAAATATACGATAAGTTGGATCTTTTGGTGCAAAAAAGAGAAATACTGAAATCGGATATTATCGAGCATGAGAGCTATGTCAAGGAGTTGACACGTTATGTAATTAATGATCTTGTGCGATTCAGAAGAATACAAGGTGATGATACGCTGGGCGGTATGGTTATTTGCGAAACGAGCGAACAGGCTCGCCGTGTGGCTGCTTGTTTAGAGCAAGTGCAGGCAGAAATCAATATGACCTCTTCAAAACCGGTATGTTTGCGTGCGGGCTTGATACTGGATAGCGAAGATAAAGAAACGCGCAAACAGATTGTGAAAGATTTTAAGAAGAATATGACGGTTGATATCCTGATAGTCTTTAATATGTTGCTTACCGGCTTTGATGCGCCCCGACTGAAACGTTTATATTTCGGTCGTAAACTGAAAGATCATAATCTTTTACAGGCTTTGACTCGTGTAAACCGACCATATAAAGATAATCGTTTTGGTTTCGTGATTGACTTTGCCGATATAAAGAAAAATTTTGAAGACACAAATGCTGCTTACTTGCAGGAATTACAAAAGTTCAATGATTTGGGCGATGAAAACGCAGACGCAAATAATACCTTAACACAGGTTTTGGCGGATTCAAAACAAATTATTGAAACGATGCAAGAGGCTCGTCGAACATTGTTCAACTATACGACCAACAACTTGGAGGAGTTTTGTACCGAAATAACAAGCATAAACGACAAAAACGAATTGCTAAGTTTAAAGCGTGCCCTTGTCGCTGCAAAAGACTGTGCAAACTTTATACGAACGATTGGAGACGATGAACTGAAAAAAGACTTTGCCCGCATGGAGCTGACTCATGTTCCGGAGATGTTGCGTGAGGTTCAGCGTCATATTGATATAATCAATCAGAAAGAAGCTTTCACCCGTTCGGAAGGAATGAAGGTTTTGATTAATGAGGCAATGCAAGATATTGAGTTTACTTTCTCAAAAGTTGGCGAGGAAGAACTTAAAATCATTGGCGATGGAAAAATGGAATTGCAGGAAAAATGGGGTAAAACGATTCAGGCGTTTACACAAAATATCGATCCTGACGATCCGGAGTATATTTCCTTGCATGAGGCTTTTATGCTGCGTTTCAAAGAGCGTGGGTTTGTGATTGACTCGATGGCGAAGTTCAACGAAGAGATGAAAACGTTGGATGAAATGCTTGATCGTCTGAAAACTATTCAGCGGAAAAATAAGGTTCTGTTAGGAAAATACAACGGAGATGTGAAGTTTACCCGCATACATAAGCGCATACGAGAAGAAAATCAGAGACGAGAGCCAAGTAAAAAGAATCCGATTGTTTCGTATGATGAGGTCGAATTATATACGATATTAAACGCTATCAAAGGAGATATTGATCAGTATGTTTATGATAAAAACGATATTCTGAAAAAAGATGCTTACTTTGAGCAGTTGGTGTTAAAACAAATTGCTGACAATCTGTTTAAATATCCTAAGATAATCCAACGAATGGATAAAGGAGATTATACATTTATGCAGCAGGGAATTTCTCGCCAATATTTGAATCAATATAATAACCAAACAACATAAATACAAATTTTAGATTTAGAACTAAAAATATATGAGCATAAAAGAAAAAACGATTGCGTTAATTGACGAATTAAAATCAACTTGTCAATCTTATGGGTTGGGTAATGATGGAAACGAATATAAAATCATTACGCAGGTTTTTCTATATAAGTTTTTGAATGATAAATTCGGTTATGAAATTAAGAATGTCGCATCTCCTTTTCAGGATAAGCTGAAAGCGGCTGATAAATGGGAATTGGCGTATGCTGAATTATCAGATGATGAAAGAGATCTTTTGTTTATGTTTTTATCTCCGGAAGTGTTACGACTCGAACCGCAACATCTGATTTATAGCTTATGGAATCAATCCTCTAAAGGTGATTTTGATTTGATATTCGATGCTGCCATGGTTGATATTGCCAATAAGAATATGGATGTTTTTTCTACACAGACAACGCAAAACACAAAGATTGCTTTGTTTGAAAAACTGACCGTTCTAATTACAGATATTGACCAGCGACCAGCTTTTGCCCGAGCTTTGGTGGATAAGTTGGTAAACTTTTCGTTTGAAGAAACTTTTGCTGAAAAGTATGATTTCTTTGCTTCTATCTTCGAATATTTATTGAAAGACTATAACACTGCCGGAGGTGGAAAATATGCCGAATATTATACACCTCATGCTATTGCTACAATTATGGCAAAATTGCTGGTTGCCGAAGATGCCGATTTGCATAATATCGAGTGTTACGATCCATCGGCAGGTACGGGAACTTTGTTAATGGCTCTTGCCCACAGAATTGGCGAGGATCGCTGTACAATCTTTGCCCAAGATATTTCACAGCGAAGCAATAAAATGTTTAAGTTGAATTTATTGCTGAATGGCTTAGTTTCGTCATTAGATCATGCTATTCAAGGAGACACATTGCTAAAACCTTATCATAAAGCTGATAACGGTAAAGATTTACGCCAGTTTGATTATGTCGTATCCAACCCGCCGTTTAAAATGGATTTCTCGGATACACGCGAACAAATAGCGGCTATGCCGGCTCGTTTCTGGGCTGGCGTTCCTAAAATTCCGGCAAAGAAAAAGGATAGTATGGCTATTTATACTTGTTTTATTCAGCATGTTGTCAATTCATTAAAACCTAATGGAAAAGGCGCAATCGTGGTTCCTGGTGGCTTTATTACTGCTAAATCTGATGTAGAAAAAGAAGTTCTCAAATATATTGTTGAGAAGAAATTAATACAAGGTTGTATATCTATGCCTGCAAACGTATTTGCTAATACTCCAACTAGTGTATCTGTTTTATTTTTAGATAAATCAGCATCTTCTGAAAAAGTGATTCTTATTGATGCAAGTAAGCTTGGAAAAGAATATAAAGATGCTAATGGTATGAAGAAAGTTTATTTAAGAGATTTTGAAATAGATAAAATTATCAAAGCCTTTAATAATAAAGAATTTGTAGATAATTTTTCTATACCAGTATCTTATGATGATATAATAGCTAAAAATTATTTTCTTTTTGCAGGTTATTATTTCGATATAAAGATTGAACATATTGATATAACTGAAGATGAGTTTAAAACTTGTATGAATACTTATAGAAATGAATTAAAATTGCAATTTGAAAAAGAACGTGAATTGGGAGATGAAATTTTGAGACAGTTGAATAGTCTAAATATAATTTTATAAAATGAAACTTTTTGATATTGCATATTATGTAAACGATAAAATTAGTAGTAATGATATTAAATTATCGGAATATATTACTACTGATTCCATTTTGCCTAATAAAGGAGGTATAGAAAGTGCAAAAAAAATGCCACCTTCACCTTGTAATCTAATAGCTTTTAAGAAAGGAGATGTATTAATATCAAATATTCGTCCTTATTTAAAAAAAATATGGTTTGCTGAATTTAAAGGCGGTTGTTCTTCTGATGTATTGGTTATAAGAGCAAGAAATGATAATATGAGTAAATATTTATATTCTGTATTATTACAGGATTCTTTTTATTCATATATTATGAAAAGTGCTAAGGGTAGTAAAATGCCAAGAGGAGATAAAGAGTTTATTATGAATTTTCCTATTTTAAATATAAAGAATAAGTATTTAGTGGGAGAATTTATAGGTAATATTTCTGAAAAAATAGCATTAAATTTTTCTATAAACCAAATCTTAGAATCCATGGCAAAGCAACTGTATGATTATTGGTTTGTACAGTTTGATTTTCCAGATGAAAACGGATGTCCTTATAAAAGTAGTGGGGGGGAAATGATTTGGAGCGAGGAGCTGAAAAGGGAGATTCCGAAAGGGTGGAGGATAAAAAAAATATCAGATATTTTGACTTTATCAAAACAGAGTATAAAACCTCTGAAATCTTCTAATAAAGTTTATAAGCATTATAGTATACCGGAATATGATAAATCAGGAACCTATGCAAATGAATTAGGAGATTTAATAAATAGTGATAAGTTTGTTGTGAAAGAAAATAATATACTAGTCTCTAAATTAAATCCTTGGGTAAGTCGTGTAATATGGGGACAAGATTTAGAAGATTTAATATGTTCTACTGAGTTTATGGTTTGGGAACCTAATAAATATGAATATAAAGGTTTCTTATATATGTTAGCAAAATCTAAATCTTTTATAGCCTATTGTACACAGGCAGCAACTGGAACTTCAAATAGTCATAAACGAGTTTCCCCAAATTATGTGCTCAATTATAAGATTGCTTTTAATGATTATATAGTAGAAAGATTTTATAAAACGATAGATTATATGCAAACCTTAATAGTTGGGAATATTGAAAATAATTCTTATTTAAGAAATCTAAGAGACGAACTATTACCACTCTTAATGAATGGTCAAGTAAGTATAAAAACGGAGGATTAAGAAAATGGGCAGCTATTCCGGAGTGGGATGGATGCCGGAAAATGTGGAATATGGAGGAATTGAGAAAAAAAGTAAAGGAGTTAAAAGAAATACCAGAAGAAGTTATATATGAACTTAAAATACCTTACTGGTATAAGTTAATAAAAGTATTAGATGATTATCTGATAATAGCTCAAGGAGAAAAATTAGATATATTGTCTAATTCGTTAGTAGGTTATATAAATAAGATAATATCAAAAATAAAAGATAAAAGTATATCAGATAATGATTTTGATTTTATATATACAATGATATCTATTTTAGAGGACTATATAGAAAATAATAAGAATATATATATATCAAAAATAGAAAGAAAATTATCAGAAATAGAATACCTACATGAAAGAATTAATGATTTAGAAAAAGAAAGAACATTTTTGAATAAGCTATCAGAACATGATAAAATAGAAAAAGAAAATGAAATTTCTAAATATAAAGAACTATTAGAAAAATCTGAACAAGAAAAGAACGATTTAATAGCTCGTGCGGAAGAAGAGAAGAAAAGGCAAGATCAAATACGAAATGATTGGAATACAAATATTGAAAATGCGTTTAAAGCCTTAAATGATGGAGCAAAGTCTATTAATGATGAATATAAAAGAGTTCAAGATAGTTTTTATTTATATAAATATGGGCTTGTAATTGATATTATATTACTCGGTATTTATATACTTTTCTTGATTTATTTTTGTTTAAAAAATAAGCCGGCTGAATATATAGAATTTGTTCCTTATCATTTGCCTCTATTGTTTTTTGCTACATTAATATGGGTATGTGTTTCACAAATGAATAAAGCTCAAAGACAGTTAATAGCATTTTCAGATAAAATTTACCGTATTAAATATTTAGAAGGATCACTTAAAGGATTAAATTATGTTGAAACAAATAAAGGAACTCTTGCACAAAAAACAACAGAAGTATTAAGTAGGATTATTGACAAACATCTTAATGAGTCGTTTAAGTCAATGGATGAGAAAACTATCATAAAAGAAGAGAAAAAGGATAATAACGAAGATATAAATGTAATAAGGATAATGGTAAATGCTTTGAATAAGGCTATTGAAAAATAATATTCTGGGATATGGAAAGTAAGTGTGACACAATGTTAGTTATTGGAAATGGTTTTGACTTGAGTTTAGGGCTTAAAACGTCTTATGGGGATTTTATGAAATGGTTAGAAGATAATAGAGAATTATCAACCAATAATTTATATAAATATTTAAAATTCAAATTAAAGGAAAATATTAAACAAGGAAAGAGATGGATTGATATTGAAAATGAATTAAAAAAATACTCTTTATCATTTTTTGATGTCTCAAATATAAATATGTATATAGGTATCGATGTCGATAATAAAAATAGATGTAATTTATTACGTAAGGAATACAAAGAAATTTGCTCTAAACTTTGTTTTTATTTATCTTCTTTAGTTGGAAGTCCATATATTGATAAAAGAGGTTTAGAAAAGTTGATGGAACACATTCCATATAATCAAGCATATTCGAAGATGCAAAATAAAAGCTATGAAAATCCTGTTTGGGTTTTAAATTTTAATTATACGTCATGTATCGAACATTTTCGAGATAGTCTAAATATACAAGAAGTTCATCATATTCATGGTGCATTACGAGATAAAGAAAATATTGTATTTGGAGTAGAGGATGGTTGTGAACTAAATCAAGAACATTCTTTCCTATACAAATCCCATAACCGAGTTTTAAATGTCAACCATTTGAATGAACGCTTTGAAGATGCCAAACATATTTTATTCTACGGATATTCTTTAGGACAGACAGACCACTCATATTTTGAAGATTTTTTCCGTGAACAAAGCACCAAAGGCTGTGAGCGCAAAAAGTTTGATTTCTTCTATTATGGTGAAGCAGCCTATGATGATTTGTTTTGGCAACTTCGAACACTTACAAATAACAGGATGGCACAATTTAGACAATTTAATGATGTGAATTTTATTAAGGTTCTGTAAGTGATATAAATATCAGATAGTTGATACTTACGTAAAAAGGTTTAATATTTTTCAAGAGAAAGGTTGTTAGTCATGTCTAATAAATTTAGCCAACTAACACCCAATTTTGGATTAGTTGGCTAATTCTATTTTATTTACTAAAGTCGTTATCTAGAAAACTCATAAACCGAAGAAATCATACCAAATGTTGCATTATCATTCAGCTCCCAAACCTTCTTTCCGTCTTTATCAACTTCAATCAGCTGAGGATAATTACCCTCTGTTGCAGAGGCATCATGACCTTGCCAGTTACAGATATAATGGCCGCCGTTTGAAGATGGATATAATTGGGCAACGAAAAACAATTTTGCACCTTCAATATCGTTCTGCTCAACAGATTTTACAATTTCGCCGGTAGCAAAATTCAATTCCACATATTTATGGCCGTCGCCACAAGCCACAAGATAGTTTCCGTTTGGAAGGAACATCAGGCTGAAAGGAGTTCCGCCAACATTAACAGACTTCTGCAATTCGCCTTTCGCATTGACTTCGCGAACTTCGGATGTTGCAAACAGAGGGAAAAGATAATTTCCTTCTTTGTTTTTATTTACTTGTCTGAACTGGGCGTGTGCATGCTCAATGCCTGTTTCGTATGAGGTTTCGGAAATGATCTCTCCTTTTGGGTTCACTTCCATTACTTTTGCCGGTGTTCCGCACCATGCGAGAAGGAAATTTCCATCCGGCAAGATTCTTGCTGTCTGCATCTCACATCCTGCAGGAGCCGGAATGTTCCAGATTTCTTTCTTATCCGCAGTGACCAGCTTTGCTCCTTTTGAATAGGAGAACAATATGTTGCCGTTGTCTGTCATTGCTACGGAATTACACTCCCATCCTTTTTCCAAAGGATATTCCCATTCTATGGTTTTAGTTTCCTTATCAAGGATAACTACTTTGTTCCATCCGGAACCACCTAACAACAATTTTTCTTTCTTTTGCTGGCAAGATGTAGTCAGCAACAATAGGCCAGCAGCTAATAAAGATGATATTTTCATGATGAATGATTTTTTATGGGGACGAGGGGACGAGTTGACGAGTTGACAAGTTGACAAGGATATTAGTATAATCTTCTTGACTTCTTGACTTCTTGACTTCTTAACTACTTGACTCCTTGACTTCTTAACTCCTTGACTTCTTAACTCCTTACCTCCTTATCCCCTAATCCCCTAAATTCTAAAGAAATTCCCTTCCAAAGAACCTTAAAGGCCTAAAGAAGGGAATTTCCAAACTACAGTTTTATATTATTTTGACAAGTCCTGGAATTTTTCGTATGCCTGGTCTGGAGTCAAACCTTCGTGAATAACTGAATATACAGCCTGAATCATTGCGGCAGGACATTCGCTCTGGAAGACGTTGCGGCCCATATCAACACCGGCAGCGCCATCGTTGACTGCATTATAGCACAATTCCAAAGCTTCTTTTTCCGGCAATTTCTTGCCACCGGCAATTACGATTGGAACAGGACATGCAGCAGCTACTTTTTCGAAGCCTTCGCAATAATATGTCTTAACGATGTTTGCACCGTTTTCTGCGCATACACGTGATGCCAAAGCGAAATAACGAGCATCGCGAGCCATCTGTTTGCCGACAGCAGTAACACCCATCACAGGAATGCCGTAACGATTACCCATATCTGCTGCCTTCACAAGATTTGCAGCTGTGATTGCTTCCTGGTCGCCATCGCCTGCTGAGAACATAACAGCCATAGCTGAAGCATTCATACGGATTGCGTCTTCGATGTCGATCAAAACATTACGGTTCAATTCAGTAAGGATTGTTGAACCAGCGTCAGAGCGCAAACAAATAGGTTTGTTGACGTTTGCAGGAATGCAAGTCTGGATCATTCCGCGTGTTCCCATCAAACAGTCTGCATATTTTGCAAGAGGAACGATGCTCAAGTCAATTCTTTCCAAACCTGAAGTCGGGCCCATAATGAAACCATGGTCAAATGCCAACATCACTGTGCGGCCGGTCTTAGGGTTGAAGATACGAGACAAACGGTCTTTCATACCCCAAGCAAGGTTGTCAGCACCTTTAACGTGGAACTGAGCATTTTCAACTTTCTGATTTAATCCGAAGTTATTGGCTTCTCTGAAGCCGTCCATATCTGCCATATGTTTGAGTTTTTTAGTTTTTGAGTTTTTAAGTTTTTAAGTTTTGAGTTTTATATCAAATCATTTTGTCAGATTGCATCAGCAAAAGCGGCAATCATGCAGCTCCATGAAGTTGCGCCACTGTCTGCGAAGCCGATTGAACGCTCGCCGTAGTTGCGGGCACGGCCAAAGTTTGCCTTCATCTGAACTGTTTCTTCAGCTCCAGCCAAAGCTGCTTTTGCACCTGCCTGGAGTATTTCCTTGATGTCGTCAGATTCAGCTGCCTGCATAGCCTCAACAGCAGGAATCAATGCGTCCATCATTGTTTTGTCGCCACGTTTAGCAGCTGTCTGCTGCTGAACATTTGCCAAACCACCGGCAAACATTGCCTTTACTCCGGCAGCATCAAGCTCTGTGCCTTGAGCGCAATCGCTCATACCCAAGAAGAATGCGCCTAGAAGTGTACTTGTTGAACCGCTTACTTCCATCATAACGCCCATGCCCATGTCCATCAGCATAGCCTTGAATTCTGTTCCGTTTTGAGCAGAACGATGTATAACTGAAAAAGCAGTAACAATAGCTGTTCCATGGTCTCCGTCACCAATAACAGCATCCAACTTAGAGAACTCTTCTTCACGCAATTTTATTTGCTCGAATGCTTTGTCGAGCATTGCTTTGAAATTATCAATTGTCAGAGTTTTTGCCATAATAAAATCTTTTTATAATTTATAGGGAACGAGGAGACAAGTTGACGAGGTTACAGAGACAAGTTGACAAGGAGAAAAAATAAATTGTCATCTTGTTACCTTGTCAACTCGTCAACTCGTCACCTTGTCAACTCGTCACCTCGTCACCTGTCATTTATTTTCCAATTGTTGTCCAATAAGGAGCATCAGATTGTTTGTTCTTCAAATAATCGATATGGTCCTCATCAAGAATAGCAAGGATCATCTGGAAACCTGCCTGTTCCTGCACTGTCAGAATCTCCTGGATACGAGATTCGACAACCTGCAAGCCACGAGCTTCAAGTTCCTTGTAAGCCTTGCGGAAGACAATATTCAACTCCATATGAGTTGTTGCGCCGACACCGTTGATAATCAACAGCATCTTATCGCCTGCTTTTGGCTGCAACTGCTGGCAAAGCAAATCTACCATTTCAGCTGCTGTAGCGTCGGCAGATACAAGTGGTTTCTGTCCGCCACCACCTTCGCCATGCTGTCCCATACCAATTTCCATAACGCCATCAGGCAAATTAGTGATGACACCGCCATTCTGAGGATGTGAGCAAGAACGCATGGCAACTGCCAAAGTAGCTACTTTTTCATTGTAACGTTCGCCTATTTCCAACAATTCGTCCAATGATTTGCCTTCTTCTGCTGCAGCGCCCAAGATTTTGAACAAAGGAACACAACCAGCCAAACCACGACGATCGTTTTTGTCTGCACCGATACCGGCACTGATATCATCGTGTGTAAGCAATTGTTTAACTTTGATGCCCATGCGACCGGCAAGCTGGCAAGCCATATTCGCGCTCATAACGTCGCCAGAGTGATTCAACACTACAAGCAAAATACCTGCTTCGCGTTTCATCAGCTGCAATGCCTGGAACACACGCTGAGCTCCCGGAGCTGCAAATATATCACCGACAACAGAGCAGTCCAACATTCCCTGACCAACGAAACCGCTCAATGCAGGTTCGTGACCTGAACCACCCAATGTTACGATAGCAACTTTATCTTCACTTTTCGGATTAGCACGAACAACAATGTTTTCGCCACCTAATTTAACTTTGTCCGGATAAGCCAACACATAGCCTTCCAACAATTCTGCAGTAATATTCTCAGGTTCGTTAATGAACTTTGTTTTCAATTCTGACATAATAAAAATCTCCTTTTTAATTTATTTGAGTTCAGCAATGGACTGGCTCTTTAAAGTTGACAAGGCTACAGAGACAAGTTGACAAGGCTATAGAGACAAGTTGACAAGAATATTTTTTTTAGTTGACAAGGCTACAGAGACAAGTTGACTAGAATATTTTTTTTAGTTGACAAGGCTACAGAGACAAGTTGACAAGAATATAGAATAATATTATTACCTTGTCAACTTGTTTCCTTGTCAACTCGTTACCTTGTCAACTTGTCAACTCGTTACCTTGTCAACTTGTCAACTCGTTACCTTGTCAACTTGTCAACTCGTTACCTTGTCAACTTGTCAACTCGTTACCTTGTCAACTTGTCAACTCGTCACCTTGTCAACTCGTCAACTTGTCACCTTGTCAACTCGTCACCTTGTCAACTCGTCAACTTGTCAACTCGTCAACTTGTCAACTCGTCAACTTGTCACCTTGTCAACTCGTCACCAGTCACCTTCAAGCCAAGCCCAGCGCGACTCGATTTATTTTACTTCCATTATTTCAACAGCAATACCTTCTTCTTCGATAAAAGCAATTGTCAGGTGCTCATCACATGGAGCCGGGCCGAAAATTACTTTCTTGCCTTTCAATTCTTCCTCCAATGAAGGAACAACATAGGCAACATGAGCTGTAGATATCACCAATTCAGGAAGAGGAGTTTCACCTGATTCCAAATGTATGAACTCAATTTTGTTTGGACTCTGGCTATAATCAGTCAGCCAAATATTCAAACCTTCGTTATAGACTGCGCCTTCCGGCTTATAATTCACTGGAATTCCAATATGACTTAATGTTCTCATGATAATTAAATTTATATTTAAAGATTAATCTTCGATTATTACACGGAAACCAACATTGAATACTCTCTGGTATGGATAGAATCCTTTACGAGAATATGCTGTTGAGAATTTAGGACGTTCGATGAATGAACCACCACGAACAACCTTATATTCAGCTTCTGCCTTGCTGTTTTCCTTGTAAGGATACGGCACATAGTCAGAGCGAGTCCATTCGCCTACGTTACCGTGCATATCATACAAACCAAACGGATTTGCTTCGTATTTCTTGCCTGGAACCTGAACAAGGCTTCCGTCATCTACATTTTCTTCTTTCGGAAGGAAGATATAGTACTTATACCACATTGAATTCTTTGACATCGGTTGCGGGTCGATACCGCTCACTGCAAGTTTCAATGTTGTCTTGTCTGCCAAGTTGTCTTTCTTACCGAAGTCTGAATTCATATTTCCGAACCAGAAATCAGAATCACTACCTGCACGGCAAGCCCATTCCCATTGAGCTTCAGTTGGCAATGTTACATTCAAACCAGTCTTTTCGCTAAGTTTCTGGCAGAATTCCATTGCTTCGTTATAGCTCAAGCGGATAGCCGGCTGGTCAGGGTCGTTTGCTGTGTAACCCGGAACAACGTGGTCTTTCCACTGCTGGTCCATATACTTGCTGTCGTGATTTGGGAAAATAGTTCTGAACTGCTCGTTTGTAGTTTCGATTTCAGCCATCCAGAATGCCTTCTTAATCTTGACCTTAGTTGTCGGATATGTATCAGACGGGCCATTGTAGCTACCCATTACGAATTCGCCGGCTGGAATACGGACAAATGTCATATTGATGCCAGGAGCCAATTCAATAACTTTGCGAGTTTCTTTTTCATCTGCTAGCATTTCCTTAACCTGGTCTGCGCCAAACGGCCAGTTCTTTGCTTTCACCTTCTTTTCCTTGACAGGTGGCAATGGTTCAGGCATTTCAGGCTTGATTTCTCCTTTTCCTTTCAGATAAGCAGCGTAGTCTTCTATTTCCTTCTTCCAGTCAACACCAGCTCCGCCTGCATATTTATTTGTCAATTCAATACGACGTTCAATCTGGTCATAACCTTTATAAGGAATGCAAGTCAATACGTTTGCATTGAAATATCCTTTATCCGGCGCGTTATAGTCAATCCAGTTATACAATTTGCGCCATTCTTCGTCTGTCAGCTTAACATTTGCGTGTCCGCGTTTCAACATACGAACAAGCTCGCTTGTATTTGGATGATATTCATAAGGATTAAGAACCTGCATATCACCTTCTCCACCCTGACGGTGAACATATGGATGCAAATTCAAATATGAAGTTCCGTATCCAAGTTTGTCTTTCTTACCGCCGCGCAAGTCGAATGCTTTCTCTCCATTGTGGCAAGCAATACAAGCTCTGTCCAAAATAGGCTGGATTTCCAAATCGAAAGTAAATGAGCGTACGCCGCCTTCCGGAGTCTTCAGCTTAGAAGGCTCTTTCTGTGAAGCAATTACTCGTTTAGGAATTGCAATCTGGTTCTGGTCTTCATGACAACCGATACATGAAACAACTTCGCCCGGCTGGCCAGTTACCCAACTACGCATCCACTGAACAGCAACTCCGTCCTTATCCAATGGCTGAATAGAAATAGGAGTATTAGCCGGAGCCTTGAAAATAACAGAACCGTCTTCCTCTACAGGAACTGTACCCAAGTTACGCTTGATATCCCATCCTGACTGAATACCGTGCCAGTTATGGTCTGATGTAGTCTTCACATAAGCATATTCATAAGCATGCAAACGCAATTCCTTAACTGTTCCACGAGGCACACCTTTCAAGCCTTCGCCTTCATAAATATCCTGAATGAAGAATGTTGCTTCTTTCTCATTCAATTTAACACGGTCAGGAATTACAGGAGGAGTTTTAGTCTTGCGGACAACAATAGGACTAATATATCCTTCGCCTTCGCTCTCCATCAAGCAAGTAACGTTGTCATACACGTCAACCAAATACAAGCCCCACAAACCGTTAGGATCCAACTTAGCTGAAACAAGGAAATATTTGTCGTTAAGCGCAGTTGGTTTGATGAACTGTGGCCATACGCCATTTACCAATTCATCCTTGACTTCCTCTACAATAGGACGGTTGCGGTGAGGAATTTCCTGAACCATACCTGCTGCGCCTGCACGAGCCTTGTTAGGGTCAAATACTATCATACGTCCGGAACGGGCAATACCGTGGTGTCCGGAAATAATACCCACGAACGAAGAAGCATGTCCCGGCAATGGCTGCACGTCGAATGTACTGTTAGGGAACATTGAACCACTGCCATACAAAGCTTTTTGCTCTGTTCCATCAGGGTTCATGTGCATCACGATACGAGTGTAATAGTGAGTCAAATCTGTATATTCCCAACGAGTGTACATGACACGACCGTTATTCATAATGACAGGGTTCCAGTTTGCATCCTGGTCAAATGTCAAACGGCGCATAGTCTTAGTCTTTGGATCATAAAGAACCATATTTCCTACAGGGTCGTCACCGCTTACACAAGGAACACCCTGATAACCGATATTTGAAATGGCAATAAGTCTGCCATCAGGCAAATATGTTCCGTCATAGAATTCCAAATCCGGCTCAAGCATTTCCATCAACGGACGATATCCTGTTCCATCCAATTTTACTTCGTGGATATTCCATCTCTTGTCGTCCATTGTCTGTGTGAACATAACTCTGTCACCATCCCAATGAAGTTTCAAGTCCGCGATTGAAGATGTATTTGATGGCTTGTAAACAGAACGGACGTTTACATCACCTCTTAGATTTGTCAATTCAACAATATCCGCATCAAAACCCTCACGGCGCGCAGACTCCTGGTTACTCCAGTTGTTTGCCTGAGTTCCCAATTGAGGAGCCATGGCAGTATGAGCAGTAGCACCCAATTTATATCTGGCAGCTACAACTTTATCACCGTCGAGCAAAGGGTTAGATAGCAAAATAGCTCTTTTGTTTGCGATAGCCTTTTCTGCTGAAGCAACAGCAGATGCATCACCGCTATACATTCCATCGAAACCTTTCTTTACCAAAGATTCCAATTCAGACAACAATGAAGCATATTTATTGCTATCGTAGCCTTTCATACCCTTCATATCATTGTAGGCAAGTCTGATTGCTTCCATATTGAGCCATTTAAGCTCTTTCTGAAGAGTATAAACCTTCTGTACTTTTTCGTACAAATTCAAATATGAAGTAAGCTGCTTGTTCAAATCCTTTTCCGCAGCAATTTTATTTACTTCGGCTTTGAAATAATCTTTCTTCTGCAACTGATCAACAATGCTAAGGATAGCCTGTTTCTCAACATTGTTGTCTGCTGAAACCAACCAGTTTTCCAAGCCATTGACAGTAGCATTAAACATGCCTATTTCTTCCGGATAAGAAGTCAACAAAGATTTTGCTTCATTTTCCGGGAATACATTCATCACCTTGAAATAAACGCTTCCTTCTGTAGATTTATCAACTACACCGACTTCCGCTTCAAAACGAACATATTCCTTACCAAGATTAAATATCATAACGCCATTGGCATGACACATGATACCATGTTCGTATTTCTTACCGTCAATTACCAATGGACCACCATACAGATCTTTGTTTTTCGGCAGGCTGCCTGAACCGGATTTCCAATAAACAGGGTCCAGTTCGTCAAGCCATACAGATGAGCCATCCTTACGAATAAGCTTGGCATTAGCCCATGTACCCCAGTCCCAAGAATTACCGTCAGGACCTTCAGAAGTGACAAGAACAAGCTGTTCAAGACCTTCAACATTCGCGGAAATAGGAGCAGCAGTCTGCTTAGCCTTCATCCATGCCGATTCAACCGGCATCTGAGCTTTTTGCAAAACTGTTCTTAATTCTGCCTTTGTTTTAACTGATGCATCAATCCAGTTATCAAGCTTCTCTTGCTTTTGCCCGAAAGCAACAAGAGAAGATGATAACATAACTGATACAAGAATATGAATTCTATTCATGTATATGGATTTAGTGTCAACTAATAATATTGATTATAATGCAGCTTTTGTGTTTGTAAATCTCAAGCCGTCATTGTCGTGATAGCATGCCCATTCAGAAACGACAGCACCTTCCGGACCAGCCATCATGAAGTGGAATGTTTCCAATTCTTTCAAACGCAAAACATCGCCGACTTTCTGAACTGTAAAGTTCTTGCTCTTGATAGGACCATGTGTTGCAGGTGTAGCCGGAGCATTTGGAGTTTCTTCTCCAACTTCTGAGAAATTATAAACCCAACCTTTTTCAACCATCCATGATTCATGTTTAGCCGGGAATTTTGTCTTGACATGAGCATGTTCCGGAATCATCTGACCAGGCAACAGATAAATTGCATGGGCGAAATATCCGTATTCAGGGTCGTTAACCCAGAAAATACCACCCATACCAACGTTTTCGAAATCACCCAATCCGAAATCTGTTACCCACATTTCTTTCGCCATCAAATCAGTGAAAGGAACATCATAGAAAGCAAACATATCTTTCATAGCTTCGATAGCTACATCCTGCTGGAATTTGCCGTCTTTATAGAAATCGGCATTTGTGTACTTTTTAGAATAAGTCATAGCTTTTTTATTTTTAGTTTCACATGTTTTTTCTGATTTGCAGCAGTCTTCACCACAATCATTCGAAGAATTTGACTGATTGTTACAAGAAGTGAATGCTGTAAGGGCTGCTGCAGCCAACAGCATTTTCATTGAATTTACCTTTCTCATATTTATTTTATTTATTGTTTAGAATTATTCCTCTTAGCGATACCCTCTATTTCTATAAGCAGCTCATCTCTGCATACATCTGTATGAAGATAAACCACGGGAATAGTCAAATCATATTCTCTCAACAATTTCCTTGACTCTCTGTAAAAAGATTCATTTTTAAGATAAACACGCAAAAGTTCGAGCTTACCACCTTTTATCAACTCAGCAATATTCTCCATTGTTGTATGAAGTTGCTGTTCCAGACCTACATCCCTAAGACTTTCCTCGCCGCGTATTGCAGCCGTTCCGGATATATATATAATATCACGACTATCAAAAGTCATACTCTTGGCACGTTCGAACTTAGGTGTAGATTTTATTTTTCCCGAATGTTCAAGGACCTCTTCAGAATATTTATGTGCGGCGACCTGCAACCTGTTATTTATAGGAGTAGCATAGCAATTCTCAGATTTAAAAACGACTGCATCTACATCAACCAATACTCCTCCGCAATATGCTCCAATACCTGTTGCAGCAGGATATCCATTCTCCCAAGTAACATCATTATAGAACTCACTGCGGGCATTATTAAAGGATTGATAATGCTGATCCTCGCCATCGAAATCAGTAATTCTTTCTATATAATTCCACTGACGGATTATTGAGTTAATTGGGAAACCCTCTTTCTTCAAAATATTACCAAGCGAAGAGAATACTTTACCAGACTGCTCTGCAATATTCAATCTCAACACATCAGCCTGGAAGCCTCCGGCAAACAAAAACTTCGCTTCCTTATTCTCTATCAATATATATGAAGAATCACCTTCCGAACAAAACTTTATTATGTCGTTTGTCCCCGGTATATAACTGTGGACTTCCAATGCCATACCAGCTCCCATGACCGGTTGTGAGACTAAAGAAACTACAGGCATTTTATCTCCGCAGAACAATCTTAATTTCTTCATCAGATAATTCTTCTGCTCGACATATTCTTCATTAGATGTATGCCGGCAGAAAAATACAAGACGCAAAACCAACTGTTCTGTTGGAAGGTTTAGCAACAGCCTGTCCACCATCTCTTCCATATCGGCATCGGCAGTTGTCCAAATATTATACTGAATTCTATCGCAGTAATTCATACTCCACAAATTCTTATAATGAATTAACATATTCTGTCAAAGCTTCAATGTCTTTCTTCGACACTCTTTTTTCTATACCATGCTTATGAACACTGAATACTTCCTCCAGTGTTGCAGCACGTCCGTCAAACAAATAAGGTGCAGTTCTCCATACCTCAATAAGAGTCGGAGTATCCCAACCTTGTTCAAATTCTATATCATCGCCTATGCGGTGCATTTTCAAGTCGGTAAAATATGGTCCGCTGTGGCACTCGCCACATTTTAGTTTTTCAAAGACTTTACGTCCTTCTTTTGCCTTTTCTGATAATTCGCCGTTTACAAGGTACGGACTTGGAACGGGACGAAGAGATTTCAAATAAGCATCAACACATTTCGCCATTTCTTCATCAGGTTCGTAAAACTGTATGAACTTGAAACCGGCTCTTACAGCAACCTCAGCTGATTCACGGATTCCAGAAATCATACATTTAGGAGTGACATGGCTGTAAAGCATACTTTTGCAATTTTTTGAATTACCTACACCATCATTCATCAAGTCCCAGTTCATGCCATCAGTTCGTCCGTCACCAGGATGACATCCGTTACAACTCTGCCAATTCTGGTAACAATGCGTTGCATCGTTGAAATATTTTTCGCCTTTATGTTCTATCGTTTCCTCCCTTTCCGGATTCAAAGAAACTGATTTAACTTCAGAAGTATTTACATCAACAAAATTCAGCTCATCGGCAAAATATGTAGGAACTATCAGCTCTCCGCCATCAAGCAACATACATCTTGGGCCATTTCCTTTCAGAGGCACACGTTCTCTCAATCCATAGAGGAAAGTCAGGTCATAATCCAAACGGCTTTTGTCCGGATAAGCCTCAAATTTCTTAAGCATTGCTTTATGGTCGATAATACTCACTTCATGCGTCCCGCTATGACTGACATAAATATTATTCTCATCACAATCAATGCTCCAGATACCTGCTGCACCTCTGTCGGGGTCATCAACAATCACCACTCCGGCAAATGCCTGATTAGCTACATCTATTATACTGAATGCACTCGTATTCATCCAACCTTGCTGCAGCTGAGAAGTAGGCACTGTGAATCTTCCCAAATTATGGGAAACATATATATATTTGCCATCAGGAGTAATACACATTCCACGAACGGCATTACTTCCATTTGCAAGTTTTATGTCTTTTACTTTCTCAAATGAAGACATATCAATGACTGACACACATGCGGCAACCACATCAAGGTCTGCTCTTTGAGCAGGCAGAAAGTTTGTCACGAACATGTATTTTCCATCTGCAGTAAACACAGCAGACTTGGGCTCACGCAAAACAGAAACCTCACGAACTACTTTATGCGCTGCCAGGTCAATCTCTGAAACAGTATTCTTGAACTGGTTAAGAACATAAATATATTTTCCATCCGGGCTCATCATTGGATGACAAGCTCCCATTCCGGTTGGTATAGCATACTGCATCGCTCCGGTTTCCGCATCCAGTATTTGCAACATGCCACGATTTTCAGATGTCGTTACATATAAATTATTATCACCGAGCAAAACTCCTGTAGGAATAGCATCAACCGGGAATGATTTCAAAAGGGTTTTACCATCAGCAGAAAAAACATCAATTTTCTTCGTTCCTTTCTGTGTCAATATTAATTCACCGGATTTTCCCTTGATTATATCTGTTGTAAACAAAGGCGGATTGCCAGCAAACACCATTGAGCTGACAAAGCCGGAAAGGCATAATGCCAATAACTTTCTATATAACGAAACATGTATCTTCATGGCTTGTAACACTATTTTTATTTTGCGTTTTTCATTTAATATATCCTAACTTCTTAGAAATCTCGACTGATGTGTTCTTGACAGCCGAAATTGTAGATGACAGAACTTTTCCTTTAAGTCTATCCTTTGGACCGGAAATCCAAATCGCACCACAAGGATAACCTATATAGTTAAACAATGGAGCGCCCACACATATCACACCGCTCATCTCTTCCTCATTATCCATTGCATAACCAAGCTTACGAACCTTTTCCAGCTCTTCCAGATAGTCATTAGCTGTCACTATGGTTCTATCATTATATGGATGAAACTCCATCAACGACAAATATCTGTCACGGACAGTATTAGGCAGGTAAGCCATAATAGCTTTTCCCGGCGCAGAACAATGCAAATCGAATGATTTGCCTGGCGAAAGGACAAAACGGAATGTGTGATGTCCTTGAGCCTGTTCTATAAAAATACCTTTTTCATTGCCTAATATTCCAAAGCAGGCAGTTTCCTTTACTTCGTCCCTTAATTTCCTAAGATAAGGCAAAACTATCTCAAGCATACTATGCTCATTCAACGCCCTAAATCCAAGGGTAAGCATCTTCCTGGAAAGTGTATATTGCTTATTTTCATCAGAATATTGCAAATATTCCAAACGGACCAAAGTATTCAGAATACGATATGCGGTAGTTTGTGAAATATCAAGCGAACTTTTTATATCCTGTAATGTTTTACCTTCAGAATTAAAAGCCAGATATTCCAAAACTGCCAGTCCTTTTTCCAAATTAGGCACTTTATAATTCTCTTCCGTTTTTTCCATATTTGGCAATACATTTTCCATATTTGGAATATTATTTCAGATTTGAACCTAAAATAGATTATGATTTCCATCTATTAAAAGAGAATTTGCAAAATTTAGTTAATTATGTTTTATAACATAGCTGTTTTCTTAAACAGAATAACAATTAAACTAATTATAACGAAATCTTTCTAAAAAGAAACTTGTATTAATAGTGGAGTATCATCAACCTCTAAGTTTTTTATACTAAATATTTAGCGAACAAAGTGTTTTTAATTTTTACATAATTTCAATGCGTTTCTGCTAGCCGTTGCAATACTAGGTTTTGTTTCCTCACTCAAAGCTTCAAGACAAACAGCCAGTTCAGCAGCCAGTTCCGGAAAAAACTTACACATTTTTGCCGCCAGTTTTATCATTACGGAGCGGCTGCTGTCGCTTTCTTTCCTGTCATTCATCTTTGCAAAGCAAAAGTCATATAAATCGGTACGGAAATTTTCAGTTGTAACCATATCAACAATTATAGAAAGGACTAGTCCTCGGCGAATTTTAATATCCGGAGAAATACCCATATCAACAATCCTGTCGTAAAAAGGTTTCAAATACATATTCTTGTCCTCTATTGATAAATGGTATAATATCCATGCGGCGTTGTATGCAACACGTTCATCAGACGAAGACAGCATCAAGTCACACAATGCAGAGATATTATATTCATCATTATGAAAACTTTTGGCATAATACACCACTTGGGCTTTGGAAAGTCTGCCTTTTAGATTGTTTTTAAATGTTGTTTCATCTGATATCATAAAGATATAGCTATTAATTTTTGTTCCTGATAATTTTTCCGACCAATATAGAAGAAAAGAATGTTGCCAGCAATACTTAAATCCATAAATTTCAGGTTTTAAGATTATAAGCCAGCAACAACACCTGGAAAAGCTTACAGATACCTAATAATTCATCTATTTATAGATTAACTTTTATCGTCTTTCTCAGGCTTTTACTTTTTACTTCTACAATATAGTTCCCCGAAGTAATATTTATATGGATATTTGTTGAGCAAATATTCTTTTTATAAAAAACTATACGTCCAGAGAAATCTATTATCCGCACTGTGTCTATGTTCTCTGTTGACGCTACAACAAGCATTTCTCCGATATTATAAACACGAATAATATGCTCTGGATTTGGTTCAGTAGACACAGAAGCCGCAGCACGTAAAAAATATCTACCATGATTATTAGCATCAAGAGAAAGTAAACAGCCGTTATATAAAGGTATCTCCTTTTTACACACGGCATCATATAACACAGCTGAATTCATATTTTCTGCACCTTCCACAGTAAGAGAAACTTGACCAGGTGTCCTACTATAAATACCTATAGGAATATTACTAATATCTGAAGTACGATTCACACTTGTAGCCATTGTTCCTGCAACTGTGTAAACAGCCGGAATATCACTCAGATTTGAATCTAAAAATAATTCTGCATCTTCTTCTGGTTTATACCCGGCGGCAGCGAACATATCATAACAAACAGATGCACGACTTTCCTTTCCATTAGCAGAATGTACCACTAATGTAAATGCCGAAGCCGTCTGTTTCCCCGGTCCTTCTCCTCCTCCAATAATTCGTTGCATATTGTCAACTATATTAATCCTATCTGTTAGATCTGATGCATCTTTTTTCTGCACAAAGAAAGAAGTAAATGGGGCGATTAATGCAGCTTCGCCATTTGTTGTCGTCCAAGCATTTTCTCCATCAACAGCAATAAGCTGATTCCCATTTTCATCAACCAACCAATATTTCTTTTGTAAATGCCCATTTCCTTTGAAAAACGTTTCTGCATCCAAATGAGCAGTAAAAGGATTACCTACCAAATAATACGGACTGTTTTCATTCTGTTTTTGCATTTCCAAAGTAAACGGTTGTGTATCATCATTACCTTCTTTCCAAAAATCATCTGTAACAAGTTTCCCCAAACTGTTTCTATCCAAATTCATATTAGATTTGGTTAATGATTCATATTCATATTGAGAATCACTTTTGGGTAAACGAAATATGACATCATCATTAGAATGAACAACTTTTAACGAAAATCCCTGTCCTGGTAAATATGGAACAGCAACATCATTATAAACAGAACTCCAGTTTCCTTCAACAGCTACATTTTTCGTTTGACTGTCTGCAGTTTTCAACTGCGTGTTACCGCTCCAACCACGCTGATAAACAGCTGGGGAAAAACGACTATTATCTCCAGGCAAATAGGAAATATCTTTAAACAATTCACTATTCTCCATACCATTCTTGCCTGTATACCAATCACCTGAATAAACATTCTTCAGAGGTGAAGCTAGCTGATACCATTTTCCCTTTGAAAGTTTATAGTCTATCCAGGCTCTTTCATAATACAGTAATTCAGGATGAAGAAGCTCTGCTTTTGGTTCAAAATGTATCTGATTACAAACATTTACCCGATAAGTTGTTGCAGGTAAATACAATCTTTCATTTCGACCTTCTGTTTTTATCAATACATTATTTACAGAATGAGCGACCAAATCATACTGAATACTATCAGTCGGTAAATTCAGGTAAGGTGGACGTTCTGTCTTCCAAATATTTGTTCCATAAAAATCCGCCCAATACAACTCAGCTTTTGAACCTTCCTGAAAAATTACTTTAGAAAAATCCATCGGAACAAAACCGTTGTCGCCCCCATTATTTTCATTATTCAAATATATATCATCTATGGGTTTATTTAATTCAGCTTTGTCCGCTCGTTTCCAGTTCTTATCGTTATGCCAATTGTCTAAAGCCTTTCCAGCCCAAACCAAATATTCAGGAACAACTTTCATCGGAATAATAAGTTGTCCGTAACAACTGGTACCAATACCTTCGGACAAAGTCGAAAATGAACTGTTTTCAACTTTCTCTTCAAAAGGCAACATCAAAGTATAAGTAAAGCCCTCATGAGGAACAAATTGTTTCAGCTTGCTTTCCTCTGTATCTTTTTCACTTAAATCAAAATTTATATCAACAAAAAAAGTAAAATTCACCTCTCCGGGAGGTTGATCTCCATATTCTTTTGCGTATAGTTTTTCAATAGTTCCGACAGGGTAATCATATTGATTAAATTCATCATCAAACAAACCTTGTAAAGCAGGATCATCCGAACCTACAAGAAAGACCTTATCTAATCCATATGTTGAAACTACTCTGCCTAAATAATATCCATTCATATTTACATCAGCACCTCTCAATGGTATCTTTATAGATATTCTATCCTGTTCAGGCTTAGATGCATCTGCATTTTTAATCTGGTGTAAACCTATACGAAGAGAAGGTTCATATGTCTTTTCCGGATATTTTATATAATCAAAGCCCGCATGTAACTCAGGAGATTTTCCTTCCGCTTTTAAAGTTATAGGAATATATTCCCAACATACCAAACTTGAAATATTGGGATAATCCGGTATTTCCTTTAAAGATATAGGCTGAACAATCAGAGCCAAGCCTTGTGGCTGCAACGTTACCGACAAGTTTGACTGATGCAACACCAATTTTGGATGTAAACCTGATTCCTCAACTGTATTCTGCAGAAACTTTAACAAATCCAACATTTCTTGGGTAAAATATCCCTGCGGTGTTATGCTTTCATCGATAGAAGTAACATCTTTATAATTTTCTCGAAACTGAAATAAAGCATCATGAACAGAAACGTTATAACCCGGATACAGTTTTTTATACTCTGACTCAGTTCCAAAGAACCAATCATAATATATTCCTTTTTCAATTATTACTTCATTTTCATCATCCTTGCTAACTTTCATCTGAGGTTTGAAATCAAACATCTGACCAGCACAATAAGACACTGTCGGATTCACTATTTCACCATTCATGCGTATAACATTTTGTCCAGATACAACAAATGATGTATTAATAGCACACAAGTCTTCCTCAAATTTAAAATCACCGGGAGTCCATACAGTCTTGTTATCAGTACTTATCAACATCATATATGGACGATTAGGGATAATTGACGCAGAAAAATCAACAGTTAAAAAACGCTGTCCTGATTCATCTGTATAACGATAAAAATGATGGTCACTCTTTGCTCCTGTACAATTCCCATTATCTAAATATTCTTCATTTAAAGAATAATTTAAATTATATTTCATATCCAAATAAACATGGTTATGTCCACTTAAAGTATCACCGGTTTCTATCAAAGACAGATTTATTGCGTCTTCTTCACTCTTTCCTTCACTACGAAGTTGGTCATAATACCATTTATCTATAAAACAATACGTTATCTGCCCCTCTTTTTTACTTGCAGCATCAGTAATTTCTTTTTCGCCAGTTCTTGACAACAGTCTTTTCCAATTCATTCGTATGTTCATTGGAGTTCTTGTATTACACGTTGCCTTTAATTGTTTGACTTCTGCTGTAGGCCTCGCCATATAAACCCGCACATCATCTATATACATATCCCCACCATTTGTAGAAGCACAATTATTGTTGATCTGCAAAGCATAAGATTCATACTCTACATCAGTTTCATTAACAAAAGAAAAGAAAATCTGAAACCACTCATTATTATTTACTCCAGGGATAGGAGTTTGACTCATCTTATCAGTCCTGGGTATTTGCCCGGAAGAATGTGTATAAATAGGCGTAAAACGTTTTTTCCCGGCTATAGTCTCAACACCGACAATAGTAAAAATTATACTGGCATCTGCTTGCACCGATTTACCTGATGCACTCTTCATCCATCCACTAACAAATAATTCTGTACCACGACAAAGCTTTTCTTTAAATGGTAACACAGCAATATTTCCCGGACGATCAGATGCATCCACATACAAATGATAATTACTATTTGGCAAAGGCTTAAAATTATTATCCCAACTCATTCCTTTAGATAATATTGAATAAAATCCCCATTCAGGAAAACAGCCGACAGTCGGAAAATACTCTTCATTGGAAGCGCCATCAAAGAAAGCATAGCTGTTTGATTCCCAAGAAAGAGGAAACGGGTAATACCCATTTTGCCCATATACATCCGATACTGCAGGATCATAATCAAAATTCAACGAGGTTAGCAATTGGAAATTTTTATTCAAATAAGAAGGTGTTCGATACGGGAAAAACGTATTCCATACCCCTGTACCTCCAGAAGGTTTACCTTCATCTATACATTTTATTTGAGATTGAGTCAATGGCTGCGTTCCTTCCTGAAATGTAAGATTAAAACGTACAAGATTATATTTCTTCCCATTTACCGTTTTAGTAACCAAAACACTCGATTTTGAATTAGGATAATTAACTCTTTGCATTCTGGTATTTTCTCTATCTGTATTTGGATAAGCAATCTGAATAACTCGTTTTAATCCTGTCAGAGTTTCTGTTTCCCTATAAAGTTTTAGCCCCGCAGTGTTTTTAGTCTGGTCTATTTTTACATCTAATCGTTCATGATCGGATGAAGATTCTATAGGAAGCACAAAGTTCTTTGCACTCATAGGAATACTCAACAATTCCCTGGTTATCCCATCGTTAATCCTAATATAAGGTAAATTTATATTATACTCGTAAACGAAAGAATCATTGCTCTGATTCTTTAATGCTTTTGTATACCACAAATTCTCATCTTCAACTGCATGGATATAAAAAATTACACGATGGGCCAATGTTGGTTCATAAACATACTTGTTATCCAAAGTGTAAAACAGAGAATCCTTTGATGATGACGTATAAATCTGAGTAAAATCCTTATAAGATGAAACATCACAAGCTATTATGTAAAAATTATTATCTGGATTTAACCCCTTATTTTTATTATACTTCTCAAATTCCTCATCCTTTGGAAAATAAAAGGACATTGACTTCAGCCCGTTAATATGCTTTTTGTTATTTATAGGAGCTCCTATGTAGCCATTAATAAAACGACTTCCCGGTTGATTATTCAGAGGCGTAAGCAGATCCCAAACTTCTTCCTCATAATCATGATGAGAATCTGTTTCAAAATTTTTTTGTGTTCTAAAATTATACCATCTCTGGTATCCTCTAACACTAGAATTTCCTCCCATCTGATCAGGCAGTTCTAACACGATCTCTGTTCCTTTATGTACAAAAATTGTATCAATGTATGTATGCGTAGCTTGAATTGCGTTCTTTAATGTAGTTGTATTGCTAGCATCAAACATCTTGATATCATCTGAAAATGTATCCATTTTTTTTGACGCTTCTGATAATTGCTTCCTAAGCTCAAACCACTTGGCTGGCTTATGATAAATAATCCTGTCAGACGTTTTCCCTTCTGGATTATTAGGAAAAGACGGATGCTGACTTTGATATTTATTACCTTTAACCTGTCCAAATACTATATCTGTGTTTTTTCCACAAAACAACAAACACAACAAAATTATACTCCATTTATATATTCTTTTCACACTCATTTTCATTCCGCGCGTTTATCAGTATTAATAAAATCCTCCAAACCTTTTGTATTAATCTGCAATATACACTCTGCTTTCTTACCAGAACAAGATTCAAACTGAAGCAACAATAACACGACTTGACTGGGCATCGCAGTAATGAAGCCATGGTCAGAGCCCTCTATTTGTAATATAGAAGAATAATCTACATTATTATAATATGATAAAAAGCAAGTACCTGGTTCATTGTATCCTTGTTCAGATTTCAACTTTGCACCAACTTCAAACTGACAGCCTTCCGGTAGATCAACTACATAGTTTCCATCCAACCCCGGGTTCTTCACCAAAACCTCAACAGGATAACCTCCAATCGGAGCCAACCATGCCTTCACTGTCAACTCTAAACTGTTATCAACCACTATGAGATTCAAAGGTAATATCGAATTACGAGGCAATAAAATTTCCCCGGTTTCTCCTTGATAAATCGCCGATTCATCTATTTGCAAAGCTATAGGATAAGAAGCCTTGCTCATCGTTTCATTAGTATAGAATGAAAACTCATAAATTTGTCCGGGGCGAACATGTTGCTGAGAAAAATCATATTCATAAAGAACTTTCTCTTCAGACTCAACACTGGTCATTAATCCTACCTCTTTTCCTAGATTTTCCATAAAAAAACGTGTCAATTGGATTGATTCTTTTTGCTCGTTTTTAACTGTTACATCAACACGAACAAGCAAACGAACCAATTCAACCTTAACCGTCTGTGCACTAGAAATAGATACTTCCAATTGAGAACTCATAGGTATAAAGCCTGTTTGAAAATCAATTGTCTCTGAAGGATTATCTACGATCCAGGATTCCGGTTGAAAAGATTGTCCCACCTTAATATCTTCAAATACTTTTTCCAAAGAGTCCCCATTAATATTTTTCAATTTTTCCCAATTAGCAAAAGCATAAACTTTCTTTTTACCCGCTGTCAACAATAAAGGTTCCGTACTTTCCCAATGTTTTAACCGTCCTTCTTTAGCTGCAGCATCACCCGATAAATCCGGATGCAATTTAACCTCCACTTTTCCCTGTTCATCTGTAATAAACAAACAGAGAGTATGGATAAACTCATTTTCTCTCGCATTTAAATCACCTGAAGAACTCTCACTATTCTTGGTTCCCAACTCTATTCCGACCTCATAAAACTCCTTTCCACTTGGAACATCAGGAAAATCTTCCTGCTGTGAACAAGCCTGTATCATCCCCAAACTGAGTAATAATAAAGTATATAAACAGATATCGATATATTTTCTCATTGATCTCTTGTTCTTTTACAAAATAACATTTTCTTCATCCAAAACTGTCCAATCTTTTACCGCAACACTGACCGATAAAGATGTTTCACCTGGCACATCATCTCCCAGTCCCTTAATACTTCGGACAGAAAGCTCATAAAGGTTATTACGGACTATGGCATATTGCATACCTATATTAGGTGTTCCTATATGTTGAATCCAATACGTATAATAACAAATACCATCCTGATAGGTTTGCGTACCATGACGAGCTAACTCAGGTTGTGTTTTTGAGGCAATCTCCACTTTACCCTGATTGTCTTCCTTATAACCACAAACATCCAACATATAATCAGCCCATGGCTTAAACTGATTCGTAGCATGATTAACTTCATGAATCAGATAATATTTATATCCTGTTGGATCATTTGATTTCAAACTCAGAGCATATTTACGCCAATCTTCTACAGAAGCGGACAAATCCGGACAGCTTTTCTCCCAACCAGCAAATCCCTCAAATTCATCCATTGCCTCCCGCATTGTTTTATATACTTTCCCATTCACAACAAAAAAGGTCCTGATATCCTGAAAACCTTCAGGCTGGAAAACCGCCTTAAAAACAACACCTGTGGCATATTGCTCGAGTTCTTTTATGCTCGGTCCGGAACTGCTTTCCCACTGATTGGTATTCTCCAAAGTATAACCAATTCGATAACCCTGTTTTGTTTTCTTTGATTCCTTCTGTAAAGGAACCCCCAAAGGAAAGTCCCAATCGGTTGAAAAAAGAAGAAAAGGAAATTGATAGTCAATATCCTGCTTATCAGCTGTCAGCTTCGGATCAACTACATAATTATGCTTCTGTTCAGGCACTAAATAAGAAAAAGATGCTGTTGCATCTGCTGTCGAAGCCAATCGTTTAAACAAATAACTACCTGAACGATAAGCATTGACTAATGTAGCTCCAACAATCTGAACTTGTCCCTTACGATCTTCCGTTTCATACAGAGGCTCTATATAATAATCCACACGCGCAGCAATACGTTGCAATTCTATTGGAGTTTTATTAGTTGCCGGAAAATTCTGAGCATAATTCTCCGGTGTGATTTCCAAAAAATCTCCAACATTTGCCGATGACATCACAAAGGAATGATACAATACTTCTCCCTGTTCATTTTTCTCTTCCTGCCAGGCATGTTGTTCTATTTTCTCACGCAAATCCCCCAAGGTTGTTACCTGTAAACCGTTTACCCATTGATTCCCCGCATTGGCAACAACCAACAAATCATATCGCCCCAAATGCAGACTTTCAACCCACCGGGGAGCCGTACACAAACTGCCATCTGCCTGTTCGGTCCATTCATTTGATTCATAATATAAAACGGCATTCATATTGGGATCACCATCCATATTAATGCCACTACCTTCACTCTGAAACAGGAAAACGGTCAGATTCCGTATCTCTCTTTCTATCTCCAATCCGGAATTTGTTGGTAAATCATCCGTTTTAGCCGAAGCTTTCAACATTAAAGATACTCTAACCGGTTTACCCTCATCTGAAGGCAAATCTTCTTCCCAGAGAGTCAAAGAATTTTGACAAGAAGTTAATAGAATTAGTCCGACAATTCCCAATAAGTAAAACCATTTATAATTGAAAATCTTCATATTGTATACGTTTGGTCCAACTTAATGTAGCAATTTCAATATTTACATAAGCCCAAGCATCTCCTTTAAGGAAAAAAGTCAGGCGAAAATCATATCCTCTATCCAAAAATTCCTGCGGTTGATAACGGTAAACTTCGGCAGAAGTACGCAACTGGGCCAACATATCCGGCAGGTTTATCCGAACCACTTCTTTGCCACTTTGCTTATGCACAACTGAAAGAATAGCATCCTTTTGCTGTTGGTCTGATCCATGATAGAGCAAGCGAGGCATCATCAATTCTGCATGAGCAAAATCCTTTGTATTCCATGTTACATAAGGTGTATACATCACTGTCTCAGACTCATCAACCTGATTATTCCAAAGCAGGCGTGCATTACGATCTGTAATCTTTATATCAAAATCGGCAATATCTGTTACATCATTATCCAAGCTATTAAATAACAGACTTATTTGTTTAGTATTACGCATCAGTGAAACTGTATCCACAGTTTGCTTCCCCGCAACTATTTCTACAGGCTGCAACTGCATACCATGCCACAATGTATCCAACGGCAAATTCGCATGAGGCACCATACCGTTTTCCTGATGATCCAGTACAAGCGATAAGGCTGAAATGCTATCACCTAAAACAGGCTCTGTCAATCGGAACTTAGCACCGCCAGTTTGCCACATTGCTTCAAAGGGTTTCTGACCAGCAATGGCGACATATTGATACTTGCCTGGTTCTATATCCCAATGCATCCGATAACCACAAGCCTTTAGTGCTTCGCCACTCTCTGTTTGCTTTCCGACCAAATATCCCTCTTCATCCAATAGGTAAACTGTTACGCTACCCACATGATCGGGAAACATATCTGCCCGTTGCAAATTATAATCATAACGAAAAGCCAACGATAAACCTTCTCCCGGACAAGGAGGCAAATCATCATGAATATATCCACAGGCAGATAAAGTAAAAAGACAAACAAGCCATATGAGTATCATTGACTTTACATCTTTTCTCATGCTGCTAATAATTTAAGTCTTTTATACAAAAACAATTACAGATCTACTTCCTGACGTCTGATTGTCCAAGGAAGGATATTGACAGACACATTAATATAGGCATTCTCTTTATCAACAGGTTCTTCCGGCTCTGTCGGGATTTCAGGCTCACCCGGACCAGATACACTTCGAACCACTAGTTCATACCAATTGTTACGAAGCATGCCGAAGCGGCCTAAATGTTCGTTTTCATTGTAGGATATATGTGATTTATCTCCTAGGTAAGGAGTATAATAATCACCAAAATGCTTTATGGTAGTTGCAAAATAATAAGTAACACCATCCTTATAATATTTTATTCCATCATGGAAAACATGGTGATCCAATAATTTCTGAGCATCTTCTTGCGAAATACTTAACCACTGACTGATTTCATCGGCAGTTTTATAAGTATGACCTTGGTTTCCACTTATTTTATCAGATGTTATTTTATTTGGATAAATCACATTGTTCACACTTGTAACAAACTGCTCAGTCGTATAAATCGCCTCATTCAACCCCATCACGAAGAAACTGTCCCCCGGTCTAGTGTCTTTAGGAGTAAAAACAGTCTTGAATAAAACAGAAGTCAATTTGTTCTTGTCCATGTCAACCGCCGTTGTAGTATTCTCCAAACAATACTCAGGTTTCAAATCAGTAATACTATTCCAACTGTCAGGTTGTTTTTGTTCAGAATAGATTGTGAAATCATCTTCCTTGGAAGAACCATAATTTGTATCTACAGCCCAATGTACACGTACGGGATTGGAAGTAAGACCAAAGAAACGGTTTTCTTTACTGGCTGCATCTTTATTATAATAAGTTTTCCAGGTATCCCAACCCTCTACTTTTCGCAACAGGAAAGTAGATTTGTTGGTAATATTAAGTTTCCACCCATCAAAAGTTACACTAGCTCCCTTATAATATCCATCATTTACCGTTAGTGTATTATCTACTGCGCCATTTCCCAACTTTACTGTCGCTTTCGATACCACTCGTTCTACATAGATAGGATCAGCCGAAGAATTGTTTGCCGCTTCTTCCGTATCATAATATTGCATAGAAACTAATGTAAAAACATCCTGTCCATCTTGCGGCTCATCACCTTCTTTAGTTCCCTGAGGAGCATTCAACATCAGGAAACCACGCTCAGCACTTGCTATACTCGCAGAAGCTATATTGTAAGAACTTTGTAGCGATGTATAAGAACCTGTAAAATCCGTAAATTCAAAAGAACCCGGTGATTTCCACTGCAATTTGTCAAGACCATCTTCATCAGTTGCCGGAACTACTTGGAAAAGATTATTTGCATTCAGAATTGCCAAACCGAAAAGCTGGTTATTCTCTGTTGGTTTCTTCACCTTCAAAACCGTTTTATAAGTAGAAGTAATCGGTCCGTCAGGAGTTCCATTATTTACAAAATCAGTACCTAAATTAATGGCTTGATGAAACTGAGCTGTTTCCTCTGAAGCTCCCTGAAAAATTACTAAAATAGCATCTTTCACTTGATATTCTTCCGGAAGTCCATCGAAAAAATTACCATTACCACCTGTTCCGTCTTTTGAAAGAGCTCTGGTTGTTCCGTCATTCGTCGGTAAATTCAGAGAAATATTTACAAAAGCAACATCATTGCTACTTGAGCCGTTGACATTACCCGTGTCTAAATCTTTATCACAAGATACGCAAAAACAAGCTGATAAAGCCGTTATGAATAAGACTCTCTTTTTCATCGTATTATTTTTTAAAATTTACAATTCTGTTTTCTGTTTTAATTCACACTGTTTTCTGTTTTCTTCTACGGCCTTTTGCAACTCCGGCTTTTGAGCAGCCTGTTTCAGGTAAAGTTCTGCCGTTTTCCAATCCGACTCCTGCATGGCAATGGCAGCCTCAACCAAAGCTTTCTCCGGTGAAGAATCAGTTCTTGACAAATAACGCTTTGCTTTAGCCACATCCTTTTCCCGAATAGCTAAAACAGCAGCGTTCAGATTGGCTACCGACTCTGCCGGATAAAGCAAAACAGCCATACGAATCACCTCAGCCTGCTTCTCCGGCTCATCATTAAACGATTCCGCAACCCTCAGAAATTCACCCAAACTCAACTGTTTCGGATCGGTAAATGCCAAAACACGCGCCTCATCCAATGTCAGATTACGAATGGTATAATCCACCTCATAATCCGAATGTCGTAAAGCCGGATAAATCTCTTTCAACAAATACGGATAAGATTTTCCACCATTTAATGTCTTCAGTTTCCATTCACGTTGATCCCAATCTTTAGGTTCATCGGCACGTACAATAGCCAACAATTGCTCCTTGTCCGTTAAAACACCTGACTCCAAAGCATTTTCCAAACCCTTCCAGTCTTCAGGTTCAAAATCAACATACATGGCAACAGCTTCCAAATCATACAATTCTTTGACATAAGCCGACAAAGCCTTAGCTCGATACTCAGCCAAATAAGCATTATTCTTGTATGAACCTTCAGGTGATGCATACCCTTTGATACGTATGGCTGTAATCGTCGCATATTTATTATGGCGCACTTCATCAATAGTCCGACGAATTTTAGCCAGTTCTTCCGGATTTTTCCTATAATCCGGATAAATCTTTATTTCATTAACCGGGAAATCAAGGAAAGCCTTTCCTTCCAGCTTTCGATGTTTCGTATCATCCATTTGAGGCAGAGAAAAAAGAACAACGGGTGAAAGCACAAATGATTGTGGAATATTGATAGTAAAAAGTTTTGCTTTGTTCTTTTGTAGCTCTTTCCAACCACAGCCACATTCATCAAAAACAACAGATAATTCAGCATTGTCCATCCAGCCATAAAAAGGAACTTCTACAAAATAATGTATAAATTGATCCTTTTCATTATAACGACGATAAACATTAGGTTCAACAAATATGTCATCAGTAGCTCGGCGGTAAAGCAAATGTCGACTTCTGCCATTAAAACGGATAGAAGGTAATATTTGAATACTATCACCTGCCTCCAATATCAAACTACATAGCAACGAATGATTACTTGATAAAGTCATTTCACTTACATCAATATCCATAGATAAACAAAGTTTATCATCATGCCTTGAAACTTTTTTCTGTGTTATTTTAAATGCATTTTCCATTCCTTTTGTTTGAGAAAAAACACAACAAAAGCTTCCTGCATATATATATAATAGTAACAAAAAAAATAATTTCATATTTTTTAGTTTTTAAGATAATAAATACAATGACTTTCAGTTATCAAAATACATAAACAGCACTAATCGCAGCCTGTGTTGGTCCTATATAATGCTTACCATCCTTTTCAATACGTTCGCCACAAGAAGCACAAGGATACTTTTCAGACATCAAATACAAATATCCTACACCCACTGTAGCTTCAAGATTCCAATGCTTGCCCAAAACCCATTGATAACCATAACTTAATCCAGCTCCAGCAGCCCATCCCTGATGACGTTCATCTTTAGTACCAATACAACTTATGTCTGAAATATTATATATAATAAAGGGTGTATGAAACCCTATGAAATGACCATAAAAACGTTCGCAAAACCAATAACGTAATTCAGGATGTAATCGAAAATGTTTAATAGATTTACCATAGCTTCCATCAGTTTTTTTTCCACTGAACGGATTCAAGCCAAATTCGGATTCGAATGTAATTTTAGGAGAAATACCAACTTCTAAACCAATATTGGGAGTTAAAGTTCCCCAATATAAAATATTTGTCTTCAAAATAGTATTTGGCATAATATATCCCATTGATTTGTCTTGAGCATCAACAGAATATCCACAAAAACAAAAACATAACAGCAAAGTTATAACTCTCATACAAAACACTAATTAACCAGAATTTTCATTAATAATAAAGTTTATAAAAAACCAAGTCCCACAAGTTTTAAGTTCTGTATTCATTGGTGATTATAGACCTGATTATATCTCTAAAGTTTAAAAACCGATAGAATTTATACTATTGGTTTTTAAAAATTACTCTTATAGCTCCTTAAATTATATAACTTGTACAACTTACGTTATAAACTCAACAAGTTTCCTTTATGCAATAGAATTTATACAGAATAAGAAACTGTATGGATGAAAACCCAAACTCCAAAACCTTATTCTATATATTGTCTAATAAATATATAATACTGTAATTATATCAAGCATCTGTTCAATATTAATTCTATATTTAGAGATTCTCTAGTTGTATATCTTATGGAGGAGCTGGAGTTAAAAAGGAATATATGCCAATACTGTTTGTATCTGAAATATATCAACTTTTAACTTCCAGGTGTAGCGAAGCAAAACACTAACTACCTGCAACCATTTTTAACTACTATGAATTAAACCTAGCCAAACTTTAGTTATAATAATTGTGAACATATACTTAATCAAAAACAAATATATAAAAAATATATTATTTCACCCATTGGCGTAATTAAATTAACGCATATTTAACTCTACCAATGGAACTCCCATTTTTATAGTTAGTATATTGCAATATTGAAAGTGCGCTAATCGTCCTAACTGACAAGGTAAACAATCCGTCTGTATCTTTCGCATTATTCTTTATAATCATAAACAGGATTATAAAAATATGGATTCAATTATATCCTCTGTCCCGTATGACTGCACAATTATATAGTCCACCTTCACATCCTTCAGCTAATGAATGTAATGATTTCCAAAAGGTTCGCCCTACAAAAGAATGGACTTATCCGGAATAAAATCTGGCCAACTGCCTGTTTTTATGGAAAAACACATTATCTTTGCAGTAGCGAAACAGCCATTTCCGAAACAGGTGTTTCGTAAGTTGCAATATAAAAGGACTTAGGATATGAGATTTTTTGACAGGACAGAAGAAATAGCATCCCTGCGTGAGATTCGCAGGATGTCGAAAGACAACGCCCAGTTCACGGTAGTGACGGGCCGGCGCCGTATCGGCAAGACATCCCTCGTATGGAAGGCATACGAGGACGAACCTATCCTTTATTTCTTTGTTGCCCGCAAGGCTGAAGGGGATTTGTGCGAGGATTACCGGCTTGAAATAGAGAGCAAGCTGGGAATCCCCACGATGGGACGGGCGGAGCATTTCGACGATGTGTTCGAGTTTCTGATGAAACTTTCCACGGAGCGTCCCATCACGCTGTTCATTGACGAGTTCCAGGAGTTCTTCCGCGTGAACAAGTCGGTGTACAGCGACATGCAGCGCATCTGGGACATATACAGCCCGAAATCCCGCATGAACCTTGTCGTCTGCGGTTCGATATACTCCATGATGACGAAGATATTCAAGGACAAGAAGGAACCTCTGTATAACAGGCAGACCCGTTTTATGAGCGTGCGTCCGTTCACTCCGGCGGTGCTGAAGGAAATCCTCACGGAATACCATCCGGGACACACGGCGGAAGATCTGCTGGCCCTGTATTCCTTCACGGGCGGCGTGGCCAAGTATGTGCAGCTGCTTGTGGATGCCGGGGCCACGACCAAGTCAGCCATGCTTGACCACATCATAAAGGCCGACTCCATCTTCCTGGGAGAAGGCAAGGCTATCCTTATCGAGGAGTTCGGCAAGGATTACGGGGTATATTTCTCGATTCTGTCAGCCATAGCGAGAGGCAAGACCTCCCGTTCGGAAATAGAGAACGTGGTAGGCAGGGAAATCGGCGGCTACCTGACCAAGCTGGAAAACGAGTACGAGGTCATCGCCAAGAAGCAGCCCCTCTTCGAGAAGAGTTCCACCAAGAATGTCCGCTATACGATAGAGGACAACTTCTTCACGTTCTGGTTCCGCTTCATCTACAAGTACAGCTATATGCTGGAGATAGAGAACTACGAGAGCGTGAAGACGATTATCAACAGGGACTACGAGACGTTCAGCGGTCTGATGCTCGAACGCTATTTCAGGCGTGTGCTGATCGAACGCAAAGCCTACACGCGCATCGGCGGATGGTGGGACCGCAAGGGCGAGAATGAAATCGACATTGTGGCCGAGAACGAACTGGACGAAGAAGCCACGTTTTTCGAGGTGAAACGTAAGGCAGACAACATTGACATGAAGGTGCTGGAGAATAAGGCGGCTGCCTTCCTGCGTGCCACGGGCGAGTTCAAGGGGTATAAAATCTCCTACAAAGGGCTGTCTATGGATGACATGTAGCCATATATTGTTTACAAATTCTTAAGGCGTGGAACAGGTTCAACTGAAATAGATAACGAGCAAAATGTATCCAAACAATAAAGTGTCAGTAGCAAGGTCAGTACTGCAGGGAAAGGATATATGATGTGTCCCGGACTTTCGCTCTTTCCGCCCCATATTTTCACGGCGGCAAATATCAATGACATCGCTATTCCTATGGTTATTATGACTGTCATTCCGGATATGAATATGAATGCCAGCTTTCCCCATAAGTGCTCGAAAAGCGGGAATTTCCGGGGAGGATAATGATTCATGAAATAAACCATTCCGTCAAGACAAATCCAGAATATCAGAACGTAACATAGCATAACTAAGCTTCCGGCTATTATTCTGATTGTAGATGGTCGGTTACTGTCTGTTTTTGTTTCCATATCTCTTTCCGTTTTCATTCTGCATCTACATTTATGTACTTTTCATATTCAGGACCTTCGTACGGTGGGTCACCAAAACCTCGTGAACTAATGGCAATATCAAAGTGTGATATATCATTACCGTCATCAGACTTCTTGATACAATAGGTATAATATTCTTCTCTGCGGTGTATAGGCGCTTTGGTGTAGTCCCAGTCATGCAGATGACAATAGTAAAGTAGAGGGAACG